>RXJO01000050.1 GCA_003987795.1 Curvibacter sp.
ATCAAGCACACAGGTGCTGCGAATGGGTAAGAGCAAAAAGATGCTGAGCATGACCAGCCACCCTTGAGGTGGCTTTTTTGCGCCCTCTTCGCCATGCGGCCCCGCTGGCAGCAAGGGGCCACGCCTGCCCAACCGGTTCAATTGCAGTCAGTCCAGAGTAGTGGGAAGACCTGCGCACCCTACGCCCGGTGTTCAAGGATTCGACCTGGGATCAGGTCGACCTGCCGGCGATCAAGTCCTATGTGAAAGCCCCAGCGACCAAGACACAGGGCAACCGGGAAATGTCGCTGCTATCGATCATCTGGAACTGGGCCCCTGGCGAAGGCCTCACACGCCAACCGTGGCCAGCGGCCGGCATGAAGCGATCCAAGTGGAAGAACAAGGAAACGCCACGCCGCATGGTCGTGTCCGATGAGCTGTTTGAGGCCGTCTACAACGAAGGCGACCAGTTGCTACGCGACTGCATGGACCTCTGCACGGCTACCGGCATGCGCCTGACCGACTGCATCAACGTACTCATGCCACGCACAGAATCCCTGCGACTGGAAGCAAGCAAGACCGGTAAAGAGGCGGACTATGACATCAATCTCAGCCAAGTCTTGCCTGGCCTGATTACCCGTCGCAAATCAATCAAGACCACGCACATGTTCCTGCTGTCCACTATGGACGGCAAACGCGTGACCCATGGCATGCTGCGGTACCGATACGACCAAGCCCGAAACCAGGCCTACGTGAAAGCGGCCATCGCCAACGATGACGAACTCATGCGCCAAATCCGACGCATGGTACTGCGCGATATGCGCAAGCGGGCAGCCCAATTGGCGGGGGGATTGGACGAAGCAAGCGCACTGCTCCAGCATGACGACAAGCGCCTTACGCAGCGCCACTATGGCGCCGTCGCTAAGCTAAAGCCTACACGGTGAATACTTTGCATTCTCCTGTACGTACTCCAATAAAAACAAGCAGGTGGGCCGACACGGTTCGTGTTCACAGTTCAAATCCGGGGCGGTTCATAATGGAGCGACGAGAGATTCAGAAGGGAGCCCAAAGTGCAGTTTGTCGTAAATGGACCGGACATTCCGGACGCTTTGTTGTTGGCACATGAAGAAGGGCGAGTAGTCTTCTTTTGCGGCGCTGGAATCTCGTATCCCGCGGGCTTACCAGGGTTTAAAGGACTTGTCGAGAGCATTTATGAGAGCGTCGGTGCTGCCCCCTCTGGCATTGAGCAGCGAGCCTTAGATAAGCTCCAATTCGATACAGCATTAGAACTATTGGAAGGGCGCCTACCAGGCGATCGATTGGCCGTGAGGCGTGCTCTTTCGAAGAGATTGCAGCCTGATTTAAGTAAGCTAGGAGCGACTGACACGCACACCGCGCTGCTGCATCTCGCGCGCAATCGAGACGGAGTCCTGAGACTTGTCACCACAAACTTTGATAGATTATTCGAGGAAGCGTCGCAAGGTAAAAAGACTTTTCAAAGCTACTCTGCGCCGATGCTGCCAATACCAAAGAACAGCCGCTGGGATGGGTTGGTCTATTTGCATGGACGCCTTCCCGAGGATGATGCAGATGCGACCCTCAACCGTCTGGTGGTTACCAGTGGCGACTTTGGATTGGCATATTTGACAGAGCGCTGGGCGGCACGATTCGTCAGTGAATTGTTTCGAAACTATGTCGTCTGTTTTATCGGATACAGCATAGATGATCCTGTATTGCGCTACATGATGGATGCGTTGGCCGCAGACCGAAGACAGGGAGAGCAGACGCAGACTGCATGGGCCTTCGGCCAATATTCACCAGGAGAAGAAAGTGCCCAACGTGAGGAATGGGAGGCCAAGGGAGTCACACCAATTCTGTACCGCGCTGAGAATCAGCACGTGTTGTTGCATCGCTCAATTCAGGCGTGGGGTGAAACTCATCGTGATGGTGTTCTCGGCAAAGAGCGAATTGTTATCGACTACGCATCCGCTCGTCCCACAGCTAGCACTCAGCAGGATGATTTCGTTGGGCGCATGCTGTGGGCGCTTTGTGACAAGTCTGGAAGGCCTGCACGCATATTCGCAGAATTTGTGCCAGCGCCTTCGCTTGATTGGCTCACGAAAGCTATTGCACAAGAGCGGTATAGTCATGGGGACTTAGCTCGATTTGATGTGACTCCGTGTGTAGACATAGACGAAAATCTTCAATTCAGTCTAATCAAAAGGCCGAGCCCATATCAACTAAGCCCGTGGATGGCAGTAATTTCTAGTGCAGGCACTGATAGCGCGTGGGACCGAGTGATGAGTCAGCTAGCTATGTGGCTTGTGCGCCACCTGAACGATCCTCAACTCATTTATTGGATAGTCAGTGGCGGTGCAAGACTGAGTCGGACGTTTGCATGGATGGTCGAGCGGCAACTCGAGATAGTTGTGAAATTGGAGCGAGATGGCAACACCGACGAACTCGCAAAGATGCGTGAGAAAGCAGTTAATTCGATTCCTTCAGCGCCCATGCGCAAGGTATGGAGTTTATTACTTAGCGGGCGTGTGAAAGGCTTGAACCAATCAACGGAAATTTACGGTTGGCGCACGCGATTTAACCAAGAAGGGCTATCCACTTCCACAAGATTAGCACTTCGTGAGCTCCTTGCGCCAAAGGTTCAAATTCGCGCCCCATACCGATGGTCAGATAATTCTGAGAGAGTCGTTGATACGGATAGTTTACTTAGCATCGTAGAGTGTGATGTAGTCCTAAGCAGCACACATGTCTACTCTGCTTTGGGAAATAATCTGCGCGAAGATAAGCTTGTTCTTATTTCTCTTCTTAGAGAGTTTGAGTACCTACTTCGAGATGCGCTGGACCTGTTCGTTGAGTTGGAAAAGGCCGACGAATTAAGAGACCGGTCCCATTGGGATCTCCCCTCAATCTCTGAGCATTGGCAGAATCGCCGATTTCATGATTGGACATTCTTGGCGGAGTCCTTGCGAGATTCCTGGGAGGCGCTCAATATGGCTGATTCCGCACGAGCAGCCCGAATCGCAGAGGGTTGGTTCGGGGAACCCTACCCGTTGTTCAAGCGCTTGGCGCTGCATGCAGCGAGTCTTTCTTCCTTCAAGAAAATTGCTTGGGCTCGATGGCTTGTTGCGAATGAAGGCTGGTGGCTGTGGTCCGTTGAGACGAGGCGAGAGGTGTGCCGACTATTGGTGCTTCAAGGTGCTCGCTTGCATGGAGTTGAGGCGCAAATCCTCGAAGCTACCGTGCTCGCGGGCCCCCCTCGTAGGATGTACAAAGACGACATAGAGGAGAAGTCCTTTCACTTAATAACAGAAAATAGTATCTGGCTGTTTCTGAAGAAGCTTCACCTTTCTGGCAGACCACTAGGCGTAGCCGCACAGGCTCGCTTGGACATGCTTACTGCGCTGTACCCTGAATGGAAGCTAGAGAAGCATGAACGCGAGGAATTCACTCATTGGATGAGCGGCACTGGAGACCCTGACGAAGGACATATCGTGCGAGTGGATGTTGCACCTCGTAAGTGGCGGGAGCTTGCTGCCTGGTTAAAGCACCCCCCGAAGAAAAGTAGCCCTTTTGACGAAGACACTTGGGCGGAGGTCTGTTGCACGCGTATGGGTCCTAGCGTTCTCGCTCTCCGAGAAGTGGCCAAGAATGATCAATGGCCCTCCGTACGATGGCGCACAGCTTTTCAACAATGGCAAGACGAGAAGTTTGCCCAGCGCTCATGGCGACTCGTTGCAGGACTGGTCGCTCAGATGCCGGCAGCCACCCTTGAAGAGACGTCGCATGCCTTTACCAATTGGCTCGAGTCCGTCTCCAAGTCCATTGAAGACCGCCAGGATCTGTTTCTGGAGTTATGCATTAGATTCCTTGGCCTACCGTTAGCACCAGAATCCGGAATTCAACGGGATGGTAAGCCCATCAACGAACCGGTGATGGAGGCAATCAACCACCCTGTTGGTCATATCACTAATGCCCTCATTAATTTTTGGCTCGGGAAGAAAATCAGCGACGGGGACCTATTACCGGACAATATCCGACCAATATTCACCTCCATATGCAACACAAGAATTGAGCACCTTCGTCACGGTCGGGTTCTTTTATGCTCGCACGCAATTTCAATCTTCCGTGTAGACCCAGTGTGGGCACAAAAATATCTAGCACCATTATTCAATTGGATTAACCCCGTTGAGGCCAAGTCTGCATGGGAGGGATTTCTTTGGTCGCCGAGGTTGTACCAACCATTCTTCAAAGGAATAAAGAAAGATTTTCTGGACACTGCTGATCACTATGAGGAATTGAAAGAGCACAAACATCAGTTCGCAACGCTTCTGACCTATGCATCCCTCGAGCCGATGGAGGATTTCACCACCAACGAACTTCGAGACGCAGTGGCCTCGCTACCCCAAGAAGGGCTTGATGTCATTGCACGTACGTTATCGCAAGCACTTGAGGGCGCAGGGCGGCAGCGCGAGGAGTACTGGAGGAATCGGGTTGTCCCGTTTTGGCACCACGTCTGGCCAAAGTCGCGGGCGTTGATAACGGAACGAATTTCTAACAGTCTCGCAAACTTGGTCGTAAGTGCAGGGAGTGAATTCCCGACTGCGCGAGCGCTTGTAAATGACTGGTTAGTACCCATCAACTTTCCTCACGGCGAACTACTCAGGCTTCAACAAGCAGGACATTGCAAAAATTTTCCCCGAGATGCGCTTCGCTTTCTTTCTGCAATCATCGACAAACAACAGTGGATTAATGACGAGTTGGCGAGGTGTCTAGATGAAGCTGTGCAAGCTGACCCCCAACTCAAATACGACCGCTCTTACATTCGCCTCCAAGATCTGTGCCGAGCTTGAATACAAGAGTTTTCATTAAAATCAGCGGTCAATTCCCAAGCATACAGACCGGACGTCTTCTACATTGGGGTGCACAAAAGAACCATTTAAAACCACCCCACCTGGTGTTTCTGGATTTTCCTTAAGCGGACTTGAATGCAATAAATCGTGCACTCTTGGCTTTATAAAAATGAAAATCATCCATATTAAAAACTACAAAAAACCAAACGCCAAATCAGCATTCAATTGACACCTTAAAACCAACCATTAACGAGTCACTCCGCGAGCAACACCTTATCCAAAAAATAAATACATTCAAACATCAGAACCATCAAAATTCCAACCACTCAAAATTAACGTCTGCGACACAAAAACCCCAAAGCATCGACAAGTCAAGTGCGGAATTAATAGCCAAACAAAAAATCAGAAACATCCATTTACTTCAATTGAAAGTACTTCGATTAATTTCCGAAATCCATTCTTCCGGGCGACTTAATTTACTAAAAACGTATGAAGCCCCCACACTTTTAGCCTCTACCACGGTCGCATTAGTTATCGCAGATGCCATCATAAGAACTGGCATCCTTGCAGTTGCCGGTCGTTTATGCACAATTTCCACTAATTCATACCCAGTCATGGTCGGCATCTTGATATCAACAAGCATCAAATCTGGATGGTTAGATTTCAGAACTTCAAGAGCGACCCATGCGTTCTCGGCCATAAGCACTCGGCAACCAACATTTTCAAATGCGGAATGCAAGCGCTCTCTATAACGCTCTGAATTATCGACGATAAGCACAGTTTGATTCAAACCGAAGTGAACTGCTGGCATCGACGAAATATTTACAACTATATCTCCTGCCGGTTTTTTTTGATGTGCTGCCAAAAACATATCCTTATCGATATATCCCTGCATTTCCGCACGAGGCGCTCCAAAAAGTGCCTCAAAGTTAGAGATTCCCAATATTTCTTCAGAGGCTTCAAAAACTGCTGCTAGAAGGCGATTGAAACCGTCAACATATTCCTCACCTGTTAATACATTTTCCTCAAACTGCTTGGCAAGCAACACCTGACCACGATGCAGATTCTGCTGCAACTCAATAACACTTTCCTTTTTATATCCGTCAAAATCTTCACCGAGAAAGCTATCGAACATTGCCAGCATTTCAGCACGGCCCGTATCCATGGAAGCCTCCCCTTCTACGGCGCGCTCCACCGCATGAATGGCATGAAGTCGTTCCTCAAACCTTCGCTCGCACATGTTACTTTCGTCCATCATGGCTCTCTTCTAAGGATGAGCATGGGATGCAAGACAGGCCAGCAATTCTGGCCATGGGTAGCTCGCTGGCGAAAAGGCACGTACTGGATCTCGACCATAGGCACCCCAAACCATCATGGATCCACGCGCGCCCCGCGCTTTACTTACCGTCAATCGAGCAGGCCACATGATCCGATTGGCCATCTGATGGCAAACGCCATGTATTCCATAAGTGATACCAGCGGTCCCTGTCGGGGTTGCCAAGCAAGCACCTTGGTCGACGTTGCCATGTCCACTACATAGGGGCGCGCCTCCCGATGATCGGCCAAAACACCCACATGCCTGGCCTGGAGTCAACACAACATAGGTGTGATCGACTGCACTGGCTGCTTGAGCAGGGATCGCAAACCCGGAAAAGGTTCCTTGAGCCATAGCTAACTATCCGTCGTAGTGATTGACGTATTGTGCACTGACAAGCACTTTAGGCTCGTTAACACTGTGACAGAAAGCTTGGTGACTTGTTGCATTCTGTTCCAAAAGCTACACCTCTTGCCGCACGAATCCAGAGTTCGCTGCATAGTCTTTGGCGGGCACCACATCCATGGCGGATTGACCGAATCGATCCACCCATACGGCGCAAATTTTAGCGATCCGTTTGCGACATCTACAAACCAAACGGACCCGGAGCGCAAGGTCTTCACAGCGTCAGACAAAGTAGCTTCCACGTACACCCCAAAGCGGCTCGAACGCGAGGTGAACGACTTTGAACTTGTGGGTAGCTTGGATCGAGAGGAGGATTGATTCGACGATATCCGCATGTATTCCGCTTCTCGCGTCTTTCACTCGAGAGGTGGAAGGGGTACAGGCAGAACAATTCGAACCTAACCCGTTGATTTCACTGGATTTATCTTCGGACTTAAAATCCCCCGCCGCAAGGCGTGCCGGTTCGATTCCGGCCCCGGGCACCACTTACAGATCAAGCACTTACGTGCTGCGATGAGTAAGAGCAAAGAAGCGTTTCGCATCCGTTCACGTGATGCTCCCATCTCAACAAACAGCCACCCATTGAGGTGGCTGTTTTGTGGCCAGAGCATATAGGCCTCAGGTCGCGCTTTAGCCTGCCACCGTTCACCCAGGCATGCGACCTTCGACACCTCCCAAGCCTGCTGGGGGAATGCAAGCAACCAAATCCCACAGGCCTGCCTGCCAGCCAGCAAGGCTGATCGTTCTCATGAGGGGGCGATCCCGTAACCCATCGACCTTCATGGCGTGCAATCCGACCCCATCTCACGGGCGCTTGCGCGTCCTGACGCGTCCAATCGGCGTTCATAGAAGGTGACCACATGGGCATTGCGATCATCGGGGCTTCCCTTGTAGTACTCCACCACAAAATCGCGTCCCGGAAAATCGATGGCCAGCTTGGCGGCCCAAGTGGCCCGGAGGGTTTGCCCCAAAAAGCTCAATTGCTCGTCTGTGACAGTCTCATAGACCCCTGGGTGCTGTACATCGAGTAGGTGCAGGTGGTTGATAGTGGCCTCAACCTGCTGCCGATTGACGTTATCGCCCGCCAACCATGACAACACATAGGCTTCGTCGGTCGGTCCACGCACCACCACCCCGGCTGCTTCAGTAAAGTGCGGCCAGAACAGACTGGCATAGCCGCAGGCAAGCGAGTACGAGCCCATGCAAGCCGCCCAGCCCTCAGGGTCCATCTCTCCACCGTTATGGGCGTCCCATTCTTCCAGCTCTGGAACCAGCTTGTAGTGATGCATGAGAAGCCTTCCTGATAAAAATCTTGCCCGGGCTCCATGAATGCGTCGCCCGCCTCCAACGATGCTGCAGCGCAGTCTAGCGGCCCTTAGGCTTGGGCGATTGCCGCGACTTGCATCGATTGAAAAGGAGCCTCGACCGCCAGTGGCTGTCTGTAGGAGTCGTGGTGCATTCTCGCGGCACCAAGTTGGCGGTGATGGAATGACTTGGACAGTCCCCCCGCCTAAGGTCACACACGCGCAATAGCAAAAGCGGGCGCGCGGTGACCTGCCACCTCGACAACTGACGCTTGCTCAGCGAGCCAGACGTGCCATTGGGCACCAGGTTTGACGAGGCCGTGAAAAAATCGGACGAAATCCATAATCAGGCGCTGCGCATCGCGAGAACGCTGGAAGAGGCCCCTGCGCGATGGGAGAAAAAGGTGCTGCCAGGATACACCAGCAGGGAGACCGTCAAGGGCTACACCAAGAACCTGCGCACGATACGCCCGGTATTCAAGGATTCAACCTGGGATCAGGTTGACCTGCCAGCAATCAAGTCCTACTTGAAGGCTCGCACGGCCAAGACCCAAGGCAACCGAGAAATGTCGCTGCTGTCGATCATCTGGAACTGGGCCCGCGGCGAAGGCCTAACGCGCGTTCCCTGGCCTGCAGCCGGCATGGAGAGATCCAATTGGAAAAACAAGGAGACACCCCGCCGCATGGTTGTGGTCGATGAATTTTTCGAGGCCCTTTACAACGAGGGCGACCAGTTACTACGCGACTGCATGGATCTGAGCACGGCCACCGGCATGCGTCTGACCGACTGCATCAACGTGCTGATGCCGCGCACAGAATCGCTGCGGCTGGAGGCCAACAAGAGAAGCAAAGAAGCGGACTACGACCTCAACGTCGGCCGGGTTTTGCCGGGGCTAATCGCCCACCGCAAATCGGTCAAAGCCACGTACATGTTCTTGCTATCCACAATGGACGGCAAGCGCGTAACCCATGGAATGTTGCGGTGCCGGTACGACCAGGCCAGAAACCGGGCCTATGCCAAAGCTGCCATCACCAACTATGACGAACTCATGCACCAGATTCGGGGCATGGTCGCTGCGCGACATGCGTAAGCGGGCCGCTCAGTTGGCAGGGGGATTGGACGAGGCAAGTGCGCTACTGCAGCATGACGACAAGCGGCTGACACAGCGCAACTACGGTGCCGTTGCCAAATTGAAGCCTACACGCTGAAACTGTGCCTAACACTGTACACACTCCAATCAAATCATACAGTAGGCAGCTCCCGTTTAACCAAAAGGCAAATCAAGAATATTCATGGTTATTTATGAGAACTGGCTCAAGTAATATTCATATCCAGTGCCCACCACTCCAGAAGCACCTCAATAAACGACTTATCGAAGGCCCTCTACTTTAACCCAACATAAGGCCTAGTCCTACTACTCAGCAAGGCCCATTTTCATGAACACAGAAAACTCACACGACTAAATAAATTCCATTTCGCCCATTCCTCCCATAGAATTACGATCAATAATTCCTATACTATAAAGCCAGTCAATTAACCGATCAATCGTAATATATCGCGCACCCGTACCCCTATATAGACATAGCAAAGACTTCCAATGGTCTCGAATCTTAATTTGAGCGCTAACGGCTGCATCCCTAGAGGAGAAAGTCATCCCCATCACACAATCTGATAGCTGCACCTCGTCTTCTGAATATAATGCACAAAACGCCCCCTCGTTAGGCAACCCGACTCGCGGCAACAACAACATCCACCCGGATATTCGCCCCTTGGCTACAATAGATGTCCGCTCAGAAACCGCACCAACACCATCAACCGCAATAGACCTAAGTGACGTTGAGTGAATAACTCGAGCACCTAACGAAACTCGATTGAAGGCATGCATTTGCAAGCCCCCCCTTACTACTGATGTTGGAATTAAATATTTATGGGCATGTACGATTTTTTTTGCAGCATTAGACCTACCAGCCGGCGAATTAAATTGCACAAATAACGAATTGACCCGCGCACCTTTGAAGGTATATATACTCAGCTGCAGCAACTCAGTAAGTGAAAAATTCTGATCCAAGAGTTCACGTGCATTTTGATCGGTATCAGAATAAAGCAGGGACTCAGGAACAACGGCGATGGCACCCTGATTTGGCTTAAACAGCTCCAAACTTCGCAATATATGAGCCATTGCGACGCTACACTTTACAGATTGCCCCAAATATTTGACGGTAAGATATTTCTTTGGACCTAAACTGAACGGAGGATTCAGAACAAGCAAATCCACGTTGTAGTTAGTCCCGGGGAAATTTGTGGGTGGTGGGCGATGCCGTTTCAGGAGGTCTCCGACATATAGACGCCAATCCGGTCGTTCTCGTCGAAGTTGCCGAATCATAAGAGGATCACTATCTATGCCCAAAAAATGCTGCGCCGCCAAAACATCTTCTGCCGCAGAGAGTAAGCTTCCCGAACCACAAGCAGTGTCGACACAAATGGCGGGAGCGCTTGCAAGTTGTGCACGCTCAAATGCACGGCAGGCCATAGCTGGCGGCGTGTAGTACTTATCCGCGTCAATTCCTGCTGTCATATCTTCTCAAGAGACGAAGCTGAAAACATGAATAAGCCCTCGGCCATTGGTACGATTTGATTGTCGAACTGGGTGATCAAAGAGAATTTCACAATGACTCTCGTTGGCTATAGCGTACTGCAAGGCTCCGAGCGCATGTGGGCGCGTCCCGACAGGTGCAATATACAAATAATGACCGGGGAAGTCCCGGCGTATTGAGGCGAGCGTTTCAAATGCCTCAAACGGGCAACTTGCCTTAGCAAGGCGAATATCGGCATTGCAATCAAATTCATTGAGAAAAGATCGGTTGCAAGCAACAGTGATAGCTGGATAATTGATCTGAAATCCAGGTGCACCAACAACTGGAATTACTCTTGGCTGAGGCTCAAGCTGATTTATTATCCGCTCAGCGCGGTTCCCTTCGAAGCCAAGAAAAGCCACAAAGAGCGCCGGCTCGTCATCGGTCGGACCGGCGAGTTTTGCGAAACCAGGAAGGGGTGAAAGGCCATCAAAAGATATACTTAAATCAAATAAATTTGCTGATGCCGGCGAGGGGTGCGTTTTATAAGTATCAGGCTCAACATAAAGAACGCGAACCCGCTTCCTCGCCTTTAAGCAAGCTTGAAATATCGGCGCCCATACATGATGCGGCAACCCAGTAATATCAATAAGCAAATTATCGCTTTTAGCCAACGAGACTAGCCGCTCACTATCTGTGAGCAAGACAGTTTGAATCTCCTCCTTAATAATCACAGTGGCTGTATCCGGCGTGGCATTCTTCAATAGAATGAGACGATCAGATTTTTCGCGCCTCAACTCCTCCCAGGCATCGATCCGACCACGCTCTTCCAGCGAGGTTTCAATTGAAATGACAACCTCATCGACAAGTAGATCCGTAACGCCAAATGCATCGAACCTCAAAGTGTGCTCAGGTGGCATCCTCATTTCTGTACCGCCCCCCCCCGTGTCAGACTTGTTGTCGCCTCCTTAAAACAGAAGAAACTAGGGGGTGAGGACGATGAGAGAACGACGTGGCCCGATACGGACAAGACTTCAAGAACAAAGCATTGGCAAAGCTGTTGCCACCCGAGAGCGCCCCACTGGACCAAGTGGCAGCCGAGGTGGGTGTGAGCGCTTCAACCCTGGAGCGTTGGCGCAGTGATGCTTTGAGCCAGCCTCGCATTGACAGCAAGGTTTGGAGCGCCGCGGCCCGCTTTGATGCCCTGCTGACCACAGCCGCCATGGACGAGGCAGCCAAGAGCGCCTGGTGCCGAGCCAATGGGGTGCTGCTGCACGATCTGCAACTGTGGCGCCAAACCGCAGCCCAGTCGCTGGCTGACCCTCAAGATCAACGGGCCAGCCCGTCCCAAACCGCCCAAGACCGCCGCCGCATCAAAGAGCTCGAGCGCGACCTGCGTCGCAAAGAGAAAGCCTTGGCAGAAACCGCAGCCTTGCTGGTGCTGTCAAAAAAGTTAGAGACGATC
>RXJO01000339.1 GCA_003987795.1 Curvibacter sp.
CTACGGCCTGGAGGCTGATCTGTTTGCGGCCGTGCCTGAGCTGACCACCGCCCTGTGAGGACCCGCGCCGCGTGGCTCAGAAGCTCTCCCAGCTGTCGTCTGCTGGCGCAGCACGGCCGGTGGGCGCCTTAGGGGCCATGGCCAGAGCTTCGGGCTTGGCGGCAACCGGGCGCTTGACGGCACCGGCCACCTGCTTCGTCGCAGCTGGCCGTTGACCCAGGGCCGGCTGGGCCGAGGGTGTGCTCACCTGGGCCCGCGGTGCGGCGGGCGCGCGCACCGGCGCGCCGCCGCTGCCTGTCGCCAGCTTGAACACCGCCACCGCCTGCACCAGGTCGTTGGCCTGGCCACGCAGGCTGTCGGCGGCGGCGGACATCTCTTCGACCAGGGCTGCGTTCTGCTGCGTGGTCTGGTCCATCTGGGTGACGGCTTCGCCGATCTGGTTCACGCCCTGGGCCTGTTCGGCGCTGCCGGCGGAGATCTCGGCCATGATGTCGCTCACACGCTGGATGCTGCTCACCACCTCGCTCATGGTGGCGCCGGCCCGGTCAACCAAGGCCGAGCCCGATTCCACGCGTTCGACGCTGTCCTGGATCAGGCGCCGGATCTCTTTCGAGGCCTCGGCGCTGCGCCCGGCCAGCGTGCGCACCTCGCCAGCCACCACGGCAAAGCCTCGGCCCTGCTCGCCTGCGCGGGCGGCTTCCACTGCCGCGTTCAGCGCCAGGATGTTGGTCTGGAAGGCGATGCCATCGATCACGCCGATGATGTCGGCGATCTTGCGCGAGCTGTCGTTGATGCCCTTCATGGTGTCCACCACCTCGGCCACCACGGCCCCGCCCTGGCCCGCCACGCCAGCAGCGGTCTGCGCCAACTGGTTGGCCTGGCGTGCGTTTTCGGCGTTGTGGGTCACGGTCGAGCCCAGTTCTTCCATCGAGGCGGCGGTCTCTTCGAGGGCGCTGGCCTGCTCTTCGGTGCGGCCTGACAGGTCGCGGTTGCCCGAGGCGATCTGGGCACTGGCGGCCGCCACGGCCTCGCTGCCCTGGCGCACCGTGCTCACCACCCGCACCAGGCTGCCTTGCATGCGCTGCACTGCCGCCATGATGCTGCCGGTGTCACCCGGGCGCAGCGCGATGGACTGGCTCAGGTCACCGTCGGCCACGCGGGCCACGGCGTGCGACACCTCGTCGGGTTCGGCGCCCAGGGCGCGGGTGATGCTGCGGGCAATGGCCCAGGCCAGGCCGATGCCGACGACGATGGCGACGGCCGAGATGCTCAGCACCCAGAACTCACCCGAGGCGACAGCGGCCCGGGCATCGGCGCCGGCTGTCTGGGCCAGTTCCTGCTGCAGGGCCACAGAGTCGTCCAGGGCCTTGAAGATCAGATCCTGGCGCGCAGCCACCTTGGTCAGCAGGATCTCGGTGGCGGCCTTGGCGTCTTCGGGCTTGCCGGTCAGGCCCAGCTTGATCGCGGCATCCATGTCGGCGTCATAGGCCTCGCGGTTGCTCTGGATGATCTTCAGCAACTCGATGCTCTTGGGCGTGACCAGGGTCTTTTCGAGTTGCGCCAGCAATTCCACACTGCGTGCGCGCAAGGGCCCGATCCTGTCGGCCTGCGCCTGGGCATCCTTCACGTCTTCGATCAAGGCCACGGTGCGGGTGATGCGGGCCACAGACTGCATCTTGTCCTTGAGCTCGCTCATCTGGGTGATCTTGACCATGCGGTTGTTGATCAAGATGTCGAGCTTGCTGCTCAGCAACGAGAACTTGTTCAAGGCCAAGGCCCCGACCACCACCAGGCTGATCAGCAGCAGGCCAAAGCCCAGGGCCAGGCGGGTGGCCACTTTGATCTGGTTGAATTGAACGACACCCATGGGCGCTCCCCTTCTTGTTACGTATCTGACTGATTGAGCCATTAAATGTCATTTTTCAGACAAATCAGTTTCAAAGCCATTTGCAGTCTCAGACTATTGCCTTGCGTTTTCTGAACTGTGTGCTAGCCACATGGTCGGTGCTTTGTTCGTTTACCGGGTGATTGTTCTTGGATTGACTCTTTAATTGAGACAAATCGTCTTTTCAACTCGTATTTATCTCTTGATATGACTCCAATACAGTTCACCCATGCCGATTGAGTCGAGCCCTGAAGGGGCCAGCCCTCGGCAGCCGGGTGCTGAGCTTCAGCTGCCTGGCCGTCCACTCAACCCCATTCAGGAGAATCTCCATGACCCGCACCACCGTCGATCAAAACCCGCTGCACAACGCCCTCAACCTGGCTGGCCGTGTGCTGTTCGCCGTGCTGTTCCTGCCGGCCGGCATCGGCAAGCTCACCGGCTTTGCCGGCACCGTGGGCTACATCAGCTCGGCAGGCCTGCCCCTGCCCAGCGTGGGCGCCGCGATGGCACTGACGGTCGAGATCCTGGGCAGCCTGGCCTTGCTGGCCGGTTGGCACACCCGCTGGGCCGCTCTGGTGCTGGGCCTGTTCACGCTGGCCGCGAGCTTCTTCTTCCATCCGTTCTGGAGCGTGGCGCCCGAGCAGGCCTACGTGACCCAGTTGCTGTTCTTCAAGAACATCGCGGTGGTGGGCGGTCTGCTGGTGCTGGCTGCCCAAGGCGCCGGTGGCTGGAGCCTGGACGCCCGCGCCGGTGAACGCGCTTGAGCCTCAGGGCCGTGCACGGCACGGCCGGAGCGTCCGCCCCCCGTCCAGGGCGGCGGACTTTTCCCGATTTCTGAGGGACAAAGCTGTGGACAAGCCGTGCCCGAGCCTTGCAAATCGCTTGTAAGTACTTGATTTGAAAAGGCTTGGCTTGTGGTGCTCAAAATTGAGGCAAGCCTTGATCGGTGCCGGTGTGGTGCCAGTGTCGGTGCCGATGGCTGTCGGTGCCCTCACTCAAAACTTGATTCGGGTCAATTCGCAGCCACAATACCGCGACGTCCCGAACCTCAAAGCGCAGTCACCGCATCCGGCACCCTGTGCCCCGATCCGGTGAGGGTCGCGTTTGACAGCCGGGGTCTGTGGACACACCATCCACGCCCAACGGTACTCAACAGTGGCCCTCTTCGAGAAACTCCTCCGGTCTCGTCATCCCGACGCCCCACTGCCCGCTGAACGCTGGCGGCGCGGCGGCATGGTGGCGCTCGGGGTGTTGGCCTTGCTGACCTACATCGGTCTGATGTCCTGGGGGTTGAAGCAATCGCATGACCGTGAGTTCGAGCTGGCCCTGAACAGCCAGGAGAACCTGGCCAAGGTGCTGGAGAGCCACGCCGCTGCGACGGTCGAGAAGGTCGACACCGTGCTGCTGGCCACCCAGCTCCGCCTGAGCGAGGGACTGCGGGGGGAGCGCAACGACCCTCAGGCGATCGATGCCGCACTGGCCAAGTACCTGGGCCAGATCCCCGAATCGCAGAGCCTGCGGGTGGCCAACGCCGAGGGCGCCTTCATCTACGACGCCGCTGGCACCCTGTTCCCGGCCAGCATCCGGGATCGGGATTACTTTCTGCGCAACCGGGCCGATCCCAGCGGGCGGCTGGTGATCTCCGACCCGATCTTTGCCCGCATCACCCACAACTGGGTGATCACGCTCAGCCGACGCATCGATGACCGCAGCGGGCGTTTTGCAGGCCTTGTGCAGGCTGCGGTGCGGGCCGATCATTTTCAGGATTTCTACCATGGTCTGCAGCTGGGGCCAGGGCGCACGGTCGCCCTGCTCGACGCTCAGGCGCGCCTGGTGGCCCGGTTTCCCGAAGCCCCCGAGCGCCTGGGCAAGGCCATCGACAGCGCCTCGCTGCGTCGTCTGCTGGCGGAGCAGCGCACCGAGGCCATCTACACCGCACCGTCCGCGTTGGACGGGGTGGAACGCCTGTTCTCGCTGCGCAAGATCGGCAGCCACCCGCTGTATGTGCTGGTGGGATGGAACTACAGCGAGTTCATGGCCAACTGGTATCGACAGGTGTTCTGGGCCGCCTTGAGCGCGGTGATCCTGGCTGTGGTGCTGTCTGGCTGGGTGGTGGTCTGGCTGCGCACTTATGACGAAGCCCGGCGCCTGGCGCGCGGCATGACCGAAGCCTACGAAACCACCGTGCACCGCACCCGGGCCCTGCTCGACAGCCTGCCCGACCCCGCCTGGCTGTCGGATCGCAACAGCTGCATGATCGCCGTGAACCAGGCCTATTGCCTGGCCAGCGGGAAACCCGAAGACGAGATTGTGGGACGCCCTGCCACCGAGATCTGGCCGGCCGAGGTGGCCGCCGACATGGCCCGTCAGGAGGCCGAAGCCCTGCAGAGCCTGCAGCAGCGCCGACGCGAATCGGTGCAGGTGATTGCCGACGGCAGCCGGCGCAGCTATGAGCACATCTCCACCCCGGTGCTCGATTCAGGTGGCCAACTGGTGGGCGTGGCCGGGGTGGCCCGCGACATCACGCAGATCCGCCAGGATGAGGAGCGCATCCGTGACCTGGCCGAGCACGATGCGCTGACGACCTTGCCCAACCGCAACCAGCTTCATCAGCGCCTGACCCAGGCCCTGGCGATCAGCGTCGGCGAGCAGGCGGGCATCGCCTTGATGTTCCTCGATCTCGATCACTTCAAGAACATCAACGACACCCTGGGTCACGATGTCGGTGACGAACTGCTCAAACAGGTGGCGCAACGCCTGCGCTCCAATCTGGATGCCCGCGACACGGTCAGCCGCCAGGGCGGCGACGAGTTCATCGTGCTGTTGCAGCAGGCCTCCGGCCCGGCCCAGGTGGCCCAGATCGCGCAGCGCCTGATCGAGGTGGTGTCCACCCCCTTTCTGGTCGGTCGCCATGAACTCCAGGTCGGGGTGAGCATCGGCATCAGCACCTACCCCGGTGACGGCGTCGACATCGGCTCATTGCTCAAGAATGCCGACACGGCCATGTACCAGGCCAAGGCGGCCGGTGGGGGCGCCTACCAGTTCTTCACGCCCGAGATGAACGCCCACATCATGGTCCGTGTGGCCCTGGAGAACAGCCTGCGCCAGGCGATTCGGCAACAGGAGTTCGAGTTGCACTACCAGCCTCAGGTGGATGGGGCCACGGGCGCCCTGATCGGCCTGGAGGCCCTGATCCGCTGGCGTCACCCCGAGCAAGGGCCGATCGCGCCTGCCCGGTTCATCCCCATCGCCGAGGAGGCCCATCTGATCAACCCCATCGGGGAGTGGGTGCTTCGCGAAGCGTGCCGCCAGGCCCGTGCCTGGATGGATCAGGGGCTGGGCCTCATGACGATCGCCGTCAACCTCTCGGCGGTGCAGTTCAGGCAGCAGAACCTGGTCGAACAGGTGGCCAGTGCCTTGCAAGAAGCCGAATTGGAGCCGGGCTGGCTCGAGCTCGAGATCACCGAGAGCGCCTTCATCCACGACACCGAGCGCATCACCGAGTTGCTGGTCCGCCTGCGCGGGCTGGGGGTCAAGCTGTCGGTGGATGACTTCGGGACCGGCTACTCCAGCCTGGGCTACCTGAAGCGACTGCCTTTCGACAAGATCAAGATCGACCAGTCTTTTGTCCGCGACCTGCCCGACAGCATCGATGACGCCGCCATCACCCGGGCCATCATCGGCATCGCCGGCAGCCTTCACAAAGAGGTGATCGCCGAGGGCGTCGAGACGGCCGAGCAACGCGAGTTCCTGCTGCGCCAGGGTTGCCTCGGCATGCAGGGCTACTACTTTGCCCGCCCCATGCCCGCCTGGCAGCTCGAGGCCTGGCTGCGCGCCGGCAAGGTGCAGGTCGAGCCCCTCAGCTTGCACCGGGAAAGACCGGTTCTGGGCTGATAAGCCCTTTGGCCGCGCGATTGCTGCGGATCGAATCATTTCTCATTTTTCAAACGATAAATGTGATTGTAAAAAATATCATATAACGCAATAATGCCGGATATTGGTGATCACACCACCCCGGAGCTCGACATGTTTTCAACCTTCAGAGGCCGTCTGATCGGCATCCTGTTGCTCATCAACCTCAGCGTCTTGGCCTTGGGCGCGTGCTCTGTCTACTTTCTTGGCGACATCGGCAATCGCCTTGATGCCTTCACCAAAGGCATTTATCTCCGCCTTGAGATCGCCAACCGACTGAGCGCCTCGGCTGACAGCCGGGCCATCGCGATCCGCAACCTGGCCCTCCTGCAGGACGGGCAGCAGCGCAGCGTGGCCTTGGCCGACTACCGAGCCAACCAGCAGGCGACAGCGCAGGCCCTGCAGGACCTCAAGGCCGCCGCCAGCCAGGCGGGTCTGCCGGCCGAGGTGATGCGGCACATCGACCGCATCGCTGAAGTCGAGGCCCGTTATGGGCCGGTGGCCCAGGTGATCGTGGATCAACTCGAGGCCGGTCAGGCACGCGAGGCGGTGGACAAGATCCAGAACATCTGCAACCCCACGCTGGCCGAGCTGAAGCAGGCCATTCGCGGCTACACCGATCTGACGGACGAGCGCACCAAGGCCTACATCGTGGAGGCTCAGCACATCACCTGGTTGCAAAGGCTGGCCATGGCCGCGACGGCGCTTTGCACATTGGCGGCGGCGGTCATCTTCGGATTGCTGCTGTGGCGGAGCGTGCAACGCACCCTTGGGGCCGAGCCCGAGGCTTTGAGTGGCTACATCGCGGAAATGGCCCGCGGTGATCTGTCGTCCGCATCGCTGCAGCAGCGCGTTCCCGCAGGCAGTCTGCTTGCCTCGGTCACCGAGATGCGGCGCCAGGTGCGCGCTGTCGTCGAAAAAGTTCGACAGGCCAGCGACGCCATCGCCGACGGATCCCAGGAGATTGCCTCCGGCAACACGGATCTGTCGGGTCGCACCGAGCATCAGGCAGGCAACCTGCAGCGCACCGCCTCGGCCATGGAGCAGATGAGCCGCCAGGTCGACCACAACGCCCAGACTGCCCACCTGGCCACTGGCCTGGCCACGGCGGTCAGTGGCTCGGCCACCGGAGGTGCCGAGGTCATGCAGCGCGTGACCGAGACCATGTCCGAGATCACCCGCAGCAGCGCGCGCATCGGCGACATCATCGGCGTCATCGATGGCATTGCGTTCCAGACCAACATCCTGGCCCTCAATGCCGCCGTGGAGGCTGCACGGGCGGGCGAGCAGGGGCGTGGCTTTGCGGTGGTGGCCACCGAGGTCCGCACGCTGGCGCAGCGCTCTGCCGAGGCCGCGAAAGAGATCAAGTCCTTGATCGTGAGCAGCGCCGAGACCGTCGAAGCCGGCGCTGACCTCGTGACCGAAGCGGGCCATCAGGTGGGCAACATCGTCAATGAGGTGAAGCGGGTGGTCGATCTGATCCATGAGATCGGCGAATCGGCCCAGCAGCAATCGAGCGGCATCGCAGCGGTGTCGGCCTCGGTGAACGAACTGGACCAGGGCACCCAGCAAAATGCAGCGCTGGCGGAACAATCGGCCGCTGCCGCCGAAAGCCTGCGCCAGCAGTCCGAGGAGCTGGCCCAGGCGGTGAAATTCTTCAGGCTCTGAGTCCCAGCGCTCGGCATCAGGCCGAAGGGCGCAGGTAGGCCGGCCCTCGGGCCTGGAGATCGGCACTGCCGTAGCGCTGGCCTTCCGGGTAGTACTCGGCGGCCAATTGCACCTGGCCAGCCACCTCGTCGCCCGCGGTGGCCGCGATGAAGGCCAGCATCAGGTCGATCCCAGCCGACACCCCGGAGGAGGTCCACACCGTGCCATCCTGAACCCAGCGCTGCTCCAGCACGGTCACGTCGCCCAGTGCACGCATCCGGTCCAGCGACGCCCAGTGGGTGGTGGCTCGCTTGCCCGACAGCAGGCCGGCCGCATGCAGCACGAATGAGCCGGTGCACACCGACAGCATGGCCCGGGCCTGGCGCGCCTGCGCCGCCACGAAATCGAGTAGCACCGGGTTGCTCACCTCCCGGCGGGTGCCCTGGCCGCCGGGCACCAACAGGTAGTCCAGCGGCGGGCAGTCGGCAAACGACACATGCGGGTTGATCGACAGTCCCTTGGCACAGCGCACCGGCCCGGGGTTCTGCGCCACGATCAGGCAGTGCGAGGGCCCTTCGGCCACCTGTCGCCACATGGTGAGCATCTCCCACGGACCGACGAAGTCGAGCTCTTCCACGTCATCGAAAACCAGGATGCCGAAGTTCATCTTGAAGCCTTTGCTGCAGGGAAGTGCGGTTGCCGTGCATGGTAGCAACAAGGCCACAGCGCTTCAGAACGGCGTGCTGCCCGACAGGCTGATGCGCTTGAGCACGCGGCGCTGGGCCGGGTCGAATTCGGTGCGGCCGTGCAAGGTGATCTGGTTGTCCCAGTACACCACGTCGCCTACCTGCCAGCGGTGGGTGTAGGCAAAGCGGTCCTGCAGCAGGTGGGCACGCAGGCCGGCGATCAAGGCGGCGCCGGCCACCGGGTCGTAGCCAACCAGTTCGACTTCGGTGCCCTCACCCAGGAACAGCGCACGTCGGCCGCTGTCAGGGTGGGTGCGCACCAGCGGATGGGCCACCCAGGGCGTGACGGGTTCGATGTCGGGCGTGCGGTAGTCCACGCGGCCGCCGGGCAGCGGCTTCTTGGAGCGCAGGAAGGGGTTGTAGGTGATCAGTTGCAGGCCGTCGATCTCGCGGCGGGTGGCTTCGTCCAGCGTGTCGTAGGCCAGTGCCAGGTTGCGCCAGGTGGTGTCGCCGCCCTGCTCAGGTACCTCCAGAGCCAGCAGCAGCGAGCCGGCCGAGGGCTGGGGAATCCAGTGGTGGTCGGCGTGGGCCGGCAGCTCGTGGTTGCCCAGCAGGCCGTCGTCCACGTTGGACACGCGCACCACATCCGGGGTGTTGCCGTAGGGGTCCGATCCGAGCACCGGCGCATTGCGCAGGGGGGTGAACACGGTGCCGAAATGCAGCGTGAAATCCAGGTACTGCTGATCGCTGGGCGACTGGCCCGAGAACACCAGGATGTGGTGACGGCGCAAGGCGGCCTTCAGGGCCAGCACCTGGGCCGCCGTGGGGCGGTCGCGCAGATCGATGCCGCTGACCCGCGCACCCAGCGGGGCGTCCAGCGGGGTGATGTGCAGCGTACCCAGGTTGTTCGAGTCCAGGCGGACGGGGTGTGCCTCGGTGTCGGTGGGGCGGAGTACGGCGGACATGATGGCCCTTTTTGTGAGGCCGCCTGCGGCAGCCGGGTTGTGGATGGCGCCGATGCTAGGGGGCAGCCCCCGGCCCACCAAGGAAGAAAAGCAACTATGTACATGCGGGCCCGCGGTCGTCGGGCCGAGGCCGACTTGTCCCGCTCATCGCTGGACAAAGCTGTGGACAAGCCGTGGCCGGCGACTGCAAAGCCGTGCCAAGTCCTTGATTTCAAAGGAGGTACCTTGACCTGCCCAAAAAATGGGCAGGGCAAGGCGGTTGCTCGGCAAACCGATGCGTCAGGCCTACACGTCAGGCTTGCGCGCCCGCCAGTTCGGCACCGGCCTGGGCGGCCTGCCAGCTCACGCCCAGGTGCAGATGGAACTGCGGGTGCTTGAGCACGCGCTGGATCGAGTCGGCCGGCCTGACCCGCCGCGTTGCAAATCGACCCAGATGTCTGGCTGCGCGCTGTGTCGCAGGACTCATTTCTGGCGCACATCGACCCGCAGCGGCTCCGTCTGGTAGAGATGCAGGTCGCGTTGGGGAAAGGCCATGGTGATGTTGGCGGCGTTCAAGGCTTCATTGATCCGCACACGCACACCCGTGTCGATGAGATAGGGGTTGAGCGTCTTCAGCTCGACCCAGAACTTGAGCTGGAACACCAGCGACGAGTCGCCAAAGTCGCTGAAATACACCACCGGCTTCGGATCTTTGAGGACAAACTGCGCCTGCTCGGCTGCGGCCACCAGAAGCGCCATCGTCTTCTCGACGGGCGAGCCATAGGCCACGCCCACCGAGATCGAGCGGCGCATCTGCAGGTCTTTGAAGGTCCAGTTGACCAGTGATCCGCTGAGCATGTCGACGTTGGGGATGATGGTTTCATCACCGTCAAATCCACGCACCACGCAAAACTGCCAGCCCATGCTTTTGACAAAGCCGGAATGCTGATGGAGCACGATGAAATCGCCGAGCTTGACCGGATGGGTCAGTTGCAGGATCAAGGCCCCGATCAGGTTCTTGAGCAGGTTCTGTGCTCCAAAGCCCAGGCCGACTGCCAGCACCCCGCCGAGCAGCGAGAACACGCTCAGGGGGATGTTGACGAGGGACATCGCCAAGACCACCAGGGCCGCGACCATGACGACCTTGGCCGTCAGGTAGAGGCGCGCGGCCATGGCCTCCTGGACGCCCAGGACGTTGACCAGGCCCAGACGCATCAGGCGCAAAGCCCATGAGCCCGCCAGGTAGCCGATCAGCAGGACGAGCACTGCACCGATGCTTTTGCCCACGGTCACATTCTGGGTGGTGGTGATGTCCTGTCCGTTGACGGTGAGTTTCTCATTCAGCGTCAACAGGTTGAAATCCCAGATCTCGCGGGTCCAGGTGCTGATGGATTGCTGCACCTGGTCCCAGGCCCGACGCAGGGGGTTCATGGCCTCCAGCCGGTGTTGCAGCTCGGCGCCCAGGATGCGCATGTTCTGTCGGGTCTCGTTGAGCAGGGTGAGGGTGGCCAGCAGTTCGCTTTGCGGTGAGCCGTTCTGTCGTGCCGCTGATGATTTTTCGGGAACGGCATGGGTCTTGGACACGCTGTCGAGCAGCAGGCTGACAGAGCGTTCCAAGGTTTGCAGGTCTTGGCTCTGGCGTGTCAGTCGCGCGGACAGGGTGCCCAGCCCGTCTGGATGCGGGCGTGACAATTCGAAGCGCCATTCCCAGGCGAGCAGATTGCGGCGATACAGGTCGATCTGGGTTTGGCGCAGGAACTGCGACCAGAACCGTGGCTGAAGCTGGCTGTTGGCGGCGCGGGCCTCGGCCTGTTCCGGTGATGCTTCGGGCGGGCTCACGGCCTCGTCCCTCAAAAGCGTGAGTTGGCGGATGCGCTCCTCGAGCCCGGTGCGGATGAGTGCCATTTCTTCAGGCTTGAACGGGACCTTGTCCCTCCAGGCCTTGAGCCGGACATGCAGTGCCTCCAAGGCCTGGGTCTTGGCTGCGGACTGTCGCGCCAACAGCGCATCGAGTGTTTGCAGCTTCTGCATTTGATGGCCCGCCAAGGCCAGGCGGGTCTCTGCAATGAGGGTGTCCCAGGGGTCGTCTGCCGCATTGATCGGCGAGGCGGGCAGGGCGGGCGCCGCGCCGATGTCGACAGGCAGTTTGCCCTGGAGTTGCCGCAGTTGCGCTTGGGTGGATTGGCGCAAGGCCAGCATGCCGTTCAGAGATTGCTCGTCTTGATCGGCCTGGACCTCCAGGGTGTAGAGGGCGCGCTGGTCGCTGGGCGCCGCTGCCCCCGCAGGCGCCCGGCCGCTCAGACCTTGTGGGCTGTTGCGGCCGTCCGGTGGCGCGTCTTTGAGCAGGGCGGTCTCCTCGCAGACCGTGCGGATCTCGTTGTCAAGGCCTCGCAAGGTGTCGGCCTGGGCCTGGGTGGGGCCGGGCCTGGAGAAGGATTTCGGGCGCGTCGCTGCTGCCGTGGCCCCGCTGGTTTCCGCTTGTGCGGTCGGCAGGGAGGCTTGTTCAAGTTGTTGTCGACGCAGCGCCAACTCCGACAGGCAGGCGTGGGCACTTTTCGCGGTGACCGGGGGAGAAGCGCTGGGCGGCGTTGCGGCGTGAAGCAGGCTGACCGGGATCTCTCCCACGACGGCCAGTCCCTCCACCCATCGGGTGCTGGTCTGGGCCAGAGCCAGACCCGTGCACAGGGCCATTGCCAGGCTCCACCCCATGCCTCGGACCAGGCTCATG
>RXJO01000540.1 GCA_003987795.1 Curvibacter sp.
GCGATCGGCGCCTGAGCACCCAAGGGGCTGGCATGGCCATAGCAGCCTGGCCAATCGGGACATCCCAAGCCGGAATCGGTGAGGCGAGTGAAGGCCCCGAACAGGATCAGATCAAAGGTGAGGAACAGGGTGACCACGGCCAGGGCCTGCAGCCGCCCCTGCGCATGGCTGCCGCGATGCCGCAGCCACCACCACAGCAGCGGGCCGGACGCGACCAGTGCCCCCATGAGCATCACCTGCCACAGGGGTGAAAGGTCGTAAGCGGGCGCGAGCGTGTTCATGGTGTCAACGCCCCGCCTCGTCCCAACTGGCCGATGCACGCATCAGGCGCTCCAGGTCGCGTTTGGCCTTGCCTGCGCCTGCCAGGTCAAGCCGGGCCGGAAAGCGCATCATCCAGTGCCCCATCGGATCAACCAGGTAAAGGTGGTCGGCCAGCGCCTGCCCTGCGGCCGGGTTGAGCCAGGCATTCAAGCCCTCGGCGGGTACACGCAGCACCGCGGCCTGGCCCAGGGCGGGCAGCAAGGCGGGCCGGACCGGGCTCTGGTCAGGCACCAGCCAGACCCAGTCCAGCCGATCCTTGTCCTTGCCCAGGCTCTCGCGCAGTTGGCGCTGCAGGTACAGGTGCTTTTCACAGGCCTCGTCGCAGGCTCCGCCGGCGACGCTGATCAGAAGCCACTGTCCTTTGAGCGAAGCCAGGGACACTGGCTGCCCCTGCAGGTCCTGGGCCGTCAGGCCAGGCAGCTCCCGCTGCGGCTCGATCAGTTCGCCGAAGCTTTTGTGAGCCGTGGGACGGACCACGTAATAAGTGAAGTAGGAAGCCATGACCGGCGCCGCACAGACCAGCAGCACGGCCAGCATCTTCAGGCGACCCAGCCGGGTGCGCGCGCCATCGGCGCCCGCCATCTGCTCAGGGGACGGCATCGAATGCACGGTCATCCCCAAGGGTGAATCGCTCAGATTTGGCCGGGTTGGCAGATCAGATCGGGCGGAATTTGCGTCGGACAATTTGGAACCAGACATAAAGAGTGGCCATCAGGGCGCTGAGGCCGAACCATTGGAAAGCGTAACCGTAATGTTTCTCGGTGCCGGCACCGGGCTCGAACCAGTCGCGCTGCAAGCCATCGGAGCTCGCATCGATCTGGACCATGGAGCCCGCCTGCAGGCGCATCCCGATCTCTTCGCTGAAGGCATTCAGGTCGAGATTCTGCCGGATGCGGGAAGACCCCTCAGCCGCAGCGGCCGGCCCCAGCTCCAGCAATCGGGCCGGAGGCGGTGCCACTCGGGCCAGCAGCGTGACCTCGCCCGACGGGGTCTGCACGTCCGGCACACGAGCCCGGTCCTGGAAATTGCGTGGTACCCAGCCTCGCTGCACCAGCACCACACCCCGGTTGCCCGGCAGGGACAGAGGTGTCAGGACAAAAAAGCCGGGGTGCCCGTTCATCTGACGGTTGTCGAGGTAGATGGTGTGCTGTGCCAGCCACTGGCCGCGCAGCATCACGCGACGGTAGTTCAGGTCCTCGCCGGTGCGGCTGGCCTGCCACCAGTCCTGCCAGTTCAAAGGGGGCATGGCCCCCTGGCGCAACATGGCCTCGTGAAGCTGCTCCTTTTGCGCGGCGCGGCCCAACTGCCAGCGTCCCAGGGACAGGGTCGACAAGACGCCCAACAGCGCCACGACCGTGATGAGGACGAAGCGTTTGTTGAATCCACGGTTGCCATGGCGGTCCTGCCACGCGCGAGAACGCTTCACGGGATAATCGCCTCCATGAAATACCTCGTCATCCTGGCCTTTGCCGCCATCTTGCTCAGCCTGGGAACCGCCTTGTTCTTCATGCTCAAAGGCAAGCGCCAGCCGGGCGAGAAGCCGAACATGGCACGGGCTCTGGCGTTTCGCGTCGGCTTTTCCGTGCTGCTGTTCGCGTGCATTCTGACCAGTTGGAAATTGGGTTGGATCCAGCCGACCGGCATCCCGGCCGGCCGATGAACATCATAGGCGCTGCAGGCCGATGAGAAGCTGCGCCAAGCAGCCAAAGCACTGTGTAGAACCCATCGCCCCCTGAGCCATCAGTTCACGAGCGGCGACAAAAAAGCGCCTTGCGGCGCTTTTTTGTCAGAGGCAGGTCGATTCACATCCAATAGACCAGGACGTAGAGGCCCAGCCAGACCACGTCCACAAAGTGCCAGTACCAGGCAGCGCCTTCAAAACCGAAGTGACGCTCAGGGGTGAAATGCCCCTTCTGCAGGCGCAGGGTGATGAAGAACAGCATCAAGGCACCGACCAGCACGTGGAAGCCGTGGAAACCGGTCAGCATGTAGAAGGTCGAACCATAGACGCCCGAGCTGAGCTTGAGGTTCATCTCGGTGTAGGCGTGCATGTACTCGTAACCCTGCACGAACAGGAAGATCACGCCCAGCAGCACCGTGGTCCACATGAACAGGATCGTCTTGCTGCGCTGGCCCGCCTGCATGGCATGGTGGGCGATGGTCAGCGTGACACCCGAGGTCAGCAGCAGGGCGGTGTTGATGGTCGGCAGCCAGAACGGGGTCATGGTCTGGAAGGCATCAATGGTGCCGGCGGGAGACGCCGTGGCACCCGGCACGGTGCCGGGCCAGGCGGCCTGGAACCCGGGCCACAGCAGCGCATTCTCAAGGTTGCCCAGGGCTGGCACCGAGTGGGCGCGGGCCCACCAGAGCGCCGAGAAGAAAGCACCGAACAGCATCACCTCGGAGAAGATGAACCAGGTCATGCTCCAGCGGTAGGACAGGTCGATCTTGTGGCCATACTGACCGCCTTCGCTTTCGGCGATGGCGTCACGGAACCACTGGTAAAGCACCACGAACCACCACACCAGGCCGAAGGCCAGGGCGTACTGGCCCCATTCACCACTGTTGATCCAGTTGGCGGCCCCCATGATCACGAAGAACAGGCCGATCGCCCCCATCACGGGATGCCGTGACTCGTGAGGAACGAAGTAATAAGGGGCTCCACCGTGTGTTGTCGAACTCATTTTTGCTCCTGTCTCTCTCTGACTCTGATTGAATTGATGGAACAAGCCATGCCCGTCATTGGACCACCCAGTGCACCAGGGCGATCAGGCCCAGCACGAACAGGACAGCCCCGGCCAGACCGACGGCAAGGATGTGGAAGATGTTGAGCTTGGCGGTGTCTTCCTGGTAGTCGCTGTTCTTGCGAATGCCGACGAAAGACCATGCGACCGCCTGAACGGTGCGCAGCCAGGACCCTTTGCGTTGCTGCGGCGAAGACGTGCCCACGGGCTGGTTCATGATCCGGCCCCCGACCCTGCCACCGGTGCGAGAGCCGTCTGCCCTTCAGGCGCAGGCGGCGTCTTGCCACCGACCTCGAAAAAGGTATAGGACAAGGTGATGGTGTTCACATCTTTGGACAGCTTGGGATCGATCACGAAAGCCACCGGCCATTGCTTTTTTTCACCAGGCTCCAGCGTGTACTGGTTGAAGCAGAAACACTCCACCTTGTTGAAGTAGGGGGCCGCCTGCCGCGGTGCGTAACTGGGAATGGCCTGGGCCGACATGCGGCGGTCCTGCACGTTCTGGAATTCGTACATGACCGTGGTCAACTCGCCTGGATGAACCTGCATCGAACGCTGGGCCGGCTTGAACTGCCAAGGCCCACGGGCGTTGGCATCGAATTCGACCGTGATGGTGCGGCTGGTATCGATCTGGGTGTTGGCCGGTAACTTCGCGTTCCGCCCGGTCGGTGCTCCGCCCGGCACCTCACGCTCAACCAAGGCGAGGATGTTGATGCCGGTCGCCTCACAGATGGCCTTGTACATGGGCACCAAGGCATAGCCGAAGGCGAACATGCCCGCCACCACAACGGCCAGCTTGCCAACCATGCGGGTGTTTTCCTGGCGGCTCATGCGAGTCCGTTCAGTGCGAGAGCAAGACCATCTTGGCCATGAACCCGATGAAGAACACCACGGCCACGGAAGCCAGGATCAGGCCCAGGCGGAGGTTGCTCTTCTTTTGCTCGGGAGTCATGGTTCTGATGAGATCTGTGGTTGGATTCAGCCGATCACGCGAGTAGCGGTGGCATCGAGCTTGGGCGGGTTCTCAAAGGTGTGGAACGGCGCCGGCGAGGGCACTTCCCACTCAAGACCTTCGGCCGCTTCCCAAGGCTTCTGCGGGGCTTTCTCGCCCTTGCCCCTCATGGCGGGCAGCACGATGAAGACGAAGAAATACACCTGGGCCAGACCGAAGGCAAAGGCACCGACCGAGGCCACTGCGTTGAAATCAGCGAACTGCATCGGGTAGTCGGCATAGCGACGGGGCATGCCGGCCAGACCCAGGAAGTGCATCGGGAAGAAGGTGACGTTGAAAGCGATCAGCGACCACCAGAAATGGAGCTTGCCGCGGGTCTCGCTGTACATCACACCGGTCCACTTGGGTGCCCAGTAGTAGAAGCCGGCGAACAAGGCAAACAAGGAGCCGGCCACCAGCACGTAGTGGAAGTGAGCCACCACGTAGTAGGTGTCCTGCAGCTGGATGTCGATCGGCGCCATGGCCAGCATGAGGCCCGTGAAACCGCCCATGGTGAACACGAAGATGAAGCCCACCGAGAACAGCATCGGGGTTTCGAAGGTCATCGAACCCTGCCACATGGTGGCGATCCAGTTGAAGATCTTCACGGCGGTGGGCACGGCGATCAGCATCGTGGCGTACATGAAGAACAGCTGACCGGTCACCGGCATGCCGGTGGTGAACATGTGGTGAGCCCACACGATGAAGGACAGGATGGCGATCGACGAGGTGGCATACACCATCGAGGCGTACCCGAACAGCTTCTTGCGGGCAAAGGCCGGAACGATCTGGCTGATGATGCCGAAGGCCGGCAGGATCATGATGTACACCTCGGGGTGACCGAAGAACCAGAAGATGTGCTGGTACATCACCGGATCACCGCCACCGGCGGGGTTGAAGAAGCTGGTCCCGAAATGACGATCGGTCAGGGTCATGGTGATGGCGCCAGCCAGAACAGGCATCACGGCAATCAGCAGGTAGGCGGTGATCAGCCAGGTCCAGGCGAACATCGGCATCTTCATCAGCGTCATGCCGGGCGCGCGCATGTTCAGCACCGTCACGATGATGTTGATCGAACCCATGATCGACGATGCGCCCAGGATGTGCATGGCGAAGATACCCGCATCCATCGACGGGCCCATCTGCAGGGTCAGCGGGGCGTACAGCGTCCAGCCCGCAGCAGGCGCGCCACCGGGCATGAAGAACGAACCTGCCAGCATCAAGGCCGCCGGAATCATCAGCCAGAAGCTGAAGTTGTTCATGCGAGCGAAGGCCATGTCAGAGGCACCGATCTGCATCGGCAGCATCCAGTTGGCGAAGCCCACGAAGGCCGGCATGATCGCGCCGAACACCATGATCAGACCGTGCATGGTGGTCAGTTGGTTGAACAACTCGGGGTTCATCAGCTGCAAGCCGGGCTGGAACAGCTCGGCGCGGATGCCCAGGGCCAGCACACCGCCGATCATCAGCATGGTGAAGCTGAACAGCAGGTACAGCGTGCCGATGTCCTTGTGGTTGGTCGCAAAAACCCAGCGCCGCCAGCCGGCCGGGGCGCCATGGCTGTGATCGTCGTGCGCATGATCGTGGTGGTCGAGAACTGCACTCATGATGATTCCTTGTCTATGTCTGGAGGGGCGACGTCGGATTACTTGCCGCGCAGTGCGAGCACTTCAGCAGGCTGAACCAGCTGACCCGTCTTGTTGGACCAATTGTTCTTGGTGTAGGTCACCACAGCAGCGATGTCGGTATCCGACAGCTGCTTCCAGGCAGGCATGGCACCGTTGTTCTGGCCATTGAGGAGCACTTTGATCTGAAGTGCATGGTCGGCATCGAGCACCACCGCCGCGCCGTCGAGCGGCTTGATCGGGCCAGCGCCCTTGCCGTTGGGCTGGTGGCAGGCAGCACAATTGGAGGCATAGACCTTTTCGCCACGCTTGAGGATGTCGTCCAGCGTCCAGACCTTGCTCGGGTCATCCGCCTTGGCAGCGGCCTTTTTCTTCTCGGCCTCGACCCATTGGGTGTATTCGGCGGCCGCCAGCACCTTCACGTGGATGGGCATGTAGGCGTGCTCTTTGCCGCACAGCTCGGCGCACTGGCCGTAGTAGTCGCCAGCCTTCTCGGCACGGAACCAGGTGTCGCGCACAAAGCCCGGGATGGCATCTTGCTTGATACCGAAGGCCGGCACCATGAAAGCATGGATCACGTCGTTGGCCGTGGTGATGATGCGCACCTTCTTGCCCACGGGCACCACCAGCGGGTTGTCGACCTTGAGCAGGTAGTTGTCGGGGATGTCGCCCTTGGCACCGTTGTTGGACATGGCGCGCTGGGTGGCGTCGAGGGTGGAGATGTACGAGAGGCCTTCGCCTTCGCCCTTGATGTAGTCGTAACCCCATTTCCACTGGTAGCCGGTGGCCTTGATGGTCAGGTCGGCGTTGGAGGTGTCTTTCATCGCCACCACCACCTTGGTGGCCGGCAAAGCCATGCCGATCACGATCAGGAAGGGGACGATGGTCCAGATGATTTCCACCGTGGTCGACTCGTGGAAGGTGGCAGGCTTGTAGCCGACCGATTTGCGGTGCTTCCAGATCGAATAGAACATCACGCTGAACACGGCCACGAAGATGACCACGCAGATGATCAGCATCATCCAATGCAGGAAGTGCTGTTCTTCGGCGATCCGGGTCACCGGGGGAGCCAGATTGAGCTGTCGTACGGCGGGGCCGCCGGGCAGGTCATTGACCGCATGAGCAGCGGTGCCGATCAGGGCGCCAGCGGTCAGCAGCAGCGAAGCCAACTTGTTGGAAATGCTCTTCATCGTGTTCACTTCTTCATTGCCTCTATGTAATCGACGCCACCGTGCCAGCGAACCGCGGCACCGAAGGTCACAAGGTTCGCAAAGCCCTTCGAATCTCACTGGCCAGCACCGGACGCAATTCGGGGCGCACAAAGCGCCCCACTTCGACCGTCCGCCCCTGGCCGGACACCTCGATCAGGGAACGGTGACCACCCTTGGGCTCCACCCTCACCCAGTCGGACCTGAACTCGGTCCGGACCAGGCGCCCTGCCTGCTCCAACTCCACCAGCAGTCGCCCCTCTTTGAGGAGGATGCGCTCACCGTCGGTGGCATGACGCGCGAACACCACGAACGCTACACCAACCACCAGCAGTTCGATGCCCGTGAAAACCATCACCAGCTTCGCACCCAGATGCCAGCACAGCACCGCGATCACCGTCGACACCAGACAGATCGAACCATAGAACCAGGCCAGTTGGACCGGTGTCACGGAACAATTGCGGCGCAGTCGCCAGTCGAACTCCCCGCCCGAGGCGCAAGCAAAACGGTATGCCAGATCTGACATGCGTCAAGCCCCCGATGAAACGGTTGCACGGGAAAATGCCCTGAGAAAACTCGGTCCAAGTTTACCCGAGAGACCAGCATGGTTTGATAATTCTCAAACAGGCGGCAAATTCTTTTTGCCCTGGCGCAACACTGTCTTCATTTGCTCCAGCGAGACAGCACTTTCAGCGGCCAATCGGATGCGCGGTGCCGGCTTGAAGGCATGGCCGTAGATGATTTCAAAGGTCAGGTTCATGCGCCCCGGCTCCGAGCCGGCGAGGGCCGGGTGGGTTTGCAATCGGTGCTTCAGATCAGCCAGCCAACCTCGGCCACGGCAGGCCGCGAAACGCTCCGGGTGCAGGTTGCGGCCGAGCTCCCGCAGCTCCTGCAACAGTCGCTCAGGTGACTCATAACTGAGCACGATGCGCTCCATGTCCATCACCGGTTCGGCAAATCCAGCCTCCACCAGCATGTCACCCCAGTCGTGCATGTCAGTGAACGCCGGCCCGGGCTCGGGCCAGCCAGCCTCGGCATACAGGGCGCGCAGCTCCTTCAACGTGTCCGGCCCCAGGCACGAGAACATCAGAAAGCCGCCGACCTCCAGCGACTCATGCCAGGCATCCATCAAGGCCCTGGGTTGATCGCTGAGGTGCAGGGCCATGTTGGACCACACCATCTGCACCCCACCCGGCTTGGGCAGCCCCAAGTGCGACGCCGGCCCCATCCAGCGGGCCGGTTGCCACCAGGCAGCCGAATGCCTCGGCCGGGCCTGGGCCCTGTCGACCTCGAAGGGCTCATGCACATGGCTGACGGCCTTGGGGTAGCGCGACAACAATCGCTGATGCGCCTCAAGCCCCCCGCGTGCGGGCGCCCAGTCCAACCAGGCCTGGGGCTGCAGCACGATCCATTGCAAGCGCTCTTCCATGCGCCGCGCCACCTCTTCATGCAGCCAGGGTGAGGCCTGACTGGCGACACGCCCCCAGCGTTGCACGGCAGAGGGGGCGATGGTAGGGGGCGACGGGTGGTTCATGGGGGGGTCTCGACAATGCGCCCGCGAGTATATTGAGTCCATGCTGGGACGGCTTTTCGAGACCTGGATGACCCGCATTCCGAGTCAGTGCGCGGTTTGCCGGGCCTGGCCCGCACAAAGGGTGTGCGAAGAATGCGTGCAGCGCTTTGCACGCCCTGTGCCGCGCTGTCGCCGCTGCGCCATCCATGTCCGCTCAGGTCAGCCGGTCTGCGGCCCCTGCCTGCTGCACCCGCCCGCCCTGTCCAGCTGCCACGCAGCACTCGACTACGCCTTCCCCTGGTCAGCCTGCATCGCCGACTTCAAGTTCCACGAAGACCCCTCCTGGGCCGGCATGCTGGCGCAGTTGATGATGCAGGCCCCAGGGGTGTCCGAAGCGATGCAACAGGCCGACTGGGTCATCCCGATCCCGCTGTCGAAGCCCAGGCTGCGTGAGCGCGGCTACAACCAGGCCCTGCTGCTGGCCCGGCAACTGCTGGGCGCGGCAGACCCTGGCCGCGACCGTCTGCAAGCCCATCTGCTCTGGCGGGTCCAGGACACGGCCTCTCAGGTCAGCCTGACCCGGGCCCAGCGCCTGAGCAATCTTCGCCACAGCTTTGCCCTCGATCCAGCCCAGGCCCCTTTGCTGAAGAACCGACGACTGCTGCTGATCGACGATGTCATGACCACTGGTGCCACGCTGCACAGCGCGGCACGGGTGCTGTTACAGGCGGGCGCAGCCCGTGAGGTGCATGCCTGCGTTCTGGCGCGCACGCCTGCGTCTTGGTGAAGTGGACCCGAGCGCCCTCCGGTGCAGGCGCGCGACAATGGCGGGATGTTTCACATTGTTCTCGTCGAACCCGAAATCCCGCCCAACACGGGCAACGTCATCCGCCTGGCCGCCAACACGGGCTGCACCTTGCACCTGATCGAGCCGCTGGGATTCTCGATGGAAGACCGCCTCATGCGCCGCGCCGGGCTGGACTATCACGAGTACGCCGATCTGCGACGCCATGCCAACTGGGAGACCTTTCTGGCACAGGAGCAGCCGGCACGCGACCGCATGTTCGCCCTGACCACCCGGGGCTCCCGACCCGCCTTCGAGCTGAGCTTTCAGCCGGGCGACTGGCTGGTGTTCGGTGCCGAGACCCGGGGCCTGGCCCCTGAATTGCGCGAGCAGTTTCCACTGTCGCAGCGCCTGAGGCTGCCGATGCGGCCCGACCAGCGCAGCCTCAACCTGTCCAATGCGGTGGCCGTGACCGTGTTCGAGGCCTGGCGGCAGAACGGCTTCGGAGGGGCCCAGACCGCCCCGGCCGCACAGGGCTGAGGCCGGGCCCGGACGCCTTCAGGGATATTGGCGCGCCAGGGATTCGGCCACACAGACCGGCTTGCTGCCGCCCTCGCGCTCGACCGTGACCTCCCAGGCAAATTGGTAGCCCTGGTTGTCGATGGGCGAGGCCTCCAGCAGGCGAAGGCGGGCGCGCAAGCGGCTGCCCACCGGCACGGGCGCCGGGAAACGGACCTTGTTGAGCCCGTAGTTGACGCCCATGCGGGCCTCGGTCACGGCCAGCGTCTCGCCGAAGAAGCGGGGCAGCAGCGACAAGGTGAGAAAGCCGTGGGCGATCGGGCCACCGAAAGGCCCCTGCTTGGCCCGTTCGACATCGATGTGAATCCACTGGTGGTCGCCCGTGGCCTCTGCAAACTGATTGACCTGCTCCTGGGTGATGGTCACCCAGTCGCTGATGGCCACTTCCTGGCCCACACAGGCGGCCAGGTCGGATAGGGTCTGGAAGGTTTTCATGCGAGCACTTTAGCGGCGGCCCGGGCCAGGCCATGTCGGACAGGCGACAAGCCGCAGCCCCGTCAGGCTTCGCGGTCCAGCCATTCGCAAAGAGGCTGCCACTGGGCCAGGTCCTTCGCGACACGCCCGGGTGCCACATCAAAAACGCTCAGGCCGCCGGCGGCCAGGTGGATGTAGTTCTGGGTATCGCGAAGGGTGGTCAGCACCGGCAAACCCAGACGGTCGACGAACTCGTGCAGGCGCTCGGCCGCGATCGTGCGCTCGTCCACTCGCATGCCCACAATGCCGATCTCGACGCGCTGGGCCCGCTTCATGTCGGCCAGCTGGTTGAGGAAATCCTGCGTGGCGTACATGTCGAAGATGCTGGGCTGCAGGGGCACGATCACCTTGTCGGCCAGGCGGATGACCTCCTTGAGCCTGGCGCCATGCAAGCCCGCTGCCGTGTCGAGCACGGCATGTTGCACGCTCTTGGGGGGCCGAGAGAGCGACTTGTCATCATCCTCAACCTCCCACAGCGAGATCGGTGCGACCGTCGGCGGCCTGAGGCTGAGCCACAAGCGCGCCGATTGTTGTCGATCGATGTCCCCCAGCGCCACCGAGTGGCCTCGGCTGGCCAGGTAGCCGGCCACCTGGGTACTGAGCGTGGACTTGCCCACCCCACCTTTGGGATTGGCGACGACAAACAAGGTCATATCGGTCTCCAAGACTTGGGTATGCGGCGCATGTTAGCCGCTGCCGATGACGTGGGCCAGCCCTGCATGAACCGGAGCCAGGCCGGTGCAAAATGCCCGGACATGAACAACGTCACATTCTGGGAACCCTGGCTGAGGCATGTGCTGGAGCTGGCGGCCACCCTGGCCTTTGCGCTCTCCGGCGTGCTTGAGGGCGCGCGCAAGAAGCTCGACCCGGTGGGCGTTGGGGTGGTTGCCTTTCTGGCCGCGTTCGGCGGCGGCACGCTGCGCGACCTGCTGCTGGACCAGCGCCCCTTCTTCTGGGTGCGGCACGTGGGCTATGTGTGGGGCATTCTGGGCCTGAGCCTGGCCGCGCTGCTGCTGTTGCGCCAACGGCACTTCGAACCCACCGAGCGCGCCATCCAGTGGCCCGACGCCATCGGCCTGGGCCTGTTCACCAGCGTCGGGGTGGACATGGCCAACGACCTGGGCATGCCCGGTCTGATCTCGGTGATGATGGGGGTGATCACTGGCGTCTTTGGCGGCGTGCTGCGCGACATCGTCTGCAACGAGATTCCGAAGGCCTTTCATGACCACCGCCCTTACGCGGTCTGTGCCTTTGCCGGCGGCTGGCTGTACCTGGGCCTGTTGCAGGTGCAGGTGCCCGAATCGCCGGCCCTGATGCTGTGCGCCCTGTGCACGGCCAGCCTCAGGGGGCTGGCGCTCTGGCGCGACTGGCAGTTGCCGGGCTGGCGGCGGCTTTGAGCGGGCCGCCGCCCTGCGGCGAAACGGTTCAGACGCGCTCGAGGATCACTGCAATGCCCTGCCCCACGCCGATGCACATGGTGCACAGCGCATAACGGCCACCGCTGCGGTGCAACTGGTTGACCGCGGTCGTGGCGAGGCGAGCCCCGCTGGCGC
>RXJO01000179.1:0-23946 GCA_003987795.1 Curvibacter sp.
CAGGTCTCGAAGTTCGCCAAGGCCAACCTGAGCCGCAAGCGCCCCGACATCCAGATCGTCGGCGACGACCTGCACCCGCTGGCCCAGGTGCGTGATTTCTCGCCCTACATCGCCAAGATTAAGCAGTCGGGCGCCGATACCGTCGTCACCGGCAACTGGGGCTCCGACCTGGCCCTGTTCATCAAGGCCGCCAACGATGCGGGCCTGAACAACGTCAAATTTCTGACCTACTACGCCGTCACTTCGGGCACTCCGACGGCCATGGGCGCCGCCTCGGCAGGCAAGGTTTACCAGGTCAGCTACGCCCACTACAACATGGGCGGTGAAATCCAGAAGCTGGCCGACCAGTTCAAGGCCAAGTTCAACGACGATCTCTACACCACCGACATCTACACCGTGTTCGTGGCGCTGACCGAGGCTTTTGCCAAATCCAAGTCGACCGATCCGGTGAAGGTGGCGGCCACGCTGGAGGGTATGAAGTTCAAGAGCTTCAATGGTGAGGTTGAGCTGAGAAAGACCGATCACCAGTTGCAGCAAGGCCTCTACATCACCCGATGGGAGAAGGCGGGTGGCAAATACCCGTACTCGCCCGAGAACACCGGCTACACCTTGGTGCCCCTGAAGTTCTACGAACCCTATGTGGCGAGCACACCGACGTCGTGTGACATGAAGCGCCCCTGAGCTCTCAGCCCATTTTGCGAGGCCCGACGCCGCTCGGGCCTTTTTTTTGACCCTGATGCAAAAAACTTCCAATGAATCTTGAGTTTTTCACCATCTCCATGCTCAACGGCATCAGCTATGGGCTGCTGCTGTTCATGCTGAGCTCTGGGCTGACGCTCATTTTCAGCATGATGGGCGTTCTGAATTTCGCCCACACAAGCTTCTACATGCTGGGGGCGTACTTCGCGTACACCATTTCGAAGGCCATCGGTTTCTGGCCCGCCCTGTTCGTGGCACCCCTTCTGGTGGGCGCCCTGGGGTCCTTGTTCGAGCGTTACAGTCTGCGCCGTGTGCACAAGTTCGGGCACGTGCCTGAGCTGCTGGTCACCTTCGGGCTGTCGTACCTGATCCTCGAGGTGGTGCAACTGGTGTGGGGCCGTTCGACGGTGCCTTACGGCCTGCCCGAGCAACTGCAGGGCCCGTTGTTCACCCTCTATGGCACCCAGTTCCCCAAGTCACGCAGTTTCATCATGCTGGTGGCACTGCTGATGCTGGGCTCGGTCTGGCTGCTGCTCACCCGCACCCGCATCGGCCTGGTGATCCAGGCGGCACTCACGCACCCTGAGATGGCCGAGGCGCTGGGCCACAACGTGCCGCGTGTCTTCATGCTGGTGTTCGGCGGCGGTGCCGCCCTGGCCGGGCTGGCCGGCGTGATCGGTGGCAACACCTATGTCACCGAGCCGGCCATGGCGGGTTCGGTGGGTTCCATCATCTTTGTGGTGGTGGTCGTGGGTGGCATGGGGTCGCTGGCGGGGGCTTTCCTGGCCTCGCTGCTGATCGGGGTGCTGCAGACCTTCGCTGTGGCACTGGACTATTCGATGCTCACCGCCCTGGCCGGCCTGGGCGTGCAGGTCAGCGAAAGCTCGGCCGCCTATTCCGTGCTCAAGCTCACCATCTCTCAAGTGGCGCCCATCTTGCCCTACCTGCTGCTGGTGCTGATGCTGATCTTCCGGCCCAAGGGGCTGCTGGGCAAACGGGAGGATTGATCCATGAGTTCCAACAACATTCAAGTCTACGGCTTCAAGCCCCTCAACCTGGGGCGCATCGTGATCTGGACCCTGTTCGCGCTGGCCCTGATCGTGGCCCCGCTGCTTTTCAAGAGCAGCCTGGCGCTGACCATGCTCTCGCAGATCGGGTACCTGATCATCATCTGCCTGAGCTACAACATGCTGCTCGGCCAGGGGGGCATGCTGAGCTTCGGCCATGCGGTCTATACCGGGCTGGGCTCCTTCATCGCCATCCACACCATGAACATGGCAGGCAAGGGGATGACCATCCCGGTGTCGCTGATTCCCATCGTGGGCGGCCTGGCCGGCATGGGCTTTGCCGCGCTGCTGGGCTGGGTGACCACCAAAAAGTCGGGCACCACTTTCGCCATGATCACCATGGGGGTGGGCGAACTCGTGGCCTCGATGGCTCTGATGCTGCCTGATTTCTTCGGCGGCGAGGGCGGCATCACCACCAACCGGGTGTACGGTCAGAGTTTCATGGGCATCAGCTTCGGGCCACAGATCCAGGTCTATTACCTGATCGCGTTCTACTGCTTCGTCTGCACGGCGGCCATGTTCGCCTTCACGGGCACCCCGCTGGGGCGCATCCTGAACGCAGTGCGTGACAACCCGGAGCGCGTGGAGTTCATCGGCTACAACACCCAGCGGGTGCGCTACTTCGCCTTCATCATCGCGGGCTTCTTTGCCGGCGTGGGGGGCGGCCTGGCCACCATCAACTTCGAGATCGTCACCGGTGCCGACAGCCTCAGCGTGATCCGCTCGGGGGGCTACCTGCTGTTCACCTTCCTGGGTGGGGCCACCTTCTTCTTCGGGCCCATCATCGGCGCCGTGTTGCTGGTGTTTGCCTCGGTGCTGCTGTCCGAGCTCAGCAAGGCCTGGCTGCTGTACCTGGGCCTGGTGTTCCTGTTCATGGTGATGTATGCGCCCGGCGGCATTGCCAGCCTGGTGATGCTGAACTTGCGGCTGGCCCGTTTCGGCCGCCTCAAGCCCTTGCTGCTGTGCTACCTGGGCATGGCCGTGACGGGCTCGGTCGTGGTGCTCGGCGCGGCCTCGATGATCGAGATGCTCTACCACCTGCAGCTCAACGCGGCCCTGGGCCCAGAGATGGAGTTCCTGCACCTGCGTGTCAATGCTGAAGCCACCAGCAGTTGGCTGTGCGCCGGTCTGGTGCTGGCCGTGGGGCTGGGCCTGTTCGAGTTGGTGCGGCGCCGCTTCGTGGCCCGCTGGCACCACATCCAGGAAGAAATCGAAAAAGAAATCAAGCGCACGGAGGCCCACTGAGCCATGACCGCCACTTCTGAATACGCCTTGGAGCTCAACGACCTGCGCAAAAGCTTTGGTCGCGCCGAAATCATCCGTGGTGCCAACCTCAAGGTGGCCCACGGTGAACGGGTGGCCATCATCGGGCCGAACGGCGCTGGCAAGTCCACCCTGTTCAATCTCATCAGCGGCCGCTTCGCGCCCACCAGTGGCGATGTCGTGCTCAATGGGCAGCGCATCAACGGCCTGCCACCGTATGAGATCAACCGCCGCGGCCTGTCGCGCAGTTTCCAGATCACGAACATCTTCCCCAAGCTGAGCGTGTTCGAGAACCTGCGCTGTGGGGTGCTCTGGAGCTTGGGCTACAAGTACACCTTCCTGCGCTTCCTGGCCGGCCTGCACGATGCCAACGAGCGGGCGGAGGAATTGATGCGCCAGATCCACCTCGACAAGAAGCGCGATGTGCTGGCGATGAACCTCACCTACGCTGAACAACGGGCCCTGGAGATCGGGATCACCATCGGCGGCGGCGCCAACGTGATCCTGCTCGACGAACCCACGGCTGGCATGAGTCGCAGCGAGACCAAGCGCTTCATCAGCCTGATCCGCGAGGTGACGGTGGGCAAGACCTTGCTGACCGTGGAGCACGACATGGGCGTGGTGTTCGGCTTGGCCGACAAGATCGCCGTGGTGGTGTATGGCGAGGTGATTGCCTACGACACGCCCGAAGCCGTGCGCGCCAACCAGCGCGTGCAAGAAGCCTATCTGGGCTCCGTGGTGGCCGACAACCAGGCCGGAGGACATTGAGCATGCTGAAGGTAGAGAACCTGCACGCCTTCTACGGCAAGAGTCATGTGCTGCATGGCGTGCACTTCGAAGTGCAACCGGGTGAGATCGTGGCCCTGTTGGGACGCAACGGCTCGGGCCGCTCGACCACGGCCAAGGCCATCATGGGCCTGGTCAACTGGGAAGGCACCATCAACTGGAAAGGCCAGGCGCTCAATGGGCGCAAGGCCTACGAGATCGCCCACCTGGGCATCGGCTACGTGCCCGAGAACCGCGAGATATTCCCCAAGCTCACGGTGCACCAGAACCTGCTGCTGGGCCGCAAAGGCAATGGCAAGGGCTCGCGCTGGTCGTTTGACGACATGTACCAGATGTTCCCACGCCTCAAAGAGCGACAGCACACCGAGGCGGGGGTGATGTCCGGCGGTGAGCAGCAGATGCTCACGCTGTGCCGCACCTTGATGGGCGACCCCGACCTCATCATCATCGACGAGCCGACCGAAGGATTGGCTCCGAAGATCGTTGAACTGGTGGGTGAATACCTGCAGAACCTCAAGGCCCGCGGCATTTCGGTGCTGCTCATCGAGCAGAAGCTGACCATTGCGATGTCCATCTCCGACCGGGCGCTCGTCATGGGCCATGGCAGCATCGTTTTTGAAGGCACGCCTGATCAATTGCGTGCCGATGCCGATGTGCGCAAGGAGTGGCTGGAGGTCTGATCTCAAGCCCCGACGACTGGGGCAGGGCGGGGTGGCGGGAGGCTACCCCGCATCGGAAAGCTTAGGGGTTTTCCCTGGCGATGCGGTCAAAACCGCTCATTTTGTCCCGGCTGGGACAGCCCGGTCGTTGCGGTGCAACAAGCTTTCCCTAAAATAAAAATCGCACGATCGTTCTTTTTTATTCATCGAGGAACACCCGCATGACGGCAGAGTACAAAGTCCATGGCGATATCGCCGTGATCACCCTGAACAACCCCCCGGTCAACGGCCTGGGCCTCGCGACCCGCCAGGGCATCGTGGCCGGGCTGGAGCAGGCCAACGCCGATGCCGCTGTCAAGGCCATCGTGCTGACCGGCGCTGGCAAGGCCTTCTCGGGCGGCGCCGACATCAAGGAGTTCGGCAGCCCGAAAGCGCTGCAAGAGCCCAACCTGTTGAGCGTGATCGGCGCGGTCGAGAAATCGGCCAAGCCGGTGGTGGCCGCGGTGCACAGCGTGGCCATGGGCGGTGGGCTGGAGCTGGCCCTGGGCGCACACTACCGCATTGCCGCTCCTGGCACCCAGGTCGCTCTGCCCGAAGTCAAGCTGGGCCTGATCCCGGGTGCTGGCGGTACGCAACGCCTGCCACGCGTCCTGGGCGTCGAAACCGCCCTCAACCTGATCGTGAGCGGCGAGCCCGTCAAGAGCGAGCTGCTGGCTTCGTTGCCCGGCCAGAAACTGTTCGACAAGCTGGCGGCTTCACCCGAGTCGCTGGCTGAAGAGGCTCTGGCCCTGGCCCGTGACGTGGCTGCCAAGCATGCGGCCGACGGCTCGGCTTTCCCGCTGGTGCGCAACCTGCCTTGCAAGCATCCACTGGGCGACGCGTACTTCCAGTTTGCCCGCAACATGGTCAAGGGCATGGCCAAGAACTTCCCCGCCCCGGGCAAGTGTGTGGACGCCGTCGAGGCCGCCACCAAGAAGAAGTTCGACGACGGCATGGTTTTCGAGCGCGACATCTTCATCAACCTGATGTGGACCCCCGAATGCCGGGCGCTGCGCCACCTGTTCGTGGCCGAGCGTGCGGCCTCCAAGATTCCGGATGTGCCGGATGACACCCCCAAGCGTGAGATCCGCCAGGTGGGCGTGATCGGCGCCGGCACCATGGGCGGCGGCATCACCATGAACTTCCTGAACGCCGGCATCCCCGTCAAGATGCTCGAAATGAAGCAGGAGGCCCTGGACCGTGGCATCGCCACCATCAAGAAGAACTACGAGGCCCAGGTCAAGAAGGGCAAGCTCAAGCAGGACAAGTACGAGCAGCGCATGAGCCTGCTCAGCACCACCCTGAGCTACGACGATCTGAAGGACGCCGACCTCATCATCGAAGCGGTGTTCGAAGAAATGGGCGTCAAGGAAGCCGTGTTCAAGCAGCTCGATGCCGTGGCCAAGCCCGGCGCCATCCTGGCCTCGAACACCTCGACCCTGGACGTCGACAAGATCGCTTCCTTCACCCAGCGTCCGCAGGATGTGGTGGGCATGCACTTCTTCAGCCCTGCCAACGTGATGAAGCTGCTCGAAGTGGTGCGCGGCAAGGCCACGGCCAAGGACGTGCTGGCCACCGTGATGGCCGTGGGCAAGAAGATCAAGAAGACGGCCGTGGTCTCGGGCGTGTGCGATGGCTTCATCGGCAACCGCATGATCGAACAGTACAGCCGCCAGGCCGGCTTCCTGCTGGAAGAGGGCGCCACCCCCGCCCAGGTCGACAAGGCGATCGAGAAGTTCGGCTTTGCCATGGGCCCCTTCCGCATGGGCGATCTGGCCGGCAATGACATCGGCTGGGCCATCCGCAAGCGCCGCTACACCGAGAAACCCGATCTGAAGTACAGCAAGACCGCCGACCTGCTGTGCGAACTGGGCCGCTATGGTCAGAAGACCGGAGCCGGCTGGTACGACTATGTGCCGGGCAAGCGCGACGCCATCCCCAGCCAGTTGGTGGTCGACATGATCGAAAAGCACCGCAAGGACCTGGGCATCACCCCGCGCAAGATCTCCGACGAGGAAATCGTGCAGCGTCTGGTGTTCTCCCTGGTCAACGAGGCCGCCCACATCCTCGAAGAGGGCATCGCCAGCAAGGCCAGCGACATCGACATGGTGTACCTGACCGGCTATGGCTTCCCGATCTGGCGCGGTGGCCCGATGCACTACGCCGACCAGTTGGGCCTGTTCAATGTGGCAGAAGCCATGAAGCGCTTCGCCAAGAACCCGCTCGACGACGCCAAGTTCTGGCAGCCGGCCCCGCTGCTGGCCAGTCTGGTGGCCGAAGGCAAGACCTTCAACTGAGCCCGGTCGTCATCGTCTGACCCGACATGAGCCTCAAGCGGATCTCCCTGGCTGTGCTGGTGCTCTGCGCCGGCCTCGGCGTGGCGGTGATGGGCAACACCTTGCTCAAGCCCTCACGCCAGCTGGCGGTGCAGCCCATCGATCCCCCGCGGGTCGATGCCGAGGCGGCAGCCCGCCGCCTGGCCGGGGCGGTCCGCATCCGCACCGTGTCGTCGGAAGCCGACCCTCAACTCAACGCCGCCGAGTTCGACCGGCTGCATGCCTACCTCGCGCAGCAGTTTCCCCGGGTGCACCAACAGCTCAAGCTCGAGCGCTTCGGCGCCCACAGCCTGATGTTCATCTGGCCTGGCAGCGATCCCAAAGCCCTGCCCATGGCCTTGATGGCCCATCAGGACGTGGTGCCCATCGCGTCCGGGACCGAAGGCCGATGGACTGTCCCGCCCTTCGAAGGGCGCATCCAGGACGGTTTTGTCTGGGGACGCGGCGCCTGGGACGACAAAGGCAATCTGCTGGCCCAGCTGGAAGCCGTCGAGGCCCTGCTGGCCAGCGGATTCCAGCCACGCCAGACGGTGTACCTGTTGTCGGGTGGCGATGAAGAGGTGGGCGGCGCTGGGGCGCGTGAGATGGCCCAGGTGCTGAAGCAGCGCGGTGTCCAGTTCGATTTCGTGCTGGACGAAGGGCTGCTGGTCACCGAAGGGGTGTTGCCAGGTCTGAAAGGACCGGCGGCCTTGATCGGTGTGGCCGAAAAGGGCATCGGCACCTGGCAGCTCAGCGTTGACACGGCGCCCGGCCACTCGTCGATGCCGCCGCCCCAGACGGCCATCGGCATGCTGAGCAAGGCCTTGACGCAGCTGGAATCCCAGCAGTTGCCTGCGGGCGTGACCGGCGTGGCACAAGACCTGTTCGACACCCTGGCCCCCGAAATGACGGGCTTGAACCGGGTGCTGCTGTCCAACCTGTGGCTGTTCGGCCCGCTGGTGCGACAGCAACTCGAGAAGTCACCCAGTTCCAACGCCATGCTGCGCACGACCACGGCCCTGACCATCGTCAACGCCGGCAACAAGCTCAACGTGTTGCCCGGCCATGCCGAGGCCACGGTGAATTTCCGCCTGCTGCCGGGCGACAGTCTGGACTCGGTGGAGCAACATGTGAGGGCCGTCGTGGCCAACGACGCCGTGCAACTGCAGCGCCTGCGTGACAGTGCCGAACCCTCGGCCGTGTCGCCCACATCGGCGCGCGGCTACCAGCTCATCAACCGCACGGCGCGCGAGTTGTTCGCCGGCGCGGTCGTTGCGCCGGGGTTGATGGTGGGGGGGACCGACTCCCGCTTCTTCGGCGACCTCAGCCGCAACATCTACAAGTTCTCTCCGGTGCGTGCGCGCCCCGAAGACTTGCCACGCTTCCATGGCACCGATGAGCGCATCTCGGTCAGCAACTACGTGGAAGCGATCCAGTTCTATCAACAACTGCTGCGCAATGCCTCACAGGCTTTCTGAGCCAGCTGAACCTCATCACCGACAGAAAGGCCACCCGCCATGACCAAAGCCGTTATCGTCTCCACCGCCCGCACCCCGCTTGCCAAGAGCTGGAAGGGTGCCTTCAACATGACCCACGGCGCCACCCTCGGTGGTCATGCCGTCAAGCACGCGATCGCACGCGCCGGCATCGATGCCGCGCACGTCGAGGACGTGATCATGGGCTGCGCCAACCCCGAAGGCGCCACTGGCGCCAACATTGCACGCCAGATCGCCTTGATGGCGGGCTGCCCCGTGAATGTGTCGGGCCTGACTGTGAACCGCTTCTGCTCCTCGGGCCTGCAGACCATCGCCCTGGCCTCGCAGCGCATCATCGCCGGCGAAGGCGAAGTGTATGTGGCCGGCGGCGTCGAAAGCATCTCCTGCGTGCAGCAGGAAATGAACCAGCACATGCTGTCCGACCCGGCGCTGCTGAAGGTCAAGCCCGAGATCTACTGGTCGATGCTGCAGACCGCTGAACAAGTGGCCAAGCGTTACAACATCGGCCGTGACGTGATGGATGAGTACGGTGCTGCCAGCCAACAGAAGGCCTGCGCCGCCCAGGCGGCCGGCCTGTTCGATGCCGAAATCGCCCCCATCACCGTGACCGCCGGCGTGGCCGACCCCGTGATGGGCCTGCGCACCAAGGAAGTGACCGTGAGCCGCGACGAAGGCACCCGCGAGGGCACGACCAAGGAAGGCATCAGCGGCATCAAGCCGGCGCTGCCTGGTGGCGTGATCTCGGCCGGCAACGCCAGCCAGTTCTCGGATGGTGCCGGCGCCTGTGTGGTGGTCAGCGAAGAGTACGCTGCGCGCCACAATCTGCAGCCCCTGGGCCGCTTCCTGGGGTTTGCCGTGGCTGGCTGCGAGCCCGACGAGATGGGCATCGGCCCGGTCTTCGCCGTGCCCAAGGTGCTCGACCGCCTGGGCCTCAAGGTGAGCGACATCGATCTGTGGGAACTCAACGAAGCCTTTGCCGTGCAGGTGATCTACTGCCGTGATAAGTTGGGCATCCCTGCCGACCGCCTCAATGTGAACGGCGGCGCCATTGCCCTGGGCCACCCCTATGGTGTGAGCGGCCAGCGTTTGACGGGCCACGCCCTGATCGAAGGCAAGCGCCGCGGCGCCAAGCGCGTGGCGGTGACCATGTGCATTGGCGGCGGCATGGGCGCCGCCGGCATCTTCGAAGTGCTCTGACGCTGTCATCACCCCATCGAGGGCGGGATCTGTCCCGCCCCCGGTCTTCTGGCCGGCCGGCAGCGCCCGGACTGGCTGGACCCCGGCAGCCGGCAGGCTGCCGGCTCGCCTCATTTTCGTCCGGAGTTCCCGTCATGAGCCTGCGTGCCAGCATCGACTTCCTTCTGTACCAGTGGCTGAATGCCGAACAACTGAATCAGCGCGAGCGCTTTTCAGACCACAGTCGCGACACTTTTGACGCAGTTCTGGACACCTGCGAGCGCATCGCCCGCGAGAAATACGCACCCTTCAACCGCCTGGTGGACACCCAGGAGCCGCATTTCGACGGCGAAAAGGTGACCCTGCCGCAGGCGACCCACGACGCCCAGAAGGCCTACGCCGAATCCGGCATGCTCAGCGCGGCGCAAGACTACGATTGGGGCGGCATGCAACTGCCCTACACGGTCGAAGCGGCGGCCAACGCCTTTTTCGGCTGCGCCTCGGTCAGCATCGGCTCGGGCATGTTGACCACCGGCAACGCCAACCTGCTGATGGCCCATGGCACCGAGCTGCAGAAGCAGGTGTTTGCCAAGAACGAATTCGCCGGACGCTGGTCGGGCACGATGTGCCTGTCCGAGCCGCAGGCGGGCTCCAGCCTCAGCGATGTGGCCACCCGGGCCGTGCCCGATGGCGAGGGGTTTGAAGCCGATCCGCTGGGCCCGCGCTACCGCCTCAAGGGCAACAAGATGTGGATTTCGGCCGGTGAGCACGAACTGACTGAGAACATCATCCACCTGGTTCTGGCCAAGATTCCAGGCGCCGACGGCAAGACCATCCCGGGCGTGAAGGGCATTTCGCTGTTCATCGTGCCCAAGAAACTGGTCGACACCGAAGGCCGACTGACCGGCGAGCGCAATGACGTCGTCCTGGCCGGCCTCAACCACAAGCTGGGCTGGCGTGGCACGACCAACACCCTGCTCAACTTCGGCGAAGGCAAGTTCCAGCCGGGCGGGCAGGGCGGGGCGGTGGGCTACCTGGTGGGGCGCCCGGGCGAGGGCCTGAAATGCATGTTCCACATGATGAACGAAGCCCGCATCGGGGTCGGCATGGCGGCCACGATGCTGGGCATGGCCGGCTATCTGGCCTCACTGGACTACGCACGCAACCGGCCCCAAGGGCGCCCCATGGGTGTGGGCGGCAAGGACGCGGCCCAGCCCCAGATCCGAATCATCGAGCACGCCGATGTCAAGCGCATGCTGCTGGCCCAGAAATCCTATTGCGAAGGGGCCCTGGCCCTGGAGCTTTACTGCGCCCGCCTGGTCGATGAGCAGCACACCGGCAGCCCTGAGGCCGCCGACGACGCCCGCCTCTTGCTCGAAGTGCTCACCCCGATCGCCAAGAGTTGGCCCAGCGAGTGGTGCCTGGAGGCGAACTCGTTGGCCATCCAGATCCATGGCGGCTACGGCTACACACGTGATTTCCCGGTCGAACAGTATTGGCGCGACAACCGCCTCAACATGATCCACGAGGGCACCCATGGCATCCAGGCCATGGATCTGCTGGGGCGCAAGGTCTTGATGGAAAACGGCCGCGGCCTGCAGTTGCTGGCCCAACGCATCAACAGCACCATCGAGCGCGCCCTGCAGCAGCCTGATTTGGCTGCCCATGCCAATGCACTCGGAGGCGCCCTGCAGCACGTGGGGGCGGCCACCAAGGCGGCGTGGGCCACCGGTGTGCCCACGGATGCGCTGGCCAATGCCGTGCCCTATCTGCAGGCCTTCGGCCACACCGTGCTGGCCTGGATCTGGCTCGATGTGGCGCTGGCCGTGCAGGCCGGTGGAGGGGCCGATGCCACAGCACAGGGCCGTCTGGCCGCCGCACGCTTCTTCTTCCACTACGAGCTGCCCAAGATCGGTGCCTGGCTGCGGGTGGTTGAAACCCGTGACCAGACCTGCGCTGCGCTTCCCGAAGACGCCTTCTGAGGTCCTGGCCCATGGCCCGGTGGCGCACTTCTCCACGGTGGTTGCTGCGCCTGCAGCAGCTGGTCTGGTGCTTGATTTACGGTGGACTGCTCAGCCTGGTGCTGGGGCTGGCCACCGAGCGCATCGCCCCGGGGCAAGGTCAGCCCTGGATGCTCTGCGGTGGCCTGGCTGCCGCTCTGGGCGTGCTGCTGATCTTCGTGCGCTCGGCGCTGCAGCCCCATCAGGACGACTGATCGCGCGGCGGTATCGCGGTCGAGACAGGTGTGCCAGCCTGGAGTGACCAGAATCCTTCTCATTCCATTTGATGACGTTCATTTGAACCCGGCATGGGCCTGGCCTTGGCTGCCCCTGCTTTCCCACCACAGGAGACCTCCGACATGACTCGCAACGTGCAACAACTTTTTGACCTGCAAGGCCGCACCGCCTTGGTGACCGGTGGCTCGCGCGGCCTGGGCTTGCAACTGGCCCATGCGCTGGGCGAGGCCGGGGCCCGCATCGTGCTGAGCTCGCGCAAGGCCGAAGACCTGGAGGAGGCTGCTGCCGAGCTCAAGGCCGCAGGCATCGACGCCAGTTGGATCGCTGCAGACTGCGCGCGCGAAGAAGACATCCGCCGCCTGGCCGATGAATCCATTGCCCGCCTGGGTCACATCGACATCCTGGTGAACAATGCTGGTGCCGCCTGGGGCTCGCCTGCCGAAGATCATCCGGTCGAGGCCTGGGACAAGGTCATGAACCTCAATGTGCGGGGCTACTTCATCCTCAGCCAGCACGTCGCCAAGCACAGCATGATCGCTCGCAAGAAAGGCAGCATCATCAACCTGGCTTCCATCGCCGGTCTGGGAGGCAACCCCAAGGGCATGAACACCATCGCCTACAACACCTCCAAGGGCGCGGTGATCAACTTCACCCGGGCCCTGGCGGCTGAGTGGGGTGTGCATGGCATCCGAGTCAATGCGATCTGCCCAGGCTTCTTCCCGAGCAAGATGACGGTGGGCACGCTCAAGGCCCTGGGTGAGGAGCGCCTGGCCGCCCACGCGCCGTTGGGCCGCCTGGGCGACGATGAAGACCTCAAGGGCCTGTGCCTGCTGTATGCGTCTGATGCGGGCAAGCACATCACGGGCCAGTGGTTGGCCGTCGATGGCGGCACCTCGATCGTGACGGCCGGCTGAAAATGAGCCGAACAGGGCGCACACTGACGCCCTGCATTTCCATGGACCTATTTATGAGCTTTGGCGTCGAAATCCCTTTTGTCACCCACCTCGGTTTTGAGCTGACCCTGTTCGAGGGTGGCCATTCCGAGATCGTCTACACGCCCCGGCCCGAGCACATGAACTCGTTCCAGGTGGCCCACGGCGGCTCCATCATGACCCTGCTCGATGTCACCATGGCCACCTCGGCCCGCAGTGTGGCGCCCGAATTGGGGGTGGTGACGATCGAGATGAAGACCAGTTTCATGCGCCCCGGCACCGGCCGCCTGACCGGCAAGGGCCGGTTGATGCACCGCACACGCAGCATGGCCTTCACCGAGGCCACCATCTACAACGAGGCGGGTGAGGCCTGCGCCCATTCGACCGGCACCTTCAAGTATGTGAAACGTGCCGAAACCCCAGGCCAGGCCGCAGCCCCTGTCTCGACCGACTGAACCCAACCGGCCCCAGCAGCCGTACCCGGAGAACCCCATGCCCCAGAACAAGCAGATCGTGCTCGACAACCGCCCTCAAGGCGAGGCCACCGTCGACAATTTCAAGCTCGTGGTGTCCGACACCGCCCCCTTGCAGGACGGGCAGGTGCTGGTTCAACACCATTACCTCAGCCTCGACCCCTACATGCGTGGCCGCATGAACGACGGCAAGAGCTATGCCCAGCCGCAACCCCTGGGCGATGTCATGATTGGCGGCACCGTGGGCGAGGTGCTGGAAAGCCGCCACCCCCGCTATGCCGTGGGCGACAAGGTGGTGGGCATGGGCGGCTGGCAGCAGTTCAGCGTGGTCGATGCCACCAAGCCCGGCACACTTCGCAAGGTGGACACCACCCACGTGCCGCTGTCCCATTACCTGGGTGCTGTCGGCATGCCCGGTGTGACGGCCTGGTACGGCTTGGTCAAGATCATCAACCCGAAGGCCGGCGAGACGGTGGTGGTCAGCGCTGCCACCGGCGCCGTGGGCAGCACCTACGCCGCCGTCGCCAAAGCACGTGGCTGCCGAGTGGTGGGCATTGCCGGCAGCCCCGAGAAATGCGCCTACGCCGTCAACGAACTGGGCTTTGATGCCTGCATTGATTACAAGACTCATCCCGACGTCAAGAGCCTCTCGCAAGCCCTCAAAGAGGCCTGCCCCAATGGCATCGACGGCTACTTTGAGAACGTGGGCGGCTACATCCTCGATGCCGTCCTGTTGCGCACCAATGCCTTTGCCCGCATCGCGGTGTGCGGCATGATTGCTGGCTACGACGGCAAGCCACTGCCGCTGGCCAACCCGGCCCTGATCCTGATCAACCGCCTCAAGGTCGAGGGCTTCATCGTGGGTGAGCACATGGAAGTCTGGCCCGAAGCGCTGGCCGAACTCGGTGGCCTGGTGGCCAGCGGCAAGTTGCGCCCGCGTGAGAGCGTGGCGCAGGGCATCGAGTCGGCCCCCGAAGCCTTCCTGGGTCTGCTCAAGGGCAAGAATTTCGGCAAACAACTGGTCAAGCTGATCTGACCCTCCTGCACCCCAGCCCCTGGAGCACGCCATGCACGACCTGATCCTGCACCATTACCCTACTTCGCCGTTCTCGGAGAAGATCCGCCTCATCCTGGGCTACAAGCAACTGGCCTGGAAGTCGGTGATCATCCCATCGATCATGCCCAAGCCCGATGTGGTGGCTCTGACCGGTGGCTACCGCAAGACCCCGTTCTTGCAGATTGGGGCTGACATTTACTGCGACACGGCTCTGATCTGTGACGTGCTCGAGCACCGCCAGCCGGCTCCCACGTTGTACCCCGATCGCCAGAAAGGGCTGGCCCGCACGCTGGCCCAATGGGCCGACACCACCCTGTTCTGGGCCGCCATGGCCTACAACCTGAGTCCCAAGGGGGCCGCGGCGATGTTTGCGGGCGCACCACCCGAGGTGGCCAAGGCCTTCGCTGCCGACCGGGGTGCCATGTCCACCGGCATGACCCGGCTGCGCCCTGGCGATGCCACCGCGGCTTACAAGAGCTATCTGCGCCGTCTGGCCAACATGCTCGATGACCACCCCTTCCTGCTCGGTGACGCACCGACCGTGGCCGACTTCGCGGCCTATCACCCGCTGTGGTTCAGCCGTGTGCGCAATCCGGTGATGGCCGACATTCTGCAGGCCACGCCCGGCGTGCTCGGCTGGATGGATCGCATCGCCGCCCTGGGCCACGGCCGCATGGACAAGTTCGAATCGACCGATGCCATCGCGGTGGCGGCCGCCAGCCAGCCGGTGGCCCTGGGCGACGAACCCTTCCAAGACGAGCATGGCATTGCCCTGGGCAGTCGGGTCAGCATCGCTGCCGAGACCTTCGGCACCGAAACCACCGAGGGTGAGCTGGTGGCCGCCACCCGCATGCACTACACCCTGCGCCGCACTGACGAGCGCGCGGGAACTGTGCACGTGCATTTCCCGCGCATCGGCTACGTGTTGCGCGCGCTCGACGCGGCCTGAGTGATCTGGCGACCCGTTTAATCAAGGAGACAAACAATGATCAAGGATTTCAAGAACACCACAGCGGTGCTCACCGGCGCCGGTTCTGGTTTCGGCCTGGAATGCGCGCGCATCGGCGCCCGCCTGGGCATGAACCTGGTGCTGGTGGATGTGCAGCAAGATGCCCTGGACAAGGCCCAGGCCGAACTCGAAGCCGCCGGTGCCCAGGTGCTGGCCCGGCGCGTGGATGTCTCCAAGGCCGATCAGATGGAAGCCCTGGCCCAGGCCGTCAAGGAGCGTTTTGGCGCGCCGCACTTCGTCTTCAACAACGCAGGCGTGGGGGCCGGTGGGCTGGTCTGGGAGAACTCGGTCAAGGACTGGGAATGGGTGCTGGGTGTCAACGTCTGGGGTGTCATCCATGGCGTGCGCCTGTTCACGCCCATGATGCTGGAAGCCGCCGCCAAAGACCCGGCCTACCGAGGCCACATCGTCAACACCGCCAGCATGGCCGGCCTGCTGACCCCGCCCAACATGGGCATCTACAACGTGAGCAAGCATGCCGTGGTCAGCCTGACCGAAACCCTGTACCAGGACCTGCGCCTGGTCAGTGACCAGATCAGTGCCAGCGTGTTGTGCCCCTTCTTCGTGCCCACCGGCATCAGCCAGAGCCACCGCAACCAGCCCGCCGAGCTGCGCGACCAAAAGCCCACCAAGAGCCAGTTGATCGGCCAGGCCATGAGCGACAAGGCGGTGGGTTCGGGCAAGGTGACGGCGGCCCAGGTGGCTCAGAAGGTGTTCGATGCGATCAGCGCCGACCAGTTCTACATCTACAGCCACCCCCAAGCGCTGGGGTCGGTCCAGACGCGGCTGGAAGATGTGGTGCAAGGTCGCAACCCGACCAACCCGTTCTCCCACAAGCCCGAGCTCGGCGAGCAGTTGAAGGCGGCGTTGCGCGCCGCGTGAGCACCGGGGGCGGATCGGGCGCCCGCGAAGAGGCAAAATCGGTGCATCGCCGTTGAAACGCCCGTTCGCTGTGCCTGTTGTTCCGCCCGATCCCCTGGTCTCAAAAGCCCTGCCGCCTGCCTCCCCAGGTCGATGGCAGGCCTGGCGACTGGCACTGCGACCGCGCAGCCTGTGGGTGGCCCTGGCCCCGGTGCTGGTTGGGGCGGCGTTGGGTTGGCGGCGCGCAGGGGCCTTGGACGGCTGGGCCGCGCTGGCCGCCCTGGTGGCGGCCTTGATGATGCAGGTCATCACCAACCTGCAAAACGACGTCGGCTACACCCGGCGCGGCGCCCACCGGTCGCCGCAAGCCACCGGCTTGCCTCGGGCGACCGCTCTGGGCTGGATCACGGTTCGACACATGCAATGGACCGTTCTCGGTCTGACGCTGCTGGCGACGTTGTTCGGTCTCGGTCTCGTTTGGTTCAAGGGCTGGCCGGTGCTTGTGATGGGCAGCGCGTCCTTGCTGGCTGCGTTGGCCTACATGGGCGGACCGCGTCCGATCGCCTACACGCCCTTTGGTGAGCTGACCGTGCTCGTGTTCTTCGGCCTCGTGGCCGTGCTGGGCAGCGAGTGGCTGTTGACGGGGGGATTCAATGCCCTGAGCGTGCTCGCAGCGCTGTGCATGGGGGGGCTTGCCGCTTCCGCCCTGGCCATCAACAACCTGCGAGATTGGGCCCATGACGCGCAAGTGGGGCGACGCACCCTGGCGGTTTGTCTGGGGCCGCTTCATGCGCGCCGGGCTCATGCCCTGATGCTTTGCGGCCCGTTTGCCCTGCTGATGCCCATGGCCTGGTTGGCGGGTTCATCCCTGTGCCTGCTGCCCCTGCTGCTGTGGCCTCGGGCCAGGCTTTTGCTGCGCAGGCTGCGGCGGTGCGGGCAGCCTGACGACTTCAGCGTGCTGCTGATCGAGACTTTCCGGTTCGAGATGCAGTTTGCCGCATTGCTGGCAGCCGGTCTGGTGTCAGGCAGGCTGATGCAGGCTTGGCTGTCGCAGGGCTAAGCCCGCCAGGCTTCCCACCACGCCCGGACGCGGCTCACCACCCTGGCCTTGACCGCACGGGCCAGTTGCCAGGGCCCGCTGTTGCGCACATAGGCCAGCAGCCGGTCTTTCCAGGCCTTCCAGCGCGGGTACCAGCGGGCAAACCAGGGCAACTGCATGAGGGCGGGCTGGGTCAGGTGAAAAAGCCGGGCCAAGATGGCTGTGCCCAGCACCTTGGCCCCGATCAGCAACACCAGCCCCAGGGCCGCATGCCCCTGGCTGAACAGCCACAATGCGCCCAGCTTGACCGGCAGCAGGGCCAGGGCCGGCACGGTGAACATCAGCAGTGCCGCCCAGGGGGGCAGGGCCCGGATGCGGCGCTCCAACCAGGCCAGCAAAGGCAGGCGTGCCACCCATCCGATCAGGGCGGAGAGCGCGTCCCAGCCCCATTCCTCGAACACCAGCAGCAGGGCCAGCGCGCCGAGCAGCAGGTTCTTGATGAGGCGCCACAGGGCCTGGATCAGCTTCATGGTCTCAATTCCGCGAGGATGGTGGCAAGGCCGATGGCTCGGGATCGCGGTGGATCAGCTCTTCGGCGGCCGTGTTCAAGGCATGCCCCTCCCGCTGCGGTGTGGTCAGTGGGGTGGGGGCCCAACGGTTGCCGTGCAGCAAGGCCAGGCCTGCCTTGGCATCGCCATTGAGCTGCATCTGAAGGCGCTCGGCATCGCGTCGCCGGATGTCCTCGCCCACTGCGGCGGCCTCGGTGGCTTCGACGCCCAGTTGGCGCAGCACCTCCAGGCTGAACACCATGGCGCTTTCGAAGGTTTCGCGCATCTGGTAATCGACCCCATGTCGCAGCAGTTCGATCGCATGCTGGCGGTCAAAGGCTCGGGCCAGCACCGGCGTCAGCGGAAAACTCTGTTTGATCAACTCCACGATGCGGGTCGCGGCCGCCTTGTCATCCACGCAGACCAGCACGGCACGGGCCGTGCCAGCGCCGCTGGCCTGCAACACGTCCAGACGTGTGCCGTCGCCGTAATACACATTGAAGCCGAACTGGGCTGCGGCCCGGATCATGTCGGTGTCGTGGTCGATGATGGCGATCTCGAAGCCGCGCGCCAGCAGGCTCTGGCAGGCGATTTGGCCGAAGCGGCCAAAGCCGATCACCAGCACGCTGGGGGCCAGCTCGGCCGCTGTGTCCACCGACTGGATGCCGCTCAGGTCTGGCGCGACCGGACGAGCTGCCAGGGCCCGGCGCACGGCAGCCAAAAGGAGGGGGCTCAGGGCCATCGACAGGATCACGGCCGCGTTGAGCACCGCGTTCATCTCGGCCTCGATCAGCCCGGCCTGCGCAGCCGTGGCGTAGAGCACGAAGGCGAACTCGCCCCCTTCAGCCATCATGGCCGCGCGCATCACCGAATCCCGACGGTTGCAGCGCGTCAGCCGGGCCACGGTGTACACGCCCAGGCCCTTGAGCAGCATGTAGCCCACCACGCCCGCCAGCAACTTGGGCCAGCCTTGCAGCACCAGGGGCAGGTCCAGCGACATGCCCACGCCGATGAAGAACAGGCCCAGCAACAGCCCCCGGAAGGGCTCGATGTCGGCTTCGAGCTGATGACGGAAGGTCGATTCAGACAGCATCACACCTGCCGCGAAAGCGCCCAAGGCCATCGACAGGCCGCCCCATTGCATGGCCAGCGCCGCACCGAGCACCACCAGCAAGGCCGCGGCCGTCATGACTTCGCGCGCCCGCACCTTGCTGAGCAGGCTGAACAAGGGGTTGAGCAGCCATCGGCTGACCGCCACCAGGCCCAGGATGGCCGTCAGGGCCACACCCATGGTGACCCAGCGCGACACGGGCTCCTGGTCGGCGGGGGCTGGGGCCAGAAAAGCCACGATGGCCAACAAAGGCACGATGGAGAGGTCTTCCATCAGCAAGATGGACACGATGCGCTGGCCGGCCGGGCTGGAGGACTCGCCACGCTCGTCCAGCACCTGCATCACGATGGCGGTGCTCGACAGCACGAATCCCATCGCGGCCACGAAGGCCACCGGCCAGCTCAGACCCAGGAGGTGGCCCAGGGTGGTGAGCAGGGCGGCACAGGTCAGCACCTGCATCAGGCCCAGGCCGAAGATCTGGCGGCGCAGCTTCCACAGGCGGCTGGGCTGGGTGTCCAGGCCGATCACGAACAGGAACATCACCACCCCAAGCTCGGCCACATGCAGGATGGTCTGGGATTCGCTGAACACCGCCAGGCCGAAGGGCCCCACGGCCAGCCCGGCCGCCAGGTAGCCCAGCACCGAACCCAGCCCCAGCCGCTTGAACAGCGGCACGGCCAGCACCCCGGCACCGAGCAGCACCACGGTTTTCAACAGATCACTGCCTTGTTCGACGGCCATCGGGGTCCTCTTGAGATACAGGCGGGCAGTTTAGCGGTTGCCGCTCGTCGCTCCGGATCCGGCAAAGTTTCACACCTGTGTCAGGCGGCTTGGTCGCGGGGGGCAGGGCGCTGTGGCACACTCGCCGGCTTCGGATTCGACCGTGACGCTGCGAGAGACATGCAAAAGATCATTCGGCAACTGGCCGCTGAAATCAGGGTGAACGAGGCGCAGGTGCGCGCCGCTGTGGAACTGCTCGACGGGGGGGCCACCGTGCCTTTCATCGCCCGCTACCGCAAGGAAGTGACGCAAGGCCTGGACGACATCCAGTTGCGTGAGCTGGAAGCCCGTCTGGCCTACCTGCGCGAGCTGGAAGACCGGCGCGAAGCCATCCTGAAGAGCATCGCAGAGCAGGGCAAGCTGACCGACGCATTGCGCGCCGCCATCGACGCCGCTCCGACCAAGCAGGAGTTGGAAGATCTGTACCTGCCCTACAAGCAAAAGCGCCGCACCAAGGGCCAGATCGCCCGCGAGGCCGGTATCGAGCCCTTGGCCGATCTGTTGTTTGGCGACCCGACCCGGGTGCCGGCGGATGAAGCCCAGGCCTTTGTGAAAGCCGCCAAGGGCGAGGATGGCAGCGACTTCACCACCACCGGCGCGGTGCTGGACGGTGTGCGCGACATCCTGTCCGAGCGCTGGGCCGAGGATGCCGCCCTGGTGCAGAACCTGCGGGAGTGGCTCTGGAACGAAGGCCTGCTGAAGAGCAGCAAGATTGAGGGCAAAGATGAGAACCACCCCGACGTGGCCAAGTTCCGGGACTATTTCGACTACGACGAGCCGATCGGCCGCGTGCCCTCCCACCGTGCGCTGGCAGTGTTCCGTGGGCGGACCCAGGAGATCCTCGAGGCCAAACTCGTGCTGCCGGTGCCACCCGAGACCGGGCAACCCTCGGTGGCGGAAGGCCGCATCGCGCTGCACCTGGGTTGGAGCCACGCCGGCCGCCCCGCCGACGACCTGATCCGCAAGTGCGTGGCCTGGACCTGGCGGGTCAAGCTGAGCCTGTCCACCGAACGCGACCTGTTCTCGCGCCTGCGGGAAGAAGCCGAAAAAGTGGCCATCAAGGTGTTTGCCGACAACCTGCGTGACCTGCTGCTGGCGGCGCCCGCCGGCCCGCGCGTGGTGATGGGCCTGGATCCGGGCATCCGCACTGGCGTCAAGGTGGCCGTGGTCGACGCCACCGGCAAGCTGGTCGACACCAGCACCGTGTACCCGCACGAGCCCCGCCGTGACTGGGACGGCTCGCTGCACACCCTGGGCCGCCTGTGCGAGAAGCATGGCGTGAACCTGATCGCCATCGGCAACGGCACCGCCAGCCGCGAGACCGACAAGCTGGCGGCCGACCTGATCAAGCTGTTGGCCAAGATCGATCGCCACGTCGAGAAAGTGGTGGTCAGCGAGGCCGGTGCTTCGGTCTACTCGGCCAGTGAATTCGCCTCGCAGGAGATGCCCCATGTCGACGTGAGCCTGCGTGGTGCGGCCAGCATCGCGCGCCGTCTGCAGGATCCGCTGGCCGAACTGGTCAAGATCGATCCCAAGAGCATCGGGGTGGGGCAGTATCAGCACGATGTGAACCAGAGCGAATTGGCCCGCACCCTCGACGCCGTGGTCGAGGATTGCGTGAACTCGGTGGGTGTCGACCTGAACACCGCCAGTGTGCCGCTGCTGTCCCGGGTGTCGGGCCTGAGCGCGGCCGTGGCCAAGGCGGTGGTGCGCTGGCGTGAAGCCAACGGCGCCTTTGCCAGCCGCCAGCAATTGTTGAGCGTGAGCGGTCTGGGCGCCAAGACCTTCGAATTGAGCGCCGGTTTTCTGCGCATCCGCGGCGGTGAGAATCCGCTGGACATGACCGGCGTGCACCCCGAGACCTACCCCGTGGTGGAGCAGATCATGGCCAAGACGGGCAAGCCCGTGGCCGAACTGATGGGCCGCTCGGACATGCTCAAGACCCTGAAGCCCGAATTGTTCGCCAATGAGAAGTTCGGGGTGATCACCGTCAAGGACATCCTGGGCGAGCTCGAGAAGCCGGGCCGTGACCCGCGCCCTGACTTCAAGGTGGCCCGCTTCAACGAAGGCGTCGAAGACATCAAGGACCTGCGCGAAGGCATGGTGCTGGAGGGCACGGTGAGCAATGTGGCCCAGTTCGGCGCCTTCGTCGACCTGGGCGTGCATCAGGATGGCCTGGTGCACGTGAGCCAACTGAGCCACAAGTTCGTCAACGACGCCCGAGAAGTGGTCAAGACCGGCGACATCGTCAAGGTCAAGGTGATGGAGGTGGATGTCGAGCGCAAGCGCATCGGCCTGTCGATGAAGCTCGACGCCGCGCCGGCTCGTCGCGACGGCCCTCGTGACAACCGCTTCGAGGGCGCCGGTCGCCAGCACCAGGGGGGCGGTCAGCGGCGCCAAAACGACGTAGCGGCCCCTTCTGCCATGGCATCTGCATTTGCCAAGCTGCAAAACCGCTCGCGCTGACGATAATCAGAAACAAGAAGTTTCAAAATCGATTCCCATGGAGCTTGACGCCCTTCTGGCCTCTGAAATCGCCCTGCCCAGCATTCCGCGGGTGGTGGCCTTGCTCATGCTGGAGCTGGACAAGGACGAGTCCGACCTGCGACGCATCACGCAGCTGATCAGCACCGATCCGGCGCTGACGGCACGGCTGCTCCAGTTGGCCAACTCGGCTTTCTTCCACCTGGAGCGTCGTGTCAATGGCGTGGCCGAGGCCCTGGCCGTGCTGGGCTTGAACCATGTGCGCACCCTCGTCTCGGCGGCGGCCGTGGGAGGGGCCTTCCGTGGCGTGGCGGGCATCAACCTGCAGCAGTTCTGGCGCTACAGCCTGGACACCGCCAAGGTGTCGCGCATCCTGGCGGGTGTGGTGCGGCAGAACCCCAGTGCGGCCTTCACTTCGGGCTTGCTGCACGCCGTCGGAGAGCTGGCCATGCACATGGGCATGCCACGTGACATGGCCTTGCTCAATCTGGAACATGGCCCGCTCGACCTCAAACGAGCGCGCAGTGAACGCAAGCGACTGGGCTTCTGTTACGCGCAGGTCAGCTCCGGCTTTGCCAAAAAGTGGCAGTTTCCATCGGCCATCGTCGATGCATTGGAGTATCAGATCGCCCCCTTCGAGAACGAGGTCTATGAGCCGCTGGCTGGCGTGATCCACCTGGCGTCCTGGCGCACCCGGGCCAAAGAGGCCGGTTTCACCGACCGAGAACTGGCCGTGACCTTTCCCGACACGGTGGGCCTGGCGCTTGAGCTCGACATCGACATGGTTCTGCAGCAGGATCCGATCGACTGGACCACGCCCCAGGAAGTTGGCGCCTTTGTCTGAAGCGGCACCTCGATGAAGGCATTGCGTCTGTATGCAGGGCCTCAGGCCCTGGCCCATCTGCTCAATCAGGGACTTCAGCCGGGTGATGTTCGGGTGATCCCTGCTGCAGCCGGTGGACCCAAGGGCCTGGTGCTGGGCCCGCTGGACCGCTTTCTTTTTGGCGATTGGCTGCCCCGTTCCGATCAACCCCTGGATCTGGTCGGGGCTTCCATCGGCGCCTGGCGGATGGCCACGGCCTGTCTGGATCAGCCTGTCGAGGCCTTTGCCCGGCTGGAGCGCGACTACATCGCCCAGCGCTATGACCTGGCGCCGGGCCAGAAGCGCCCCACTGCGGCCCATGTCAGCGAGCGTTTTGCGGACAATTTGAAACTGTTCTTCGGCGGACGTGAACACGAGGTCTTGGGGCACCCCCGTTACCGCCTTCATGTGATTGCGTCACGAGGCCGCCACCTGCTGGCCCGCGAGCACGGCCTGGCGACACCGCTGGGCTACCTGGGGGCGTTTTTGAGCAACACGGTGCAGCGCCGCGCCATGGGGGCCTGGCTGGAAAGGGTGGTGTTCTCCACGCCGCAGGCCGCCTTGCCCTTCGCCACCCGCGATTACCGCAGCCGCCGGGTGGAGCTCACCGAGGCGAATTTCATGGCCGCGGTGCAGGCCAGTTGCTCGATCCCCTTTGTGCTCAAAGCGGTCGACGCCATCGCCGGGGCGCCGCCGGGGGCCTATTGGGACGGTGGCATCACCGACTACCACATGCACCTGGATTACCGGAGCCCGGCACCGGGTGTGGTGCTCTACCCCCATTTCCAGCGGGCTGTGGTGCCTGGCTGGCTCGACAAGGCGCTGAAATGGCGTCACCGGGCCAGTGCTTTCCTCGACCCGATGCTGGTGCTGGCCCCCGATCCGGCCTGGGTCCAGACCCTGCCCAACGGCAAACTGCCCGACCGCAAGGACTTCACCCACTACGGCAACGACCACGCCGGGCGGGCCGCCGCCTGGACCCGGGCCGTGCAGGCCAGTCAGCAGCTGGCTGACGAGTTTGCCGAGTGGCTGCAAGCACCCGACATGAGCCGG
>RXJO01000179.1:23996-50911 GCA_003987795.1 Curvibacter sp.
GAAGCCTCCCCTGAGGCCGGGTCGCAGCCCACTGTCTGGCTGAGACGGCATTCTGGCGGCTGTCGTGTCGCTTGACGAATCTTCCAGGGCAGCATGGGCCATGCCCACGCAACACGACAATGACTACAAGCTGCTGTTCTCCCACCCGGAGATGGTGCGTGATCTGCTGCTTGGCTTCGTTCCCGGTGACTGGTGCCAGCACGCCCGCTTCGAGACGCTGGAGCGCGTCAATGCGAGCTATGTGAGCGAATCGGACAAGCAGCGCCACGACGACATGGTCTGGCGGCTGAAAGTCGGTCCGCGCTGGGTATGGGTCTATTTGCTATTGGAGTTCCAAAGTCAACCGGACGAATGGATGGCAGTGCGCATGATGGTCTATGTCGGTCTACTGGCCCAGCATCTGATCAAGGAAGGGCAGTTGGACCAGGGCAAACTTCCACCTTTGTTGCCCATGGTCCTGTACAAGGGATCTCGACCCTGGTCTTCAGCGCTTGACGTGGTTGACTGTTTTGCGCCGGGCCTCCCAGCCCTGGAGCCCTACAGGCCGCGCATGCTGTATCACCTGATCGATGAAGCCAGATTGAAGCTGTCCCCGTCAGACGAGGTTCGGAATGTGACCGAAGCCTTGTTCAAATTGGAGCACAGTGCCAACCCGGCAGACATCGCCAGGCTGGCCCATGCCATGGGGCAGGCGCTCCAGGCACCCGAACATCAAAAGCTGCGAAGAACCCTCAATGTCTGGCTCCGTCGTCTGATACGGCGCAAAATGCCGGACATCGCCACCGACGAACTCGACCAAATCCATGATCTTCTGAAAGGCCCGACCATGCTCGAAGAAACCCTGGAACGCCTCTACAACGAAGCCATTGAAAAAGGACTTTCCAAAGGACTTTCCAAAGGACATTCACAAGGACTTACTCAAGGAATCACTGAGGGAATCTCCCAGGGACTGACACTGGGCCGCTCACAAGGCATCGCCATGATGCTGGCCCGAGTGATCGAGCAGCGCTTTTCCCCTGTGCCCCCCTGGGCCTACCAACGGCTTCAGAGTGCGTCAGTGGAGCGCTTGGAGGCCTGGTCCGAGCAGATGTTCAGCGCGCCCACCCTGGAGGCTTTATTGGACGGATCCGGTGCCACGCACTGACACGGCCTACATCGAGGCTTCCAGCATCTCGCGGTATTCCTCAGGGCTGGCGATGCGCGGGTTGGTCTTGTGGCAATGGTCGGCGAGGGCGCCCTTGATCACATCGTCGAACTGATCCCGTGTCACGCCCATCGCGGCCAGACCGGTGGGCAGGCCCAGGCGGGCATTCATGTCACGGATGGCATCGGGAATGTCTCCTCCCGAGCGCAAACCCATGGCGTGGGCCATGCGGTCCAGGCGGCGCTCGCGCTGTACCGATTCGGCACTGGCATTGAAACGCACGACCGCGGGCAGGAACATCGCATTGAGGGTGCCGTGGTGCAGGCGCGGGTTCACGCCACCCAGGCTGTGGCTCAGGCTGTGCACACAGCCCAGGCCTTTCTGGAAGGCCATCGCGCCTTGCATCGATGCGCTCATCAGTTGCAGCCGGGCTTCGCGATCCTGACCGTTTCGAGTGGCCCGTTCGATGTGGGCCCAGCCGCGCTCCAGCCCGTCCAGCCCGATGCCGTCCGCGGGCGGGTTGAAGGCGGCCGACATGAAGGTTTCCATGCAGTGCGCGATCGCATCCATGCCCGTGGCCGCAGTGAGGCTGGCAGGCAGGCCCAGGGTGAGTTCGGGGTCGCAGATGGCCGCTCTGGGTACCAGGTGCCAGGAGTGAAAGCCCAGCTTGCGGTGGTCGTCCACGATGATGATGGCGCCGCGAGCGACTTCGCTGCCGGTGCCGCTGGTGGTGGGCACGGCGATCAAGGGCGCCGCACGATCGGTGATCCGTGGCGAGCCGCCCTCGATCGTGGCGTAGGTGGTCAGTGGGCCTTCATGCGTGGCGGCGATCGCAATGCCCTTGGCGCAGTCAATCGCAGAACCGCCGCCCACGGCGATCAGGCCATCACAGGCCTGGGCGCGGTAGAGTTCGACGGCGGCCCGCACGGCGGCCTCGGTGGGGTTGGAAGGCGTCTGATCGAAAACGGTCAGAGGCAGCCCGGGCAGGGCGTCCAGGGCTTTTTGCAGCACACCGGCAGCGCGCACGCCGGCATCGGTGACGATCAGAGGACGTTGAATGCCCACACGCTCACACTCGGCGGCCAGTTGGCGCACAGCGCCGAAATCGAACTGGATCTGGGTGACGTAATTGATGAAGGCCATGAAGAAGATTGGGTCGGTCGTGAAGAAAGGGACAGGGCACCGTCCAGGTCGGACGTCCCGATGTACGATCGACTCTAGCGGCTCACACCCGGCCTGAACAGACGTTGAAACCCCTGACCAGTCCACGCCGAGGTCACCCTGGTGACAGCCCGCGGAGCGCCGTGCCGCAACGATCCAATACCGATGTCTTCCAGCCCTTCCCCCAATGTCCACCGCCTCACGCCCGCGATGCAGGGTGTGATCGACCGCATGGTCAAGGCCAGGCGCCCAGCCTTGCACACGCTATCGCCCCGACAGGCCCGAGCGGCCTATGCCGCGGGAGCCGATGTGCTGGAGGTGTCACGCCCCGAATTGCCCGAGGTTCGCGATCTGACGATCCCGACGCGAGACGGTGCGACCCTGGCTGCGCGTCTTTACCGGCCCAGCCTGAACGCGCATCTACCGGTGATGCTCTACCTGCATGGCGGTGGTTTCATGATCGGCAGCGTGGCCACTCACGACATTCTCTGCCGCAGTCTGGCCAAGCGCTCTGATTGTGCGGTGGTGTCGCTGGATTACCGTCTTGCCCCCGAACATCGGTTTCCGACCGCTTTCCAGGACGGCTGGGACGCCCTGAGTTGGTTGCACAGCCAGGGTGCCAGCCTCGGGCTCGATCCGTCGAGGCTGGCTGTGGGGGGGGACAGTGCTGGCGGCACGCTGGCCGCCGCACTGGCGGTTCAGGCTGCGCTGGAGGGGCTGCCTCTCGCCCTGCAGTTGCTGTTCTACCCGGGCACGACGGCCCATCAGGACACAGTGTCGCATCAACGCTTCGCCCACGGACTGGTGCTGGAGGCGACGCACATCCAATGGTTCTTCGACCAGTATGTGCCCTCTCGCCAAGAGCGCGAGGATTGGCGTTTTGCCCCTTTGCTGGCCCCGGACACCGACAGTCTGGCACCGGCCTGGATCGGTCTGGCCGAGTTTGATCCGCTGGTGGATGAGGGCATTGCCTATGCTGACAAGCTGCGTCTGGCGGGTCATGCCGTCGATCTGGAGATCTACCGCGGCGTGACCCACGAATTCATCAAGATGGGCCGGGTGATCCCCGAAGCCCTGCAAGCCCACCAGCAGGCCGCCAACGCCCTGCGTGCCGCCTTGCGCCCCGACACGGAGACCCCATGAGCACAGCCGCCCCGCAACGCAGCGATTTCCGATTCTTCCACCGCCTGCGTGTGCGCTGGGTGGAGGTGGACATGCAAAAGATCGTCTTCAACGGGCACTACGCCATGTACCTGGACACCGCCATGGGCGACTACTGGCGCGAGCTGGCCTTGCCCTACGAGGCCTCCATGCAGGCCCTGGGGGGCGAGCTGTATGTCAAGCGCCTGGCCCTCGAATACCACGCCTCGGCCCACTATGACGATGTGCTTGATGTCGGCCTGAGCTGCCGGCGCATCGGCAACTCGTCGATCGAGTTGGTGGGGGCGATCTTCCGAGGGGATCAACTGCTGGTGTCCGGCGAACTGTTGTATGTGTTCGCAGATCCGGTCACGCAGACCTCGCGTCGCGTGCCTGACGCATTGCGCAGCCTGTTGCTCGACCACGCGGCCGGCCAGGCCGTGGTGCAGGTCCGGCGTGGCGACTGGGCCACGCTGGGGGCCGACGCTGCCCGGGTACGCACCGAGGTGTTCATTGAGGAGCAGGCCATCCCGTTGGACGAAGAATGGGACGACGCCGACACCAGCGCCTTGCATGCCGTGGTGTACAACCGGCTTGATCAAGCCTTGGCCACGGGCCGATTGCTGGTTCATGCCCCTGGCGTGGCACGCATCGGTCGCATGGCCGTGCTGCGCCCCATGCGGGGCATCGGCCTGGGGGCCGATGTCCTGCGCGCCCTCATGGAGGCCGCGCGTCAGCGCGGCGACCGAGAGGTGCTGCTGCACGCACAGATCAGCGCACGAGGGTTTTACGAGCGGCTGGGTTTCCAACCCCGTGGTGAGGTGTTCCACGAAGTCGACATCCCGCACATCGAAATGGTGCGGGGCCTTTGAACCCCTGAGCTCAGATGTCCTCGAGCAGAGGGTAGGGCAGGGCTTGCACCGTCAGTTCAGGGCCGGTGGGCGATCCCAGGTGCCACACTGTGCCGGCCCCACCGGCCGTCACCTGCACCACCGCGAGCAGATCAACCCCGCCCAGGGGTGAGACGGCGGACTGGACCACCACACCGCTGGGCTGGTCGGGCTCGTCGCCCGCCAGAAAGACCTCCTGGCCGGGCGCCGGCGCCTGCGCCAGTGCCGGCCCATGGGCCAGGCAGGTACGTCGCTTCAGTGTGCCTCTGAACTGGCTGCGGGCCACCACCTCCTGGCCTGGATAGCAGCCCTTCTTGAAGTTCACTCCGCCGACGGACTCATGGTTCAACATCTGGGGCACGAAGGTGTCGATCTGCAAGGCACCCGGGGTGGGCACAGCGGCCAGCACTTCGGACCAGGCCCAGACCGATTCAGGCAGCGAGGGACCGGGCAGGCCGGCATCCGCGACCGGACCGACCCACAATGCCCGTGCTACACCGGCTGCGGGGTAAAGGGCGATGGCGTGTCCGTTGGCATGGCCCGCCGCTGCCCATGCGGGCCTGTCTGCAGGCAGTGCCCTAAGGGCGGATTCACCGGCCAGGCCGCGCACCGCCAGTTCGGCGCTCGCATCATCGAGTTTGACCTTGGCCCGCAGCACGAACATGGACAGGCGCTTCAGGGTGCCTGGCAGCAAGGCCTTGTCGCACACCAGCCAGATTTCGGAAACGCTCAGTCGAAGCAGCACAAAGCTGGCCAGAAGGCGCCCCTTGGCCGAACAGTAGCCCGCCAGCCGGGCCTGGCCATCGGGCAGCAGCAGCACGTCCTGGGTCAGCTGCCCGTGCAGGAACGAGGCTGCATCATCACCGCGGGCGCGGATCACGCCCAGATCGGGCAGGGGCGCCACGCCATTCAGCAGCGCTTGGGGAGAATTCAAGGCTTGTGTCATGCGTGAATTATCATCCCCCGTCAAAAACTTGTTCGTGATGGGGCTTGGGCTGTGCGCGCATTGCTGGTGATGTTGGTGTTGGTGGCAGCAGCCCTGGGCGGCGCCGTGTATTGGTGGCTCGACGCACCGCTGCGGCTGGCGGCGCCCACGATCGACCTGTCGATCGAACCCGGCACCTCGCCCCGCGCCCTGGCACAGGATGTTCAGGACGCGGGCGTGGAGGTGAATCCGCTGTTTCTTTACGCCTGGTTTCGTTTTTCGGGTCAGGCACGTGGCATCAAGGCCGGCAGCTATGAACTTGATGCCACCATCACGCCGCGCAAGTTGCTGAGCAAGCTGGTTCGCGGCGAGGAAGCCCTGCGGGCCGTCACCCTGGTCGAGGGCTGGAACTGGCGCCAGGTGCGACAGGCCCTGGCTCGGGCTGATCAGCTCAAGGGCGACAGCATCGAACTGGACGATGCCGCCATCATGAGCCGACTGGGCCGGCCCGGAACCCTGCCCGAAGGCCGCTTCTATCCAGACACCTACACCTACTCGAAGGGCAGCAGCGATCTGGCGGTGCTGCAGCGCGCGCTGCGGGCCATGGACAAGAAGCTTGAAGCCGTCTGGCAGGCCCGGGATCCGAATCTGCCCCTCAAATCGCCCGATGAAGCCCTGATCCTGGCCAGCATCGTCGAAAAGGAGACCGGGCGCGGCAGCGACCGTCCCCTGATCGCCAGCGTGTTCGTCAACCGCCTGCGAGCCGGGATGCTGCTGCAGACCGATCCCACGGTGATCTACGGGATGGGTGAGCGCTTTGATGGCAATCTGCGCAAACGCGATCTGCTCACTGACACCCCCTGGAATACCTACACCCGAGCCGGCCTGCCGCCCACGCCCATCGCCATGCCTGGCCGTGGCGCCCTGCTGGCCGCCGTGCACCCTGCAGAAAGCCGTTCGCTGTACTTTGTCGCACGGGGTGACGGCAGCAGCCATTTCAGCGCCACCCTCGACGAGCACAATCGAGCCGTCAATCAATTCCAGCGTCGCCCATGACTTCCTCCACGCACGGCTTGTTCATCAGCTTCGAAGGCATCGACGGTGCCGGCAAGACCACCCACATCGAAGCCGTGGTGGCGGCTTTCCGCGCCCAGGGCCGGGTGGTGTGCCAGACCCGTGAACCCGGTGGCACGCCCCTGGCGGAAAAACTGCGCGCCCTGGTGCTCAACGACGCCATGGATCCACTCACCGAGGCCTTGTTGATCTTCGCTGCCCGCCGCGACCACCTGCAGCAGGTGATCGAACCCGCACTGGCCCGGGGCGAGGTGGTGATCTGCGATCGTTTCACCGACGCGACCTTCGCCTACCAGGGCGGAGGCCGAGGCTTCGATCTGGACACCCTGGCCCGGCTGGAGCACATGGTGCAGGGACGGTCTGACGGCGGCCTGCGGCAACCCGATCTCACGATCTGGTTTGATCTCGACCCGGCCGTGGCGGCCGCCCGGCTGGCCGATGCCCGGGTGCCGGACCGTTTCGAATCGCAGCCTGTGGCCTTTTTCAGCCAGGTGGCCGCCGGCTATGCCGCGCGCGCTGCGGCGGCCCCCCAGCGCTTTGAACGCATCGACGCCGCCCAGAGCCGGCACCAGGTGTGGCAACAGATCACCCGTGTGCTGGTGCGCAAGGGCTGGCTGGCCATCATGGTGGCCGCCAACGGAGGACCTCAATGAGTGAAGAGCAAGATGCCCGACTGCCGCTGGCACCCTGGCTGCAGCGCCAACTGGACAGCCTGCTGAGTCAGCGGGGCCATGCCTGGTTGTTGCAGGGCCCCTCGGGGCTGGGCCAGTACCCGCTGGGGCTCGCCCTGGTCGAGGCCTGGCTGTGCGATGCCCCCAGCTCGCAAGGGGCCTGTGGGCGGTGTGCAAGCTGCCATGCAGTGCGGGTTCGCACCCACCCCGATCTGATGGTGCTGATGCCCGAGACGGCCTTGTTGGCACTGGGCTGGCCCTTGTCCGAGAAGGCCCAGTCTGAAATCGACGACAAGAAGCGCAAGGCCAGCCGTGAGATCCGGGTCGAGGCCATGCGCGAGGCCGTGCAGTTTGCCCAGCGCACCTCCTCGCGCGGTCGCGGCAAGGCGGTGCTGGTCTACCCGGCCGAGGACATGAACCACATCACGGCCAATGCCTTGCTCAAGACCCTGGAGGAGCCACCGGGCGATGTGAGATTTGTGCTGGCCAGTGAGGCGGCCCATCGCCTGTTGCCCACGATCCGCAGCCGATGCCTGACCCATTCCCTGGTCTGGCCTGGTGCAGAAGAAGCTGCCTTCTGGCTGGCCGGACAGGGCCTGCCGGCGCCGGCGTCGACCGTCTTGCTGCGCGCCGCCGGTGGACGCCCCGAAGACGCCTTGGTGCTGGCCGCCGAAGGACTGACACCCGAATCATGGGCCCAGTTGCCGCGAGCTCTGCTGCGGGGGGATCCAGGCGTGCTGGCCAACTGGCCGGCTGCGCGCAACATTCAGAGCCTGCAGAAGATCTGCCATGACATGCTGGCGACGGCAACGGGCGCCAACCCCCGTTACTTCACGCCCCAGGAGCTGCCACGGCCTCCGGCCCACAAGGTGCTGTTGCGCTGGGCGCGCAGCCTGAGCGAGGCGGCCCGCACGGCCGACCACCCTTATAACCCCGGTTTGATGTTGGAAGCGCTTGTGAGCGAGGCGCAAATCGCCCTAAACTCGGCAACAGAGTCCACGCCATGAACAGTCCCAGTACCCCGCGCCCCAGTGTTGTGCAGCTTGCCATCAAGGAGAAGGGCGCCCTGTATGCGGCCTACATTCCCTTGTTTGCGGAGGGCGGCATGTTCATTCCGACGGCGCGTGACTACCGTCTGGGTGATGATGTGTACGTGCTGCTGTCCTTGCCTGACGACCCTCAGCGCTACCCGATCGCCGGCCGCGTGGCCTGGGTCACGCCGCCCCATGCGGCGGGCAACCGCACCCAGGGTGTGGGCATCCAGTTTCCGCGTGATGAAAAATCCCGTCTGCTGAAGATCAAGATCGAAGAAATGCTGGGCAGCCATCTGGCGTCTGAGCGCCCGACCCAGACCATCTGAAGCCGACGGGCCGCCCCAAGGTCCGCATCGGGCTGCACCCGTTCGAATGACGCCCGCCGCTGTCGCGGGCCTTTCCGTTGAGTTTTCCATGTTTGTCGATTCCCACTGCCATCTGACCTTCCCCGAGTTGAAAGCCGAGCTTCCCGCCATCCGGCGCGCCATGGCCCAAGCCCAGGTTGACCGGGCCCTGTGCATCTGCACCACACTCGAAGAGTTTGAGTCGGTGCATGCACTGGCGCTCGAACATGACAACTTCTGGTGCACGGTGGGTGTGCACCCCGACAACGAAGGGGTGCAGGAGCCCAGTCTGGAGGATCTGCTGCAGCGGGCGGCCCTGCCACGCGTGGTGGGCATCGGCGAGACCGGCCTCGATTACTACCGCCTCGGCGAGCGAAGCGTGGCCGACATGGCCTGGCAGCGCGAACGCTTTCGCACCCACATCCGGGCGGCGCAGGCCTGCGCCAAACCGCTGGTGATCCACACCCGCAGTGCTTCGGACGACACCCTGGCGCTGTTGCGCGAAATGGGCGAGGACGGACGCCAAGGCTCGGCTGGTGGCGTGTTCCATTGCTTCACTGAAAGCCTGCAGGTGGCCCGGGCAGCGCTGGATCTCGGCTTCTACATCTCTTTCTCAGGCATCCTGACCTTCAAGAGTGCCAGCGATCTGCGAGAGGTGGCGGGCTTCGTGCCCCTGGATCGCATGCTGATCGAGACCGACAGCCCGTATCTGGCGCCAGTGCCCTTCCGTGGCAAGACCAATAATCCGTCGTACGTGCCTCATGTGGCCGCCCAGATCGCGCAGTTGCGGGGCATGAGCGTCGAGGCCATCGGTGCACAGACCAGTGCGAACTTCGAGTGTCTGTTCCGCGGCGTGGTCGACCCGGTCGTTGGGAGCGCCGCATGAGCCCGATCCGTCGCCAAGGTTTGATCGCACTCGGGGCCTTCGCCACCCAGCTTGTCTTGGGCCTGCCGGCCCAGGCTGGTTCTTTCGATGACTTTTTCACCGCCATCCGGCGCAACGATGGCAGCACGATCCAGGCCTTGATCCGCCGGGGCTTCGACCCCAACACGGTGGATGAATCCGGCCAGCCCGGCTTGATGCTGGCCGTGGATCTGCAGTCGGTGAAGGCTGTCGAGGCCCTGCTGAGCGCCCCCAACATCCAGGCGGAGGTGCGCAACAAGAGGGGCGAAAGCGCGCTGATGCTGTGTGCCATCCGAGGCGATCTGGTGTTGGCCAGATTGCTGATCGAGCACGATGCCGATGTCAACAAGACCGGCTGGACGCCTTTGCACTACGCCGCCTCTGGTACCTCGCAGAACCAGGTCGAGATGGTCAAGCTTCTGCTGGACAACTCCGCCTACATCGATGCGGCCTCGCCCAACGGCAGCACCCCCTTGATGATGGCTGCGATGTACGGGCGCAGCGACGTGCTCAAGGTGCTGATCGAAGAGGGGGCTGATGCCTCTTTGCGCAATGAAAAAGGGCTCACCGCGATCGACTTCGCCCAGCAGGTCGGACGCAGCGCCAATGTCGAGGCCATCGCAGCGGCCTTGCGTGCCCGCCAGCCGCGGGGCACCTGGTGAGCGCGGAATCCACCCAGGCCATCGCTCTGGCGGCCTTCGACCATGTGGTGGCCGCCTCGTCCGGCTTCCGGGCGCGGGCCGGTCAGCGCCACATGGCCGAATTGGTCGCTCAGACCTTCAGCACCCCCACGCTCGGCAAATGCGAGGACGAACCTGAGCGCGCGTTTGCTGTGATCGAGGCGGGCACCGGGGTCGGCAAGTCGATCGCTTATGCAGCGCCCGCCATCGCGGCTGCCCTGGCACGCAAGACCCGCGTCATCATCTCGACGGCCACCGTGGCCTTGCAGGAGCAGTTGGTCCACAAGGACCTGCCCCTGCTCAGCCGCTTGATGCCCGAACCCTTCACCCATGCCCTGGCCAAGGGGCGTGGGCGCTACGTCTGCAAATACAAGCTGACGCGCTGGGTGGACGGCGAGGGCGAGCCTGATCTCTTCGCCGACGAACTGCCTGCCGGCTCGGCGCCCAGCACCTCGAGCAACGGTCGCGCACCGACCGAATACCAGCTTCATTTCTACCGCCAGATGGCGACCGAACTGAAAGAGCGCTGTTGGGATGGAGACCGTGACACCCTGGCCGTGCCCCCCAGCCCGGAGATGTGGAGCCCGGTGGCGGCCGAGGCCAGCAGTTGCACGGCCAAGCACTGTCCTGACTACCAGGAGTGCGTCTATTTCGACCAGCGCAAGGCCTTGGCGGCCTCGCAGGTGATCGTGGCCAACCATGATCTGTTGCTGGCCACCCTGAACGGCAACACGCTGCCCGACCTGTCAGATTGCCTGCTGGTGCTCGATGAGGGGCACCATCTGCCTGCGGTGGCCCTCAATCACTTCCAGGAAAGCACCGACTTGACCCGCCTGCGCTGGGTGGAGCAACTGGCGCTGCGGGCCCGCAAGACGGCGGAAATGCTGGATCTGGATGCTGCCGCCGAACTGACAGGGCAGGGCAGCGCTCTCAAGGCCCATCTCAACGAGGTGGCCCAGCAGGCGCTGGCCCTCTACCGTCCCAAGGGCTTGAGTGACGAGCCGGTGGAGCTGTTGCCGATCGGGCCCCTGCCTGCGGCCCTGGGCAATCCGGTCGGCGAGGTACTGACCCTCTCAGGTGCGATGCTCAAGCACTTGCAGGCCATCTCGGCCGCCCTGCGCACCCAGATGAAGGAGCGGCCCGAAGACTCCCGCGAGTTGGCCACCCACTATGTCCAGTTGGGCGTGCTGGCCCCTCGTCTGGAGGCCGTTCAGGCCTGGGCTGCGCTGATGCTGCTGGAGACCGAGGTGCCTGCGGCGCGCTGGTTCACCTTCGGCCTGTACGGCGAGTTCCTGTCCATCACGGCCTCGGCGAGCCCCATCCTGCCCGCCAGCGCCCTGCGCCACAAACTCTGGGCCAAGGCCCGCGGCGTGGTGGTGACTTCGGCCACGCTGACCAGTTGCGGCAGCTTCGACTTTTTCCTCAACGAGACCGGTTTGCGGGGTCTCGACAATGTCAGCACCCGGGTGGTCAGCAGCCCGTTCGACTTTGCCAGGCAGGGCCACCTCGTGGCGGTGGACACCCCGGCCGACCCCAAGCGCGCGGCAGAGTACAACAAGGCCATGTGCAAGGAGCTGATGGCCGACTTGGCCCAAGTGGAGGCTGGGGCCCTGGTGCTGTTCACCTCGCGTGACCAGATGCGCACCGCGGTAGACAGCCTCAGTGGCAGCCTGCGCAGTCGCGTGCTGGTGCAGAACGACCTGCCGCGTCAGACCCTGCTGCAACGCCACCGCGAGAAGGTGGAGCGGGGCGATGCCTCCATCATCTTCGGCATGCAATCCTTTGGCGAGGGTTTGGACCTGCCCGGTCGTTTGTGCGAGAGCGTCTTCATCTGCAAGCTGCCTTTTGCGCCGCCCTCCGATCCGGTCAGTTCGGCCCGCTCCCAATGGTTGCGCTCGAAGGGACGGGACCCCTTCATGGAACTGGTGGTCCCTGCCGTGAGCATCCGGCTGGCTCAATGGGTGGGGCGCGCCATCCGCAGCGAGACCGACGAGGCCCATGTGTATTGTTACGACCGGCGCTTGATCAACACCAGTTTCGGTCAGCGACTGCTGGCCGGATTGCCCCCGTTCAAACGCCAAAAGCGCAACAGCCAGGGTCAGGTCTTCGATCTTTGAGCTGGGGCCTGTGCCAGCAAGGCCTGCTCAAAAGCCTCAATGGCGCCCGGCCGCCCGAACAGATAACCCTGGTAGGCCATGCACCCCGCCAGGCGAAGGAATTCGAACTGGGCCTCGTTCTCCACGCCTTCGGCGATCACTTCCAGGCCAAGGTTGCGGCCCATGGCGATGATCGTCTTGATGAGGGTGGCGTCGTCGGTGTTGCCTGGCAGGTCGGAGACAAAACTGCGGTCGATCTTCAGCTCATCGAGCGGAAAATGCTTCAGCATCGACAGCGAGGAGTAGCCGGTGCCAAAGTCATCGATCGACAGTGACAGGCCCATGGCGTGCAGGGCCTGTAGCTTGCCGATCAATTCTTGGCTCTTGCGCAGCATCAACCCCTCGGTCAGCTCCAGTCTCAGCAGGTGTGGGGGGCAAGCCGTGGCTTTGAGGCACCTTGCCACCGAATCGATGAAATCGCCCTTTTCGACCTGCCTCGCGCTGACGTTGATCGACAGGCGAAGATGCTGCAGGCCGGGCTGGCTTTGCCAGGCGTGCAATTGCCGACACGCCGTCTCCATGACCCATTCTCCGATCTCGCAGATCAGGCTCGACTCTTCGGCGATCGGAATGAAATCGGCCGGCGACACCCAACCGCGACGTGGGTGACGCCAACGCAACAGCAACTCGGCGCCCAGCGCCTCGCCCCGCCCGTCGACCTGGATCTGATAGTGGGCCACCAACTCGGATTGGCTGATGGCATGGCGCAGGTCTGCCTCCAGATTGGCCCGGGCTTCCAGTTGGGGTTGCAGCGTCTGGTCATAGAAGCAGACTGTATTGCGCCCAGCCTGCTTGGCCTGGTACATGGCCATGTCCGCCCGTTTGAGGACTTCGTTGACGCTGAGGTCATTGGCGTGAAACAGGCACGCCCCCAGACTGGGCGAGGTCTGGTATTCGTAGCCTGAGATGTCGAAGGGCTTGTTGAGCTCTGCGATGATCTTGTGGGCCACCTGCCTGCAGGCCAACACAGCAGACTCAGGGCTGCCCCCCAGCCCCTGAAGCACGACCACGAACTCATCGCCTCCAAATCTGGAGACCGTGTCATGGCTCCGAACCATCTCGCGCAGCCGGGCGCCGACCTGCTTCAACAACAGATCACCCGCAGAGTGCCCCTTCATGTCGTTAAGGGTCTTGAAGCGGTCCAGATCCAGGAAGAGCAGGGCGCCATGATCCTGCTGGCGGCTGCTCAATGCGAAAGCCTGCTCGATCCGGTCGAGCAGCAGGCGCCGGTTGGGCAGGCCGGTGAGCATGTCGTAGTAAGCCAGCTGGTGCACCGCCTCCAGGTTCTTCTGGGCTTCCGTCTTGTCGACCACCAGGGCTGCCGCCGCGATGATGCGGCCGTCGATGTCCTTCAAGGGGGTGGCATACCAGTCGCAGATGATGACCTTGCCATCCTTGCGCAGGTTTTCGCTCTGGTTGTTTTGGGCCATGCCGTCCATGAACAGATGGCGCATCACGAGCGTCGAACGCTCACGTTCCCACGGGGGCATCAACATCGAGAGCGGCTGTCCGAGCATTTCTTGGGCGCTGTAGCCGAACATGGTCTCAGCGGCGGCATTCCACACCGTCACGCGGAACTGCCTATCGCACTCGACCACGCCCATCGGGGTCTGCTGAATGTGCAGCGCCTGGCGTTCGGCCATCTCGTGAACGGCTTGAGAGCGCTGGTTGGCCAGAATGCGCAAGCTGATGTTTTCGCGCAGGTGGCTGGACATCGAAGCACTTGACAGGCTGATGTAGGCCATGAACAGGGCCAGCATCAAAGCCAACGATATGGAGAACGAGGTGCCATGGCTCAGAAAGCCAGGCAGGGCCATCAAATAGATCCCCGCACAGAACAGTCGGCCGCAGGGGGGATCGATCAGGTAGGCCATGATGCCCCCGCTGGACACGCCGACCAGGATCACCACCAGAAAGGCTTGGCTCACGGTGTCGCCATCAGGGTAAAAAAGCCATCCAGCCAGACCCCACACCGAGCCACAGGCTGCCGTGACGGCACGATAAGCCAACAACCAGGGGCTGGTTGTCGCTTTGATGGCGGACCTGTTCCGAAAAGCCCGAGCCAACAACTCGCGTGCGCCATAGCAGAGGACGGCCAATCCAGCCCAGGTCCACCACGGCGCCGATGTGGCGAACTGATGTTGCAGGATCAGAAGGGTCGCGGCCACCAACAAGGCCACCATGGTGCTGCGCCGAGTGGAGCCATACACGAGAGTCAACACCTCCTCATTCAGCAGCTGCCTCTCCAGCGAGGTCGAGGGCGGTGCCGGGCGTGAAGATGCTGACATCCAGGCCTTCACGGTGTGATCCCCTGAAAGGGGCCAGGCCGCGGATGGCCTGCAATGCCTGCGTCTGATGGATCCAAGAGCGCCATGCGGCCTCCTATTTGTATCTACCTGCATTAATCATAAGTGACCCGATACATACAGCCGATGTTTTGAATCATCCTGATCAATATCTCAGACGAGGATGAGCGCTCCCGATGGAGTAGACATGACGGTCAACCTGTCATCCCCATTAAAGAATAGATTTAATACGAACTACATGCGATTAAATACAGACAGAGAAATGAAACACGATAAACATCATTTATCGATGTCGGAATTGCGGCAGGACGGCAGAAAAGTGGCTTTGCCTGAGGGCACTCGCCAAATGGGCCCGAAACACCGGAGCCGCTAAGCTCTCGAGGCGCGGCTCAGGTCGAACGTGACTTGGAGGGACGAGCCCCGTCAGGCCAGGAGATCGGCCGCCCGCAAGATCCGAGCGTATTCGCCACTCAGATTGGCCAATGCCACCCGATGGATGTCTTCGGCGGAGCGAGGCCGTCCATCGATGTCGGGGCGGTCATAGGTGTAGCAGGCGTCCGCCACGACCGAGCAGTCGAAGCCCAGGCATGCGGCGCTCCTGACCGTCGCCTCGACCGACATATTGGTACTGACACCCACAAATACCAGGGCATGGATGCCGCGTTGATGCAGCCACCGCTCAAACCCGCTGTGGGCGAACGCGTCGGTGACATGCTTGTCCACGATGTGCTCGGAGGCCTGTGGGGCCAGCAAGTCTTGAAATTCAGCCCCCGGCTGCCCAGGCCAGAAAGGAGAGCCCGGCGTGCGGGACAGATGCCGTACGTGAACGATGGGCAGGCAGCGTTCACGCCAGCGGCTCAAAAGACTTGCCACATGCGACTCTGCATCAGGGTTGTTGCGCGGACCCGCACTGAGCATGCCTTTTTGCATGTCGATGATGACGAGTGCGGTGAGGGGTTTCAAATCGGTCATGGCATGCATCCGGGCCTCAAATCAACAAAAGCCGCCACCCATCAAAGGCCTGTGCCCCAGGGCCTCATTGACTGGGATACCGGACAAAGCAGACACGCGAACAAGCGCCCATGTTAGCGGGCAGAATTCTGCTGGCACAGCGCCAGCGCAGCTGTCTCGGACACCGTCCAGATGCAACGCGCTGCACGATGGATCATCGATCCGTCAGCAGGCAGAGTTACTTGGGCACACTTTGATTTGACATAATATACATTGTATAAAGTAGATGATGCGAACGCCTGACAACTGCTTCAATCACGGCGACGCCACAGAAACCTAGGGTTAACCCTAGAATGACGCCCTTGGGCTGCGCCATGCCGCCCATGCTGTTCCGAACGTCGACCGCCATCGTGGTCAGCGTGCGCATGGCCAAGCATCCCGGGGCCCATGAACAGTCGAGATCTTGCCACACGATCGGCGGTCCTTTTCACGCTCAGTCAAGCTTTGATGGTTGCCGCAACGGCAAACAACCTGAACCCGCCATGATGTCATCTACCCAGAGTGCGGTGCAGTCAGCACCACACCGCCCACTTGATCGCCACGACTACCAGACCCTCGCGCTGTCCGCGCTGGGGGGCACGCTGGAGTTCTACGACTTTGTGATCTACGTGTTTTTTGCCACGGTGCTCGGAGGTCTTTTCTTCCCGGCGGACATGCCGGATTGGCTGCGCCAATTGCAGACCTTCGGCATCTTTGCCGCTGGCTACCTGGCCCGCCCGGTCGGTGGCATCGTGATTGCGCACTTTGGAGACAAGTTGGGGCGCAAGCGCATGTTCACGCTCAGCATCTTCATGATGGCTCTGCCCACGCTGGTGATCGGCCTGTTGCCGACCTATGCCTCGATCGGCATCGCGGCGCCTTTGCTGTTGCTGGCCATGCGGGTCCTGCAAGGGGCTGCCATTGGCGGTGAGATGCCCGGGGCTTGGGTTTTCGTGGCAGAGCACGTGCCACCACGCCATTACGGCCTGGGCATCGGCACTCTCACCTCGGGGATCACCGGCGGCATCTTGCTGGGCTCTCTGGTCGCGATCGGGATCAACCGCCATTACGAAGCGCCCGAGGTCCAGGCTTTCGCCTGGCGCATTCCCTTCATCCTCGGCGGGGTCTTTGGCATGGTTTCGGTCTATCTGCGGCGATTTTTGCAGGAAACCCCCATCTTCAAGGAAATGGCCCAGCTGCGTCACATCGCCGAAGAGCTGCCCGTCAAGACCGTGTTGCGCGAGCACCGCTGGGCTTGCGTGGTGGTGGCCCTGCTGACCTGGGTGCTGTCGGCGGCCATTGTGGTGGTGGTGTTGTTCACGCCCACCTACCTGCAAAAGTCCCACCAGATTCCGGTGACCCTGGCCCTGGAGGCGAATGCCCTGGCCACGCTGATGCTGACCCTGGGATGCATTCTTGTGGGCTGGGCCAGCGACCGGCTAGGCACCCGGATCGTGATGATGATCGGATTTGCGGGGTTGTTCATCAGCAGCTACCTGTTCTACACCGATCTGCCAGGCCAACCGAGCTCACTGGTGTGGCACTATGGCTTGACCGGATTGTTCGTCGGCATCATTGCCATCGTCCCGATCGTGGGCGTGCGCGCCTTTCCGCCACGGGTGCGGTTCAGTGGCCTGTCCTTCGCCTACAACATGGCGTATGCCGTGTTCGGGGGGCTGACGCCGATCATCATCAGCACCTGGTTGCAAAAAGACGTGCTGGCCCCGGCCCACTATGTGGGCGCCCTGTCGGTGCTCGGTTTCGCGTTGGCGCTGGTGCCGTTGGTCTCGCGGGGCCATGGCGACACCCCCCGGTGATGTCGGCCGGCAAAGCGCACTAAGCCCTTGCGCCCGACGCTCATCTCAGTGTGGGCGTCGGGTATTTCTGCGCGTTCTTGATCAGCTTGTCGGCCACCGCCGCCTCCAGATCAACGCCTGTGTGATCAGCCAACTGCAGCAAATACAACAGCACATCGGCCATCTCTTCTCCCAGATGTTGCTGTACCGCCGGGGATTCCCGGGTGCGAGCCGCCTCATCTGGCGTCATCCACTGGAAGATCTCGGTCAATTCGGCAGCCTCAACCATCAAGGCCATGGCCAGGTTCTTGGGGTTGTGGAAGGGTTGCCAGTCACGCTCGGCGGCAAACCGACGCAATGTGGCCTGCAATGCAGACAGATCCATTTCAACATCCTTGATCAGGGCCATGACCCAAAACCTTGATTTTCAGCCCAGCCGAGGACTCGCGAACCCGATCGGCCAAGGCAATCCATGCTGGCTGACTTGCTTGCCCCTTTGGGTCATGGTGATACCCAAAGCAAGCCTTGCAGGCCCCGCGCACTGGGGGTCCAATGTGCGCGTTGTGCCACACGGGCAGTGACCTCGCCCGCCATTCATCCATCCACTCTCCATGAGCCCCCTCTCCTCTTTTCCCATCACTCGCAAATGGCCCGCTCAGCACCCCGAAAGGCTGCAGTTGTACTCACTGCCCACCCCCAATGGGGTCAAGGTGTCCATCATGCTGGAGGAAATCGGCCTGCCCTATGAGCCCCATCTGGTGAGCTTCCAGGACCAGGACCAGCTGTCTCCAGAGTTTCTCTCGCTCAATCCCAACAACAAGATCCCGGCCATCCTGGATCCGGACGGCCCTGGAGGTCAGGCGCTGGCTCTGTTTGAGTCGGGCGCCATCTTGATCTACCTCGCCGAAAAGACGGGGCAGCTCCTGCCTGCCGATCCCGCACGCCGCTATGAGACCCTGCAGTGGCTGATGTTCCAGATGGGCGGCATCGGTCCCATGTTTGGGCAACTGGGCTTCTTCCATAAGTTCGCCGGCAAGGACTATGAAGACAAGCGACCTCGCGATCGGTATGTGGCGGAGTCCCGCCGTTTGCTGGGGGTGCTGGAGCGCCATTTGCAGGATCGCACCTGGATCATGGGCGATGACTACAGCATCGCGGATATCGCCGTCTGGCCCTGGGTCCGCAACCTGTTCGGTTTCTATGAGGCCGGCGATCTGGTGGGGCAATCTGACTTTGTGCAGGTCCAGCGTGTGCTGGCCGCTTTTGGCGCTCGGCCGGCTGTGCAACGTGGTCTGAACATCCCCGCAAGGGACTGAGCAAACAAGGCGATCGCGGGTTTGATCTGATGGAAATCACCAGGCAAGCCCTCTGAAAATCTCATAACTGAGAAATTTAGATCCGTAAGTCATTTTTTTTCGTCAAAGTACGCCAATTTTGCAGAAGCAATGTCTTGTCGGGGGATCTGGTCGGTTTACATTTGACCCCCACTTTGGTCCATCCATCACGGCTGTGGTCATGTGCGCTCCCCGTATCGAGTGCCCCTCCTGAGAGACTTTCATGCGAATCAACGAACCTGTCACCCAGCGTGAGCACCAGTATCCGCCCCGCATGACGCCGGTGTCGGTCACCGACACCAAGGGGCGCATCACCTATTGCAACCAAGACTTCATCGAGTTGAGTGGGTACACCAAAGAGGAGTTGCTGGGACAGCCTCACAATCTGGTGCGCCACCCCGACATGCCGGCCGAGGCATTCCGTGACATGTGGGCCACGATTCAACAGGGGCAACCCTGGACGGGTCTGGTCAAGAACCGGCGCAAGAATGGCGATCACTACTGGGTGCGGGCCAACGCCACGCCCATGCTCGATGCTCAGAGGGTCACAGGGTTCCTGTCGGTGCGGACCGCGCCTCGCCGGGAAGAGATCGACGCGGCCGAAGCGCTATACGCCACGATGCGGAAAGAGGTCCGGCAAGGACGCTTGCGCCATGTGCTCGACCACGGCGTTGTCATGCGCACCGGTCTCGCAGGGCAATGGCAGAAAGCTTCGCGCCTGGCCGCCCCACTTCGCCTGAGCGTGCTGTACGCCGCGGTGGCGGGCCTGACCGTGGCCTGCCACGCCTGGGGCGCACCGCACGGGCTCACGGCCTCCGTGGGGCTGCTGGCGGCCTTGGCGGCCGGTTACCTCACCCATGTCTGGAGCGTCGCTCCGCTGCGCGAGATCATGAACGACGCCAATCGCCTGGCATCAGGCGATCTGTCCGAAGAGATCAAAACCGGTGCCTCGGGTCTGCTGGGTCAGATGCAGCTGAGCCTGCACCAACTGTCGGTCAACCTGCGCACCGTGGTGCGCGATGTCCGTCAGCAGGTCGACTACCTGGGCGACGCCGTGCGAGAAGTGGCCGCCGGCAATCATGACCTCTCCAACCGCACCGAATCCCAGGCGGCCAGCCTCGAGAAGACGGCAGCGGCCATGGAAGAGATCAACAGCATGGTCAGCCACAGCGCCGCCGCGGCCTCCCAAGGGGCCGATCTGGCGACCGAGACCTCACACGTGACCGAGCGCAGCAACCAGGCCGTCCAATCGGTGGCCCAGACCATGACGGGCATCACCGACTCGTCTCACAAGATCGGTGAAATCATCCATTTGATCGAGGGTGTGGCTTTCCAGACCAACATCCTGGCCCTGAATGCGGCGGTCGAGGCCGCCCGGGCCGGTGAAAGTGGCCGGGGCTTTGCCGTGGTGGCCTCGGAGGTCAGGGCACTGGCACAACGCACAGCCGGTGCAGCCAAGGAGATCCGCCAATTGATCATCGAATCCGCTGAACGGATCGACAGCGGCAGCCAGCAGACCCAGGAGGCCAGGGGTCGGATGGACGAAGCCCTGACAGCCGTGGGCAAGGTCAGCATGGTGCTGCACGAGATCAGCCACTCGGCCGCCGAGCAACAAGGGGGCATTGCGCAGATCAACGCCGCCGTGGCCGACATGGATTCGATCACCCAGCAGAACGCCGCCCTGGTCGAGCAACTGGCCAGCGCGGCCCATGCGCTGAAACTGGAGGTCGAGGAGGTGGCTCAGTCCATGCGATTGTTCAGACTGGCCCACGGCGATGTCACCGTCTCAGAAAGCGACGCAGTGGCCCTGCGTCGCGAGTTCAAACAGCTACCAGCCGACTGACGGCAGCCGCCTCAGCCATCCGGGCGAGCGGGATCACGCACAGGCCCCACGAAAGCCGGCTCAGAAGCTCTCCCAATCGGGTTCAGAGGCTGCCGCTGTCGCACCACCCTGTGACCGATTCCGAGACATGGGGCTCGCCCCGGCGCCCCCGGATTGGGGCGCTGCCTGGCTGGCCAGCCTCAGGGCGGGACGATCCCCCTCCCCCGTCAGCTGGGGCGTCACCTTGTCTGACACCGCCGCATCACCCAGGGCCCGTGCACCCGTTGCAGACGCTGCCGCTTGAGACCTGATAGGGCTCGGGGCAGAAACGCCCCCCTCCAGCTTGAACAGCGACACGGCCTGCACCAGATCCTCGGCCTGGGTGCGCAGGCTGCCCGCCGCTGCGGCCATCTCTTCCACCAGGGCCGCATTCTGCTGCGTGGCATGGTCCATGTGGGTCACGGCTTCACCGACCTGGGCCACGCCGGCGCTCTGCTCGCTGCTGGCCGTGCTGATTTCGCCCACCACGGCACTGACGCGGCGGATGGCTTCCACCACTTCCTGCATGGTCTGACCCGCCTGGTTGACTTGTTCACTGCCCTGCTCCACCCGCTCGACGCTGGCGGTGATGAGGGTTTTGATCTCCTTGGCGGCTTCAGCACTGCGTTGGGCCAGACTTCGCACTTCAGACGCCACCACGGCAAAGCCCCGCCCTTGTTCGCCGGCCCGGGCCGCCTCGACCGCCGCATTCAGGGCCAGGATGTTGGTCTGGAAGGCGATGCCATCGATCACGCCGATGATGTCGGCGATGCGACGGGAACTGTCGTTGATGCCGTGCATGGTGTGCACCACCTCGGCCACCACGGCGCCGCCGCGGCTGGCCACCTGGCTGGCATGGACCGCCAACTCACTGGCCGTGCGTCCGTGGGCTGCGTTCTGACTCACGGTCGAGCCCAGCTGCTCCATCGAGGCCGCCGTCTCTTCGAGCGAACTGGCCTGGCTTTCGGTCCGGGCATTGAGGTCCTGATTGCCCTCGGCAATCTGGGCGCTGGCACTGGCCACGCTCTGGGCATTGTCGCGCACGGTGCGCACCACAGTCGTCAGGCCTTGGCCGATGCGATTGATGGCCTCTTGCAGCAGGCCCACTTCATCACGCCGGCGAACCGACAGTTTCACGGTGAGATCGCCATGCGCGATCCGGTCGGCCGCTTGCCCCACCTCGGCCAGGGGTTGCACCACCAGCTTGCGGAACATCAGCCAGCCGGCCAGCGAAATCAGCAGCACGATGGCCAGGCCCAGGCTGCCATAGAGATTGCGCATGTGCACCACCTCGGCAGAGAATTCGTCGATGTAGGTGCCGCCGGCCACCACCCAGTCCCACTCCTTGAGGTAGGTGAAGGCCACCACCTTTTCACGCGGCCGGGTTTCGCCGAGCTCGGCATTGATCCAGGGATAACGGAGCACCCCGTTCTTTCGCTCCAGCATTTCACGCACAAAGGGGTGTCCATCGGCATCCTTGGCCTCAAGCATGTTCTTGCCCTCTTTGGCCGGATGGATCACCAGATCGCCCTGCTGAGAGCCCGTGCGGGCATCGAGCACATAGAAGTACCCGGTATCCCCGATCTTCAGTTCGCGGATGGTCTTCTTCAGAATGCCGAGGTAGTCGGTGAAGTCCTGTGCCACGAAGGTCATTCCGACCAGCTTGCCATCGCTGCTGTGCAGGGGATCGTATCGGGTCATGTACTGACGGCCGAACAGCGCGATCAAACCGACATAGGGTTGGCCCTGCAAGCCCAGTTGATAGGCCGGATGCTGACGGTCCAGCATCGTGCCAGTCGCGCGTTGCCCCTGTTCGTTCTTGAGCGAGGTGCTGATGCGCACGAAATCATCACCACTCTTGACGAACACCGTGGTCGTGCTGCGTGTCAGCTGCGAAAACTCATCGATGAGACTGGTGTCGGCGTTGAGCGGTCGGCCCTGCCAGCTCAGCACCGGCACCGGCTTGCCCCCCATCTCGACGCTTTCGCCACCAAGGCTGACCCGCTTGTCCAGCCGCGCATTGAAGGCCTTGCCCAGTTCGGTGGTCCGAAAACGAAGGTCGTCGTCGGTGGCACGGACCAGCTTGGTCAGCAATTCGGTCCGGTCCTGCACCTCCAGGGTGGCTCGCTGCTCGATGGAGCGCGCGGTCGACCAGGTGATCGCGCCGATCAAGGCTGTCAGCACCACCAGGACCAGCAGGAAATTGCTCAGGGACAGGCGAGTCCCCAGGCCCATCTCACGCGATGAAGCGTGCGTATCAGTCATCATCAAACTCCCATCAGGCGCGCCGCCAGGACAGATCTCCAGCCCGGACGCCTTGCATACAAGACATCAAAACGGATGAGAGTGTGTCTCGCTTCGTTTTTCAGACCATTGATGCTGGTCAAATTTGTGGCAGGCCATGAAAAAGCCCGGCCTGACACGATCGTCAGCCGGGCTGGCAGTTCTAAGGACGGAGGGGATCCGCCAGAGGGCTCAAGCGGGCCCTCGGCTTGGCATCAGCCCACCCACTTGCGGGCATTGCGCCACAGGCGCATCCAGGGGCTGAACTCAGACTTGTCACCCGAGGACCAGCTCATCTGCACATTGCGGAAGACCCGCTCCGGGTGCGGCATCATGGCCGTGAAACGGCCATCAGCGGTGGTCACCGCCGTCAGGCCGCCGGGGCTGCCATTGGGGTTGAACGGATAGGCCTCGGTGGCAGCACCGAAGTGGTCCACGAAACGCATCGCCGCGATCGCCTGATCGGGTTGGCCGCGGTACTTGAAGTTGGCGTAGCCTTCGCCGTGCGCCACCGCGATCGGCAGGCGGCTGCCGGCCATGCCTTGCAGGAACAGGCTCGGCGAATCCAGCACCTCGACCATCGACAGACGGGCCTCGAAACGCTCGCTCTGGTTGGTGGTGAAGCGCGGCCAGGCCTCGGCGCCCGGGATGATGTCGGCCAATTCAGCGAACATCTGGCAACCGTTGCACACGCCCAGACCGAAGGTATCGCTGCGGCCGAAGAAGCCCTTGAATTGCTCGGCCAGCACCGGGTTGAAAGTGATCGAACGGGCCCAGCCGATACCGGCTCCCAGGGTGTCGCCATAGCTGAAGCCGCCGCAGGCCACCACGCCCTTGAAGTCGCCCAGTTGGGCGCGACCGCTCTGCAGATCGGTCATGTGCACGTCGTAGGCTTCGAAGCCGGCTTCGGTGAAGGCATAGGCCATCTCGACGTGCGAGTTCACCCCCTGCTCGCGCAGGATCGCCACCTTGGGACGGCTGAGGTTCAGGAACGGGGCCGCCACGTTCTCGGCCGGGTCGAAGCTCAGGCTGACATGCGCGCCGGGGTCATTGGGCGCCCCCGCGGCGGCATGCTCGGCATCGGCGCAGGCCGGGTTGTCGCGGCGCTGGCAGATCTTCCAGCTCACGGCATCCCAGACCTGATGCAGGTCAGACAGGCTGGCACTGAACACGTTCTTGGTGTCGCGCCAGACCTGGATCTCGCCCTTGCCCACGTCCAGTGCAGCGCCGGCCGGACGGGTTTTGCCGATGAAGTGGCTGTGCTTGCTCAGGCCGTGCTCGCGCAGGGTCTGCATGACCTCATTGCGTTCGGCCGTGCGAACCTGCAGCACCACGCCCAGTTCTTCGCTGAACAAGGCCTTGAGGGTGAGCTCTTCGCGGCGCGCGCTGACCTGCTGCGCCCAGTTTTTGCTGTCGCCGTATTCGGCACGGCTGTCACTGATACCGTCGCCTTCAGTGACCAGCATGTCCACGTTCAGGGCCACGCCCACATGGCCGGCAAAGGCCATTTCACAAACGCTGGCGAACAGGCCGCCGTCGCTGCGGTCATGGTAGGCCAGGATCTTGCCTTGGGCGCGCAAGGCGTTGACGGCATCCACCAGGTTCTTCAGATCCTGGGCATCGTCCACGTCGGGCACCGAGTCACCGGCCTGGTTCAGCACCTGGGCCAGGATCGAGCCGCCCATGCGGTTCTGGCCCTTACCCAGGTCGATCAGCACCAGGGTGCTGTCGTCCACGCTGGCGTCGAGTTGCGGCGTCAGGGTGCCACGCACATCAGCCAGGCTGGCAAAGGCGCTCACGATCAGGCTGACCGGCGAGGTCACCTTCTTGGCCTGGCCCGCCTCGTCCTTCCATTGGGTGCGCATGGACAGGCTGTCCTTGCCCACCGGGATCGAAATGCCCAGGGCCGGGCACAGCTCCATGCCCACGGCCTTGACGGTCTCGTACAGCGCAGCGTCTTCACCGGCCTCGCCACAGGCGGCCATCCAGTTCGCCGACAGTTTCACGCGGGGCAGCTCGATGGGGGCCGCCAGCAGGTTGGTGATGGCCTCGGCCACCGCCATGCGGCCCGAGGCCGGGGCATCGAGGGAAGCCAGCGGCGTGCGCTCGCCCATGCTCATGGCCTCGCCAGCAAAGCCTTTGTAGTCAGCCAGGGTGACGGCGCAGTCGGCCACCGGCACCTGCCACGGGCCCACCATCTGGTCGCGGTGGCTCAGGCCGCCCACGGTGCGATCACCGATGGTGATCAGGAAGCGCTTGCTGGCCACGGTCGGGTGGGCCAGCACTTCGATGGCGGCCTGCTGCAGGCTGACGCCGGTCAGGTCCACCGGCTTGAACTGGCGCGCCACGGTCTTGACGTCACGGTGCATCTTGGGCGGCTTGCCCAGCAACACGTCCATGGGCATGTCAACGGGGGTGGGCTGCCCTTCATCGCTCAGCACCAACTGGCGTTCCTCGGTGGCCACGCCCACCACCGCAAACGGGCAGCGCTCGCGCTCGCAGAAGGCCTTGAACTGCTCCAGCGACTCGGGGGCGATGGCCAGCACATACCGCTCCTGGCTCTCGTTGCTCCAGATCTCCTTCGGGGCCAGACCGGATTCCTCCAGGGGCACCTTGCGCAGGTCAAAGCGGGCGCCACGACCGGCGTCGTTGGTCAATTCGGGGAAGGCATTCGACAGGCCCCCTGCCCCCACATCGTGGATGGCGAGGATGGGGTTGGAGGCGCCCTGGGCCCAGCAATGGTTGATCACCTCTTGCGCCCGGCGTTCGATCTCGGGGTTGCCGCGCTGCACCGAGTCGAAGTCGAGCTCGGCCGCGTTGGCGCCGGTGGCCATCGAGCTGGCAGCACCGCCACCCATGCCGATGCGCATGCCCGGGCCGCCCAACTGGATCAGCAGCGTGCCGGCCGGAAACTCGATCTTCTTGGTCAGCTGGGCATCGATCACACCCAGACCACCCGCGATCATGATGGGCTTGTGATAGCCGCGGCGGATGCTGTCCACGTCAGACTCTATCGTCTGTTCGTACTCGCGGAAGTAGCCCACCAGGTTGGGACGGCCGAACTCGTTGTTGAAGGCGGCACCGCCCAAGGGGCCTTCCACCATGATTTGCAGCGGGCTGGCGATGTGCTCGGGCTTGCCGAACTCGGTGCTCTGCTGCTCGTCGAACACCAGGCGCGACACGGTGAAACCGGTCATGCCGGCCTTGGGCTTGGAGCCCCGGCCGGTGGCGCCTTCATCACGGATCTCGCCACCCGCACCGGTCGAGGCCCCCGGGAAGGGCGAAATCGCCGTCGGGTGGTTGTGGGTTTCCACCTTCATCAGCACGTGGTGGGTGGCTTCGCTCTTGGCGTAAGCCACCGACTGGCCTTGAGCCGAAGCGGCGTTGAAGCGTTCCACGGCGTGGCCTTCCATCACCGAGGCGTTGTCCGAGTAGGCAATCACCGTGTGCTGCGGCGCCAGTTGGTGCGTGTTGCGGATCATGCCGAACATGCTTTTCTCTTGGGCCACGCCGTCGATGGTGAACTGGGCGTTGAAGATCTTGTGCCGGCAGTGCTCGCTGTTGGCCTGGGCGAACATCATCAACTCCACATCGGTGGGGTTGCGCTTCAGGCCGGTGAAGGCGTTCACCAGGTAGTCGATCTCGTCATCGGCCAGGGCCAGGCCGAACTGGGTGTTGGCGGTCTCCAGGGCGGCGCGGCCGCCACCCAGCACATCCACGTATTCCATGGCCTGGGCCTGGAGCTCGGTGAACAGGCCGGCAGCCTGGGCACGCTCGAACATCACCGACTCGGTCATGCGGTCGTGCAGCAGGGCTGCCACGGCCTGACGTTGTTCGTCGCTCAATGAGGCCTTGCCCAGCAGGGGCTGCTTGAGCGTGATCACGTATTCGGTCACGCGCTCGACGCGCTTGAGGGCCAGGCCGCAGTTGTGAGCGATGTCGGTGGCCTTGGAGGCCCAGGGCGACACCGTGCCGAAACGCGGACTGACCAGCAGCAACTCGCCTTCGCTCGGGCCGGTGTAAGGGTCGCCGTAGGTCAGCAAGGCCGCCAGGCGTTCACGGGTGCCTGCATCGGCCGCTTGTTCAGAGGCCACCAGGTGCACAAAACGCGCAGCGATGCCGGTGATGCGGTCGTTGATGACTTGCAGCCGGGGCAGCAGTTGCTGAACCCGGAAAGCGCTCAGGGCGTTGCCGCCTTCAAAGGTGCTGATGTGCAGGTGGT
>RXJO01000193.1:0-5726 GCA_003987795.1 Curvibacter sp.
CAGCGTGCCGGGTGCAAAACTGCACGAGACAGCATTCACCGCCACGTGCCCGCCAAAGCGGACCGTGAGATCTTGGGTTTGCAGCATGGTGGAGGGTTCCTGAACCCGCCCCGGGGCCGGGGCGGTGTTGCGGGAGCGTTGCACAGGAAAAGGTGCCGCTGTCAGGCTGCGGCACCCGGGACGATCAGCGCTTGTTGCGGATCGGGACGTTCATCTCTTCAGGCTTGATCTCGCGCACCAGCTCGGGCACGCCCCAGGCAAAGGCCGGGTCCACCTTGATCTTGAAGTGGTACATGCTCTGCAGCGCCTGGTGATCGTCCTTGCGGAAGGTCATCTTGCCCTTGGGGGTGTCGAAGCTCATGCCTTCCATGGTCTTGATCAGCTTGTTGGTGGCCGTGTCGCCATTGGTGGCCTTGAGCGCCGTCACCACCGCCATCGCCGCGCTGAAACCGCCGGCCGTGAAGAAATCAGGCGGGGTCTTGAACTGCTTGTAGTGCTGCGACACCAGGGCCTCGTTGACCGGGTTCTTCGGAATGCCGAAGTAGTAGTAGGTGGCGCCTTCCATGCCGGGGAAGTTCTTGTACGAGGCCATGGCCGGCAGGATGTTGCCGCCGGTGGCGATCTCGATGTTGTAGCGCTTCAGATCGAGATCGGCGATCTTGAACGGGTTGCCGGCCCCGGCCCAGATGATGAAGATCACCTTTCGGCCCGGCTGGTCCTTGAGCTTGTCGATCAGGCGCTGGGCGCCGGCGGTGAAGTCGGTGGTGCTGGTGGGCAGGTACTCCTCGTGCACCAGCTTGGCGTTCTTGAGCGCATCCTTGAAAGCCTTCACGCCGTCACGGCCGAAAGCGTAGTCTTGCGCCAGGGTGGCGATGCTGACGCCGGCCTTGTCGAGCGCCACCGCGTTCGAGATCGCATCTTGCGAGCTGTTGCGGCCGGTGCGGAAGATGTACTTGTTCCACTTGTCGCCGGTGATGCTGTCGGCCACCGCGGGCTCGACGATCAGCACCTTTTTGTATTCTTCGGCCACCGGCAGCAGGGCCAGCGCCACGCCCGACGAGGTGGGGCCCACCGCCAGATCGGCCTTGTCATCAGAATAGGCCGAGGCCAGCAGCGACTTGCCCAGGTCAGGCTTGCCTTGGTCGTCCTTCTCGAGCACCACCAGCTTGCGGCCATTCACGGCCATGGTGCCGCCAGTGGCGTACTCCAGCCCCATCATGAAGCCGGTCTGGGTCTGCTTGCCATAGGCCTCCAGAGGGCCGGTCTTGCTATAGATGTGGGCGATGCGGATATCGCCCGATTGGCTGAACGCGGGGGCAGCGCTGAAAGCGCCGCAGACCAGTGCGGCAAGCGCGGGCAGACCGATGAGAGCACGACGGTGCATGGATGTCTCCTGTTGTGTTGGCTGTCAGGCACCATCATTGCACAAGCCATGCCTGCTTGTAAGTGATTGATTTACCTTTGGTTTCTTGCCAAGACGCCTAAAATTGTCTGAAATCCAGTCACCCCAATCGTTCAATTATCAGACACATGACTGTTTTCAAGACAGCCCTTCCGCCACCCAATGAATCAACCGCCCAGCCACCCGATCGCACCGACGGGCCAGCCAACCCCCTGGTCCTGGCCGTTGAGCACTGCTCCCTTAGGAAACCGCCATGGAGCCAAGCCAGCGCCTTCGGTTAGCATGCATTTTTGTAACAACCACAATACAAAGAACACGCTTCCGAAGCAGCCTCTGCGGGCGGTAGAGGGCAGGCCATCCAGGCAGGCCTGGCAACCTCACCAAACGACATCACCCCACGTTTGTGCCAACACTCAGCATGCAAACCCGCTTCACCGGAGACGAGGGCTGACCCCATGACCACCCTGCGATCCCGCCTGTCATTGACCCGTGGCGACAGCTATGGCGTGCTGCTGATCCTGCTGTTGGTGGTGGGCAGCTGGCTGGTGGTCGATTTCATGCAGGAGCGTGACCGCATCACCGCCGAGCGGTCCTGGCTGGCGATCAACAAGAGCCAGCTGATGAACCGATCTTTCGGTGACACCTTCCTGGCCGCCGACTACCTGCTGCGCGATGTGCTGGGCCGGGTCGACGTGGCACACGACCTGGCCTACCCCCAGCCCGACGCCCAGGTGTCGGCCCGGCTCGATGCCCTGCTCAAAGAAAAGGTCGACACCGTGACCGGCCTGACCGACATGGTGCTGTTCAATGGCGACTGCCTCTTTGCCGCCACCGCCCGCACACCAGCGCGCGGCACCAAGAGCCGGCAGCGCTTCTGCAGCGATGGCCGGGTCGAGCCCGGCCAAAGCCTGCACATCCAGTACATGCCGCCGGCCAGCTCGGTCTCGGCGCGCTCGGTGGTGCTGATGTCGCGCACCGTGGGTTCGCCCGAGGGCCGGCTGCTGGCCGGGGCGATGGTGGTGGTCGACCTCGAATACGCCCAGCGCTGGATCGCCGCCATCGATGTCGAGCCCGACGACGTGCTGGCCCTGGTCGACTCCGAGGGCACCCTGCTGGCCCGCAACCCGCCGCTGCCCGAGGCCATCGGCCAGCGCACCTCGCCGCCACCAAACGAACCACCGTTCTCGGAGGTCAAAGGCACGGCCACCTTCACCACCACCTCGCCCCTCGATGGGCGCGAGCGCATCTTCGGCCTGAGCCGGATGGAGCGCTTTCCGTTCATTGTGATCGTGGGCTTCGACCGGGCGCGCGTGCTGTCGGGCTGGCAACACCGGGCCTGGCAGTTCGGGGCCGGCTACATCGTGCTGTCGGCCCTGGCGTTGATGGCCTTGCGCGTGCAACGGGCCACCCGGCGCCAACGCGAAGAAATGCGCCAGCTGGCCAATACCGACACCCTGACCGGCATCGCCAACCGCCGCCACTTTATGGACGTGGCCGACCGCGAGTTCGACCGTGCGCGGCGCTATGGCCACCCGCTGTCGGTGCTGATGCTCGACATCGACCGGTTCAAGACCATCAACGACCGCTGGGGCCACCCGGTGGGCGACCGGGTGATCCAGGAGCTGGCCCAACTGACCCAATCGGTGATCCGCGGGCAAGACCTGTGCGGCCGGCTTGGCGGCGATGAGTTCGCCCTCATCCTGCCCGAAACCGACTCGGCCGGCGCCCAACTGATCGCCGAGCGCCTGCGCGCCCGGGCCGAGGCCACCGACACGGTCAGAGGCGACGACGGCACCCCGGTGAGGTTCACCGTGAGCATCGGCATCGCCTCACTTAGCCCCGAAGACGGCTCGTTCGACGCCCTGCTGCAACGCGCCGACAAAGAGCTCTACCAGGCCAAGCAAGGCGGGCGCAACCGGTCGGCATTGGCGGGCGACCTGGCGGCCTGAGCTGCGCTGCGGCCAGGCACCCTTCCCGCCCCTTCCGCACCACCTCCCGCACCACCTCCCGCACCCGCATTCACCCCTGCCTGAACCCGCGCAACACCGCCAGCACCACCTCGGTGGCCGGCTCGAGCGCACCGCTGCGCCAGGCCAGCCCCAGCGGCCGCCACAAGGCCGGGCGCACCGGCAGCATGCGGATGCGCGGGTCAGGCGGCGGCGCGGTCGATTCATGCGGCAGCAGCGTGGCGCCATAACCGGCCGCCACCAGGCTCTTGATGGCATCGTTGTAGTTGAGCTCGATCCGGGCCGTGGGGCGCAGCGCGGCGCCGGCAAACCACTCGGCCGTCAGGCGTGACAGGCGCGTGCTGGCATCGTTGAGGATCAGCGGGCGCTCGGCCAGCCAGGCCGGGGTGATGCGGGCCGGCGTGCGGCCCCAGGCCGCCGGCACAAAGGCCATCACCGGATCGCGCCGCCAGGGCTGCACCTGCAGGCCGTCGATGCCGGGCTGGGGCAAGGCCACCAGGCCGATATCAAGCCGCCCCCCGGCCAGGCGCGACAGCGTCTCTTGCGAGGTGAGCACCGCCACCTGCACATCGATGCCCGGGTGCTCGCGGCCCAGCTGCTCAAGCGCCTGCGGCAGCAGGTGCGCAATCGCGCCGGTCGAAGCCCCCAGCCGCACCCGCCCCGTGCGCCCCTCGACCTGGCCGCGCACCTCATCAAGTGCGTGATCGACATCGGCCAGCAGGCGGCGCGCCCGCGCCACCAGCGTCTCGCCAATGCCCGAGGGCTGCACCTGGCCGCGCTGGCGCAACAGCAGCGGCGCGCCAATGCGCTCCTCCAGCTCGGCCACATGCAGGCTGACGGTGGGCGGCGCCAAGTTCAGCGAACGGGCCGCCGCAGCGAACGAACCCAGGTCGACGATGGCCACCAGGGTGCGCAGGCGGTCCAGGCTCAGCTCACGCATGACGTTCAGCTTTCACAAACCAATCCTTCATGAAATTCAACTTTTCTTATTTTAGGCAGAGCACCAAGATGAGGGCCATCCCCCCACAAAAGTGAAGGAGCCTGTTCATGACCCCTGTTGTTTTCATCGATGGCGACCAAGGCACCACCGGCCTGCAGATCCACGAACGCCTGCGTGGCCGCACCGACCTGCGCCTGCTGACCCTGCCCGAGGCCGAGCGCAAAGACCCGGCCCGCCGCGCCGAAGCCCTCAACAGCTGCGACATCGCCATCCTGTGCCTGCCCGATGCCGCCGCCCGCGAAGCCGCTGCCCTGGTGCGCAACCCCGCCGTGCGCCTGATCGACGCCAGCTCGGCCCACCGCACCGACCCGCACTGGGTCTACGGCTTTGCCGAAATGGCCCCGGGCCAGGCCAGCCGCATTGCCCAGGCCCAGCGCGTGAGCAACCCCGGCTGCTACCCCACCGGCGCCATCGGCCTGCTGCGCCCCCTGGTGCAGGCCGGCCTGCTGCCCGCCGACACCCCGCTGAACATCCACGCCATCTCGGGCTACTCAGGCGGCGGGCGCGCCCAGGTGCAGGCCTTTGAAAACGCAGCATCCGAAGGCCAGCGCCCCCCTGCCCTGCAGGTGTACGGCCTGGGCCTGCAACACAAACACACCCCCGAGATCCAGCAACACGCCGGCCTGAGCACCCGCCCTGCTTTTGTGCCCGCCTACGGCGCCTTCAGGCAAGGCATCGTGCTGACCGTGGCCCTGCACCTGCGCCAGTTAGCCCCCGGCACCAACGCCGCCACCCTGCACCAGGCCCTGGCCCGCCACTACGCCGGCCACCGCCACATCGAGCTGCTGACCCCAGACCAAACCCAGGCCCTGCAGACGCTTAACCCCGAGGCCCTCAACGGCACCAACCAGTTGCGCCTGGCCGTGCTGGGCCAAGAAGCCCCCGACCAGGTGCTGCTGGCCGCCGTGTTCGACAACCTGGGCAAAGGCGCATCCGGCGCCGCCGTGCAGAACCTGGACCTGATGCTGGGCCGACCAGACGCGGCCTGATGCCCCCGCCCAAGGGGGGCACGGAGTCAGCCCAGGGCCCCCTGTGCCGCCTCGGTCTGCGCACAGGCCAGCGCCACCCGCTGCGCCAAGCCCTCATTCATCAAGCCCAGCAAACGCCCCAGCTCAGCCGCCTCGGGCGTGTCGTTGTGGTCATGGGGCTGGTTCACCAACAAATGCGCCAACGCGGCATAGGCCTGCACGGCCTCACGCACGGGGTAGAGGGCGTCGGCGATGGCGAGGATGTGGGGCATGGCATGCCGCTGTGGGGATTCGGGCGGCTGGTCTGCCGAGAGAAGGTGCCGGCTGGCGCGGCGCTGCCTGGCTGAGGCTGGCTGGGATGGATGGCGTTTCGGTTTTGACATGCGAAG
>RXJO01000193.1:5776-11833 GCA_003987795.1 Curvibacter sp.
ACGTCACCAGACCGGTGCTGACGGTGGAAGCTTCGTCAGGCCGGTGGGCAACACGCTTTTCTGCAGTGGTTCAAGAGGCTGTCAAACCTCGTCTCGCTGGGTGGGCGAGACGGGGGGAGTATGCCAGGGATGGGGTGGGTGGGGTGCGTTGGGCAGGTGCTGGTGTTGCCGAGCTTGGCCCTGATCAAAAGCTTTGGCCTGCAGCAAAACTGTGCAGAAAGTGCTGGATCAATACAGTTCAGCACTTACCAGCTTTCTCATTGCCAGCCTCTCATGACGCTGGCGGTGTCGGCGTCTACGCTGGGTTTGGCCTTACGGATTGGATAGTCTTAAGATTGCTCTGAGGCATCAAAATATCAATCATCAAATGCGGATATGGGGCAAACGCGCTGAGATCCGAAATCTGACTGACTCCAGGGAGGAGATCTGTGCCGAAGCAACTTACGTTTCTACTCGACACCAACATCCTGATACCACTGCAAGATTCGTATGCGGTCCTAGATGACAACTTAGCAAATTTCCATCGGCTAGCGTTGGTAGGTGGGCACAAGTTGGTTTATCACCCCGCCAGCATCGAAGACTTCGAAAGAGACGCTGACCCAGGCCGCCGCAGCAGGAACTTGGAACATGTCCGTCGATTCCCCGCTCTAGAGCGACCCGTCAAATGCCCTTGGAATACGTCTGCAACAAGTCCAAACGACGCCTGTGACAACGAAATTCTGTACGCCCTCGAGTGCGACGCAGCACATGCGCTCGTCACAGAAGACAAAGGTCTTCTGACGAAAGCTCGAGCACGCGGCCTAGCTCACCGAACCTACAACATTCAAACTGCCGAAGACTGGTTGCGAAGGCTACATCAGCCATACGAAGTTGCTCTGCCGAATATCGACGATGTTCCGCTGCACAGCTTAACGCCAGAGCTTGCGGACGCCTTCTTCAACAGTCTTCGCGCAGGATATGACGGTTTCGATGAATGGTTTCGGGAAAAAGCAAGAGAAAGCCGGAAAGCGTGGACATACCGAGACGAGACCGGCGCACTTGGTGCGATCTGCATATACGATGTTCAAACTGACGAAACCGTTACCAACGCGGGCAAGCGGCTAGATGGCAAGGCCCTTAAGCTCTGCACATTCAAAGTTGGCCAAAGCGTACGTGGGCGCAAGATTGGCGAACTCTTTCTGAAGGCCGCTTTCCGCTACGGCACCGAAAATGCCTGCGAACACATATTCATCCATGCCGACGTGGAAAAGCATGCCTACCTCGTCAACCTCCTTGTCGACTTTGGCTTTGATGATGTTGGCTCTTATGGGCCGGACCGGGTCTTCGTAAAACGGCATCCGATCAGTGCCCCGGACACCAGAGATCTCTCTGCCCTCGAATTTGTCCGACGCTTCTATCCTCACTACCAGTACGGTCACCAGGTCCAGAAGTTTCTAGTACCGATCAAGCAGGACTTCCATCGGATACTCTTTCCCGACTATCAGGCACTTCAATCTGAACTCTTTGCACCCCAAGGGAGTGTGGGCAATGCCATCAAGCTGGCCTATCTTTGCCATGCGGCATCCAATCAGATTGGACCAGGTGACGTGTTGCTGTTTTACAGGTCAGAGGATGAACAGGCAGTTACCTCGCTCGGCGTCGTGGATCAGTTTGCAGTGCACAGCGATGCGGCGAGCATCGCCGCCATGGTCAGTAGGCGCACCGTCTACAGCATCAAAGATATTGAAGACATGGCCACTCGACCAACGAAGGTCATCCTCTTTCGGCTCGTAAAACACTTCCCAGCACCGCCTGCCCTCAAACGTCTATTAGATGACGGGGTGGTCACTGGCAACATTCAATCTATCACCAAGATTTCCGATGACGCGTTTTCAAGAGTGCTTGCAGCCGCAGGGGCCTAGGGCAGTGCTGCTTTCCGTCAGACCAAGGTTTGCCGAGCAAATATACGCGGGGACGAAGACTGTAGAGTTCCGTCGATCGTGGGCTGCCGAGCCCGTTGGCCTGGCTGTCATTTATTCGAGCTCTCCGGTCCAGTGCCTGGTCGGAATTGTGGAGATTGAGGGGACCGTTATCGCGTCACCGGCATCCGTCTGGACCAAATGCCGCGTGCGTGGACCGGGTCTAGCTCGCAAGGAGTTGATGGAGTATTTCGCAGGTAAGAGCCAAGCCTACGGCATCTTGCTGGGAAAGTTGACCCGTCCGGAGAAGCCGATTCGGCCGAAGGCGTTGTTCAAGGGATTCCGCCCACCGCAGTCCTTTCGCTACTTGACTGCAACCGAGCTGCGCCGCATCGGCAAGCAATTCGGCCTTCGCGAGGAACTCCAATGACCATTTTCGTCGCAGGAGTCCACGGTGCGGGTAAGACTTTTGCAACCAAGCCAGCATGTCAGAAGCTGGGGTTTGTGTATGCCACTGCCAGTCAACTCATCAAAGAGGAGCGCGGACAGGCCACCTGGGATGGTACGAAGATGGTCTCGGACGTAGACCAGAACCAAGTAGCGCTCATTTCGGCCGTCAGACGTATCCGAGAAAGTGGAGCGTTGCTCGTCATAGACGGTCACTTCGTGCTTCGACGGGCGCCAGGCACTCATGAGAGGCTGCCTATCGAAGTGTTCCGGGAGTTGGGGTGCTCATCTGTCTTATTGATTCGTAGTCCGGTGCCTGTCATGCTGAAGCGCCTGCATGCAAGGCAGGACATGAGCTGGTCTGAGGCAGAACTAGCCGAATTCAGCAAGGCCGAGGACGTGCACAGCGCAGAGGTCGCAGATGCGTTGGGCATTCCCTTGAAGACTCTCGATTCACCGACTGCCCAGGAAGTGGAGGCATGGTTGAAACGACTCTCGAAAGATACGGACTTCACTAGCCAATAACCGAGAGTTGAAGGAGAGTAAATTGCGTTGCCTTTTTTGCAAAGCCGACTCGTCGACCTCACGGTCCGTGGAGCACATCGTTCCGGAGTCTCTGGGCAACGTCGAGCATGTGCTTCCGGTCGGTGCCGTGTGCGATGCCTGCAACCAATACTTCGCGCGGAAGGTAGAACGTCAGCTCCTTGAGTCGCCCATGTTTCGGCTTCTGCGGGCGGACATGGCTGTTCCGAACAAGCGGGGGCGCTTTCCTGCTTGGCAGCCCGCAGATGGAATGGAACGTCCCAACTATCGACAGATGGGCAGGTTCTTGGCAAAAGTGGGCCTCGAAGTACTCGCGTTCAAGACGCTGTCCGTGCAAGGCTGGAATGATGAGCTTGTAAATCTGGCTGCCCTCGACGAACTACGCAGGTTCGCACGCTACAACGAAGGCCCAGATTGGCCGTTCACGGTTCGAACGCTCCACGCTGTGAATGCCATATTTGAGGAAGGCGACCAGTCCTTTGAACTGCTGCACGAGTTCGACATCTTGTTCACCCGATCCTCAGAGGCGTACCTCGTTATCTCGATCTTTGGTGTTGAGTTTGTCATCAATTTGGGTGGCAGGGAGAACGATGGCTTTCGTCGGTGGTTGGAGGAGAACAACTGGGCTTCTCCACTCTATGCGCCAAGAGCCGCCTAACCCGTCCGTCAAGGGGCGTACTACAGCGGTCTTCGCCCGCCTTGGGCCACCCCTTACGTCGAACGTTGAGCGCCCGCTTTCACCTGCCGCCACAGACCGCTCCTGGCCGACAGTACTCATTCGCGCACGCTTCCCGTATGTCTGCAACCAGACTGAAGCCGTCCGACAAAAGTCGGCCGGCAACTATGCAGCGAGAGCCGTCATCCACGCAAGACACGGCAAAAGACCGCGATGCGTCGCAATGTTGACCTTCGACGCCTTTGTTTAGCGATGCCTTGCTTCTGGCTTGGCGACAGAGCACGGTCGACCCGAAGTGGACCATTGCTTTGTAGGGTGCGGAGCTGGGAAGCAGTCTGCGAGGTGGCTGAGCGAGATGACAATGCCCGGTAGGATGATTGACGTTTTGGGAGAAAAGAGTGGGCTGGCATGACTACATGGACGATGGCGACGACATTTCGAACCTACCGCCAGAGGCGATGGGGCACCTATTCGACGTAGAGGAGCTGTTTGACCCTAACGACCACTGGCTTCGATCAGCGGAGGAAGAGCACCAGTTGATCGCCATGCGGGCCTGGTTCCACGCTCGATATTGCGACCCAGCCCATGAGACACCGTACAACGGTCGCGAGGGTGGGTACCTGTTCGTTGACGGGGGGCCATACAACCCGTCCACCGAATTGCACGGGCGATTCGGCGGTATCGTTGACAACACGCTGATCGAGCAGGTGATCGACGAGATGGTCGACGAGGTCGGAGACCAGTGGGCGCCGATCAGGCGAGAGCCGCCGGACGACTATGACGCGCGTTTCGACCTAGAACTCGTAGATGCTGATGAACCATTTCGACGAGTTCGCAAGCGTTTAACCGACTGCCGCCAAGTTCTTGACCTTCAGGGCGGAGCGGAAGCTCTAGCGCTTGCACGCAGGCTCGTCTTCGGCGCCGTGATCGGCGTCCTCGAGTCATTTCTCTGGGAGTTATCGCAACACTGGATCGAGGCGAGCGACGATGCGCTGCGGGGCTGCGTGACGAAGCTGCCGGCAATCCGTGATGAGCAGATCAAGTTGGGGGATGTCTTCGAACGTCACGAGAACATTCGGGCCCACGTCAAAGGTCATCTGCAGAACACGGTCTGGCATCGATGGGACAAGGTGGGCGCGATTTACAAGAGCGGCCTAGGAATCGCCCTCCCAAGCGTGAAAGTGTTCGACGATGCCCTTGTAAAGCGGCATGACATCGTGCATCGCAGCGGTCGAACAAAGGACGGCGAGGAAGTTGACGTGACGAACACGGAGATCGAGGAGCTTAGCCGCGCCGTTGAGAGATTCGCCGAAGAAGTCTCTGATTTGGCGAAGAAGCGATTCCTCCGGCGTCCGGACTTCTAGTCAGCTCCAGCCTGTTGGCGGGACGCAGAGGAGGCGCGCAGGATTACCAATGCGTCGTCTCGTTGCAGCCCAACGCTCCGCGACCCCCCGATGGGTGACAGTGGAAGCGGCAGACCAGCAGTTTAGAGTTCTCGAGGTCAGGACGACCTCGAGAAGCCCGTACTGCGAGCTGTAAGACCGCTACGTTCGCCACCCCACCATACGCGGCACAACCAGCTCAGCTAGGTGCCGTGTGTCGTCCACTGACCCCGAGTACCCAAACGACAGCGAGATGGTCACCAGCTCGGCGGCTTGAATGTGGTGCTTGATTGTTTCGAGGAACGAAATTACCTCGGCATCCGACCAGAGGTCGCCTTCTTCAAAGTTGTCGGTGCGGTTGAAAAGGTCCAGGCACAGGTCGAAGAAGAGCGGCCCGACTGTCACGGCGTTAGCCAAGCTGGCTGCATCATCGTGCAGATGTTGCGGCGTCTTGAACTCTTCGCACAGGCTCTTATCGAGAGGCTCGCTATCGTTCTGCAAGCAGTAGAAGTGGATTTCCGAGAGCAGCCCTCGACGCACAGCGGGCGCGATGAACGAGTCGTAGGTGATGCGCTCGCCGACAGCGGTCATGGCTCGAATGCCGTCTGAATCCGCTGCATCGAGTTCGGCCTGGGCATCTTCGTCGTCGCGAAAGTCGTCGGTCGAATCCCAGTGGTAATCGGCGTGTATCAGCGAGTAGCGCCCCCCACTTGCCCGCAGGCGGTGCTGCTCCCAGATGAGCAGAGCCCACTTGTGGTCGTCCATTAGCCAGACACCAGCAGGCAGCGGTTCGAAGTAGTCCCTATCCTCACTCAGTGCGGAATAGTCTGTTGTCACAACATCCTCCCAAGAAAAATGCCGTCTCTGCTCGCAGGCTACACCTCGGCGAGGCATGATTGCAATGCATTGAAAGCCGCCAACGCGCGCCCTCGCATCGGGAGGCAGCAATCAGCCTCAAGCAGCAATTGTTCGCCATCATGTTGATTTCCATCTGGAAGTGACCCACTAACCCCCAGGAGGGGGTGCGGATAAAAACTTGGACTGGTTTTATGCCGCAAGTCCAAGACTCACCCGGTATTCGATCGGGCTGAGGGCCCCCAGGGAGATCTTG
>RXJO01000544.1 GCA_003987795.1 Curvibacter sp.
GGCGAGCGTCAACGCGTGGCAATCGCCCGGGCCTTGGTGGCCCAGCCGGCCTGTGTTCTGGCAGATGAGCCCACGGGCAACCTGGACCGTGGCACCGCCGAGCAGGTGTTCCAGTTGATGTTGCAACTGGCTCGTGATCAGGGCACCTCCTTTGTCATGGTCACCCATGATGAGACCTTGGCGGCTAGATGTGCCCGCCAGATGCGGCTGGTGAGGGGGTGCCTGGCCGAAGAGCCGGTGGCCCAGCCTACCGAGGTCTCCACATGACGCTGGATTGGCTGGACTTTGACGCCAGTGAAGACACCGATGAGGGCGTGACTTTCGATGCCATGGCATCGGTCTGGCCTGATCAACTGTCCCTGGTACTGACTGAAGCCGCTGCTGTTCTGGCCTGGGCTCGGCAGGCGTTCGGCCTGGAACGCCCCCTGGACGAGGGTGGTGCCTGGGACGTGGATCTGCAGGCGTGGCGTGAAACACAGCCCGCCCGAAGCTTGTCCATCGACCTTCACAACGCCCGTCTGCTCGCCGACGACCTGGACCCTGAGGGCGAGAGGGTACGCCACACCGTCACGCTCTCGCTCAGTGGCGGCGCGCCCTTCGCCGAAGCGTTTCGGCGGCAATTCAATCTGTGAGCCCGGTCGCGGCCCTCGGTGACTCCCAGGCGCGCTGGAGTCGGCCGGGTGGACTGCCAGACCGACCGGTCGCCTCAGGCGGCAGCCGAGAGCGGGTCGGATCCACCGTGGGCAGACACCGACTGGGTTTGGGGTGAAGCTTCAGGCGCCTCCTGGGCCGGCGCTCGGTTGCCCGAGCCTTGGACACGGTGGCTGACGGTGACCACAGACGGGGCCTGCCGGATCAGCGGCGCATGCAGGTTGATGGGAGCGTCTGGCCGGATGCGGAGTCTCAGAATGTTCATGGCATGGACCGTGGGGCCTGCCTCACCCGTCACCCTCGGGTGAGCGCGGTCATGACGCAGGAACACGTGCCTCCATGGTCTGCTTCTGGCGCGCGGGCCATCCCTGGAAAAGAGGGGTGATCACCCGTCAATTGGAGGCTTTGAGGGGCTTCGCCCGGATCTGGGGTGCCTGGGCCTGTCTTGCTTATCGGCACTTCAGCCGCCAGCTTGATCGCCCGCCCTGCTCACTCACTGACAGTCCACACTCACCAGCGAGAGCTTGCCCGCCACAACGCTGCCGCTCGCGTTGCTCACAGAACACTTGCCTTGAAAAGGCTGCTGGGCCACCGTCACCTGATAGCCCGTGCCCGGTGGCAGCGAATTCTTGAACTGGAAGAGCCCGTTCTGAGTCAGCGTCAGCAGGATCCCGTTGTTGCTCAGTGTGACGCTGGTACCCGCCTGCAAGCCGGACAGCGTACCGCCCAGCGATGGCCCGGTATCGCAGCTCACCTTCACATCAAATACCCCGTCCCCCCGGCTGTTCACCTTGCCACTGCCCTGGCTCACAGCGCAAGTCGTGCCGACAGGCTGGGTGAGAACACTGATGCTGTAGCGGTCGCCCGCCTTCACACGGGTGTCAAACCTGAAGTCGCCATCTCGCTTGAGCGTCAGGTCGTCGCCGGCATTGTTCTGAAGCACGATCTGCTGGCCACTAGGCAGCCCGCTCAACGTGCCACCGATCGGTGCATCGGAGCCGACGCCATCGCAGGCGCTCAAGAGTAGGCTGCTCACTATGCAAAAGCCCCAAAGGGGCCAGGAATGTCTTTTGGGTGGGCGCATCGGCCAAGTCCTCTTTGTCGATCAGAGCCCGCCCCAGTGTCTGGGGCGAGGCGGCCAGGGTGGCAGCCGCGACAAGGTAGCAACTCGCCCCGTCTCGGCGGGGCACAATGCACAAAACTCACACCATCTCGGGCGAGGAGCCCGACCAGAAGGTGAGGGGAGAGGCTCAGCGGCTCATCACTGAGCGCAGCACCTGGGCCAACTCGGCCGGGGCAAACTTGGCCACGTAGGCGTCGGCACCCACGCTCTTGACGTGATCTTCGTTGGTCGTGCCCGACAGTGAGGAGTGAATCACCACCGGCAGACCGCTGAACCGAACATCCTGCTTGATGTTGCGGGTCAGCGTGAAGCCATCCATCTCCGGCATTTCAAGGTCGGTCAGAACCAGGGCCACCTTGTCCCGGATCGTCAGGCCTTCCTTGCGCGCATCGGCCTCGATGCTTTGCAGGGTTTCCCAAGCCTCTTTGCCGCTGCGGGTCATCACGAAGGGGGCACCCATGGCCTCCAGGCTCTTTTCCATCAGCGTGCGGGCCATGGGCGAGTCGTCGGCCGCCAGCACGACGCTGCCAGGACGCAGGTGCAGTGAAGGGCCGATCGTGCTCGGGTTCACTTCCTGATCGGGTGTGGGGCTGACACGGCGTTGGATGGCTTCGACATCGAGCACCTGCACCAGGCGGGTGTTGTCGACATCTCCGTCCAGGCGGGCAATGCTGGTCACCATGCCCGAGGCGGCATTGCCTTCGGCGGCCAGAACCTGAGTCCAGTCCAGGCGCACGATTTCTTCCACGGCCTCGACCGCGAAGGCGATGGTGTGGCGGGCAAACTCGGCCACCAGCATGATGTTCAAGCCGGTCACCGGCTGGCATCCGACGATGAAGGGCAGGTCGATCACCTGGATCACCTGGCCACGCAGGTTCACCACCCCCAAAACCCCTTTGGCGGCACCGATGATGGCGGTGATCTTGGGCATTTCCACGATCTCGCGCACCTTGAAGACATTGATGCCGAAAAGCTCGGATTTCTCACCATGAGCATCCTTGCCCAGGCGGAACAACAGCAGCTCGAACTTGTTGCTGCTGGTCAGGTTCGTGCGCTCGTCGATCTCTCGTTGGGCTTCTGAGGTCATGGCGATTTCCACTTGTGGCAAAGAAAAACACAGTCTAGCCCCAACTGCGCACCATGGCGCATCAGATTGACGGCTTGCACGGGTTTCGCGTCCCGGCTTGCGCTGGCTCAGTTGCCGACAGTGGGTTTCAAGCCACGCGGCCGAACCAGGCTAAGGAGAAACCCGCGGCCATCAAGACCCAGGCGGCCGCAGCCAGTGCGAACAAGGCGCTGATCTCGGTCTCATGGGTTTCCAGGGCCAGGCGGGATCCCAGCGATTCATAGATCTGCTGCAGGGCCTCGGCCGAAGCGGCATGAAAGTACTCGCCCTGGGTGCGGGCAGCCACCGCCTTGAGGGTGTCTTCGTCCAGGCGAACTCGCATCGACCAGCCCTCGAAACCAACGTTCTCGCCCTCCAAAGTGCCCACGCCCACGGTGTAGACCCGGACGCCTCTTTCCGCCGCCACCCGGGCCGCATCCAGGGGGTCCACGCCGGTGGTCCGCTGACCATCCGTCAGCATGATGATGGCGGCCGTGGTGTAGGAGCCGGCTGGCACCGGTGTCCAGGCCGGCTGGCCGACGGCATCCCGACTGCCCAGCGGACCTGCGGCGGTGCCGCCTACCGCTGGCCCGCTGGTTCCCCAGCGGGCCAGATCGATGCCCGCCTGAGGAAACAGGGTGGCCAATGCCACCACCAGCCCATTGCCGGTGGCCGTGCCCCGCTGCAGTTGAAACCCTTCGATCGCCAGGAACAGATCCTCGTGGTTGCGGGTGGGGGCCTGGGCCAGTTGGGCACTGCCGGCAAAGGCCACGATGCCCACGCGAACCTGCCTGGGCAGGCTGCGGATGAAGGCCTTGGCGGCCTCCTGAGCCGCAGCCAAACGGTTGGGCTTGACGTCGGTGGCGCGCATGCTGCCCGAGACATCCATCACCAGCAGCAAGGTCTGCTGTTCACTGGGCAGGCTGATCTGCGCCACCGGCCGCGCCGCGGCCAGCAACAAGGTCGTCAGGGCCAGCAGCAGCAGGATCGGCGGCAGGTGCCGCCGCCAGCGACGGCCTGGCGGCAGGGCCTGCTGTAGCAGGCCGAGGCCCGGATAGCGCGTGGCGACCGGACGGCGCCGGAGCAGCCCCACGTAAGCCAGCACCGCCAGCGGACACAAGGCCAGCAGCCACAGCATCTGGGGCCACAGAAAGCTCATGCGACGGCCCCCTCGGAGGACGGCATCCCATCGGGCCGGTTGACCAGGACCGGCCGTCCGCTGCGCAAGCGCACGAAGCGCAGCAAGTCGGCGACCCAATCGCCCTCCGTGCTCAAGGCCAGGGCGTCGACACCCGCTCGATGGAAGGCCTCGCGAAGCCGCTCGCTGCGCTCGGCGGCTGCACGGGCGAAGCGTTCGCGCAGCAGGCGGTCGTGGCTGTCCACCCACAAGCTGGCACCGCTTTCGGCGTCTTGAAGGTGCAGCAGCCCAAGGTCGGGCAGGGCCAGCTCCAACGGGTCAACCACCTGAAAGGCCACCACATCGTGCCGCAGGGCCAGTCGGCCCAAAAGGTGTTCCCAATCGGATTGCTCCTGGAAGTCGCTCAGCACCAGCACGATCGCCCGCTGGCGCAGCGACGCACCGGCCTGGCGCAGCGCCCGGGCCAGGGCCTGTTGGCGTGTCCCGTCGGTGGCGTGTTGCTGCCGATGTCCGCGGCTGGCCGGGCGTGGCGCGGGCTGCAGGGCATGGCGGAGTTGAGCGGCTCCGCGCCTGCCGCCCAGGGCACGGGCGCTTTGGCGCAGGCGCGGCGGGTCGAGCTCATCGAAGCCCAGCATGCCCACCCGGTGACCTTGACGCAGCCAGCGCGTGGCCAGGCCCCAGATCAGGCTGTGGGCGAGGGAGGCCTTGGTGAGGTGACCCGAACCGAACTGCATCGAGCGGCTCTGATCGACCAGAAACCAGACGCTCGTGTCGCGCTCTTCATGAAACAGTCGCACCTGGGGCTCGTTCAGGCGCGCCGTGGCGTTCCAGTCGATGTGACGTACCTCGTCATGGGCCTGGTACTCGCGCAGGTCTGCCAGATCCAGACCTTGGCCACGCCGCAGACCCAGGTAGGGACCCGCTCGCCAGCCTTCCAGCCGTTTCAGGGCCGGCCAGTCCAACGGTGGCAGGGCCGGTCCGTTGGGAGCGGGCGGATCAGTGGGTTTCAGAGGTTGACGGCGCATGCTGCAGGACTCGGTGGGGCGGGCTCACATGGCTCATCAGGCGGCTGATCAGGGCGTCGGGGCTGTGCCCTTCGGCCTGGGCCTCATAGGACAGGGTCAGGCGGTGTCGCAGCACCTCCGGCACCAGATCCGTCAGATCTTCTGGCAGGGCGTAGCTGCGGCCGCGCATCAGCGCCAGGGCGCGCGCCCCTTCTGCCAACGCGATCGTCGCCCGGGGGCTGGCCCCGGTGCTCAGCCAGCGCTGCAGTTCGCTCAGCCCGTAATTGGCCGGTTGCCGGGTGACCGCCACCAAGCGCACGGCGTACTGCAGCAGCGCCGGGTCCAGATAGACCTGGCGGCACCGGGTCTGCAGCGCCGCCAGGGTTGCCATGTCCGTCACCGGCTGCACGGTCACAGGCGGCGCCATCATCCGTTGCACGATGATCAATTCCTCGGCTTCGCTCGGGTAGCCGATGTTCACCTTCATCATGAAGCGATCCAGTTGGGCCTCAGGCAGCGGGTAGGTGCCTTCGGTCTCGATCGGGTTCTGGGTCGCCATCACCAGAAAGGGGTCGGGGACCCGGTGGGATTCACCCGCCAGCGTCACCTGGCGCTCCTGCATCACCTCCAGCAGGGCGCTTTGCACCTTGGCCGGTGCACGGTTGATTTCATCGGCCAGCAGCAGGTGAGTGAACACCGGCCCCAGGGCGGTGCTGAACTCCCCGTTGCGCGGGTTGAACAGGCGAGTGCCCACGAGATCGGCGGGCATCAGGTCAGGCGTGAACTGGATGCGCTTGAACTGGCCTTGCAGGGTTTGCGCGAGTGTCTTCACGGTCAGGGTCTTGGCCAGACCCGGTACGCCTTCGACCAGAAGATGGCCTTGAGCCAGCAAGGCCACCATCACGCGCTCCAGAAACAGGTCCTGCCCGACCACCACACGCTTGACCTCGTAGAGCAGGTGCTCCATCAGTCGAGCCGTGTCGAATTCCATGTCTTGGGGCGGTGGGTTCATGGGCGGGCTCCGTGTCCTGGCAGGTGGGGTCAGAAAGGGGGCATGCCCGCTGCGGTGGCGGCGCTTTCGATCGGCACGGCGAAGCCGATGCCGATGAAGGTCTTGGCCGCACTCGGATTGAGGATCGCGGTCACGATGCCCACCACCTCGCCCTGTGCGTTGAACAACGGCCCGCCCGAGTTGCCCGGGTTGGCCGCCGCATCGAACTGGATCATGTGGTTCAGGGGGCGGCGTCCCTGGGGTGATTCGAATTCGCGGTCCAGACCGGACACCACGCCGGCGGATACCGAGGGTCCGATCCCGAACGGAAAGCCGATCACCCCCACGGTGTCTCCCGGGCGCAGGCTGCTACTGCTGGCCAGGGTGGCCGCCACCAGGTCGTTGGGCACGCGGCTGGCCTGCAGCACGGCCAGGTCTTGTTCGGGGCGGGTGGCCACCAGGGTCGCCTCGGCGCTCATCCCGTCGCTGAAAAGCAGGCCGATGCGACTGGCGCCCCTGACCACATGGAGGTTGGTCAGGATCAGGCCAGTGTCCACCAGCACCACGCCCGTGCCCATGCTGGTCTCGGGCCCCTCCTCAACCCGCGGCCGCTCTTTGCGGGGGGCCTGGCCTGGCTTGGCAGGGGCTTGGCCCACCACCCGGACCACCGATGGCGCCACCCGCTCGGCGGCCAGCGCCACGGGCGAGCGCAGGGGCTGTGTCTCCAGGCTGTGTCGCACAGCGGCATCAATATCCTGCTGGGTCAGTGGGGCTGGCCTGGGGCTCAGATGCCATCCCAGCAACAGTCCCGCCAAGAGCAAGGCCATGGCCATAAGGCCCGTCGCCAACCGCTTGCGCGGGAGCCCCGATCGATGGGCCACCGATCGCGGCCGTGGTGGGGCGTGGGTTTCGCCCCCCGGGGGCATTGACGCGGGTGGGCCCGCGTCTGCAGCTGCCGCGGCGGGGCGGGGTGGGATGTACAAGGCGGGCCTGCGCATGGGGTCACCTGTGTCCTGAGGCGCCGGCACGGCGTCGGCGCCTGGGCAAAACATTAGCATGGTTTGTCTGCGTCTGCATGGGGGTGAGGGCACGAGGTCAGGCCGCATGAGGCATCATCGCAGCATGTTGTTCTGGCTAGACACCCATTGCCACCTCGATGCCCCCGAACTGGCCGCCGACGTTGATCAGGTGCGTCAGCAGGCCCGTGCCGCCGGGGTGGCGCACTGCGTGCTGCCGGCGGTCGCTGTGGCCCATTTCGAGGCGGTGCAGCAGCTGGCGCACCGCCATCGCGACAGCTATGCCCTGGGCATCCATCCCTTGTACACGCCGCAGGCCGAAGAGGCCGACCTCGAGCGGCTGGCCCAGGCCCTGCAGGTGGCCCACCCCGATCCGCGCCTGGTGGCTGTGGGTGAGATTGGTCTGGACGGCTTTGTTCCCGGGTTGGACATGGCGCGACAGCAGCAGTTCTACCGGGCCCAGCTGCGGCTGGCACGGCAGTTTGAACTGCCGGTGATCCTGCATGTGCGCCGTTCTGCCGATGCCTTGCTGGCTGCTTTGCGTTCCGTCGGCGGTTCCGGGGCAGGGGCCTGGCGAGGCATCGCCCATGCCTTCAACGGCAGCTTCCAGCAGGCCGAGGCCTTTTTGCACCTGGGGTTCAAGCTGGGCTTCGGCGGGGCGCTCACCTACGACCGGGCCTTGCAACTGCGGCGTCTGGCCACCGAGCTGCCCCTGGAATCCCTGGTGCTGGAGACCGACTCACCCGACATCCCGCCCCATTGGCTTTACCGCACGGCGGAAGAGCGGGCCGCCGGTCTGCCGCAGGGGCGCAACACGCCGGCAGAGCTGCCCCGCATTGCTCAGGTGCTGGCTGATCTGAGGGGGCTGCCCCTGGCCGATCTCGCTGCGGCCACGACGCGCAATGCCTGTGCAGCCTTGCCCCGGCTCGAGGCCCTGCTCGCTGAGGCCACCCCATGAGCGAGCGCCTCACCGGCCTGCCTCCAGTGCTGGGGCCAGGCACCCGCTTGCTGGTGCTGGGGAGCTTCCCAGGCGCCCGCTCACTGGCCCAGCAGCAGTATTACGGGCACCCGCAAAACCAGTTCTGGAAGATCTTGTCCACCTTGTGGCAATCCGATCTGGTGGCGCTGGCCTACCCTGATCGGCTGCTGCAATTGCAGCGTCGGGGCCTGGGGCTGTGGGATGTCTATGCCTCGTGCGAACGCGAGGGCAGCCTGGACAGCGCCATTCGCCGGCCCCAGGTCAATGAGCTCGGCAGCCTGCGCCAGCGCTGCCCCGACCTGCGGGCCATCGCCCACAACGGTGGCGAGAGCTACCGCCATGCCCGGCACACCCAGGCCCTGGGGCTGCCGGTTTGGCGACTGCCGTCCACCAGCCCGGCCAATGCTTCGCAGACCCTGATGCACAAGCTGACCGCCTGGCGCGAGGCCTTCGAGTCGGCCGGCTTGCTCTGACGGCCCGGCGCCGGCGCGGTCCTGCCGGCAGCCTGCTAAAGTGCGGCACCGTTTTTCAACCGCACCGCCATGGCCCGCAGCAAATCCACCCCCACTCCTGTCGAACTGCCTGAAGTCAATTTTTCTGACTGGGACGGCGTGCGCAGCCTGCACCTGGGCACGGAGTGGATCCAGGGCACCATGCTCATGGACGCCCCTTACGACATCGAGCTGGAGTATGTGCAGCGCATGATGGCCTGGCTGCTGTTCACCGATCCCGCCCGTTTGACCCGCTTCCATGCCATGCAACTGGGCCTAGGGGCCGGCACGCTGACCAAGTTCTGCCGCAAGAAGCTCAAGGTCACCACCACCGCCATTGAGCTCAACCCTCAGGTGCTGCATGCCTGCCGTGGCTGGTTCAAGCTGCCGCCTGACGACAGCAAACTGCGCGTGGTGATCGCCGACGCCGCCGAGGAGATCCGCAACCCCATGTGGCAAGGTGTGGTCGACGCCCTGCAGGTCGATCTGTATGACCACGAGGCGGCAGCCCCGGTGCTCGACAGCGCCGAGTTCTATGCTGATTGCCGTCAACTGCTCAGCGAAGACGCCTGCATGACCGTCAATCTGTTCGGGCGCTCGTCCAGCTATGAGCGCAGCGTCGAGAAAATGGTCGAGGCCTTCGGTGCCGACGCCGTCTGGGCCTTCAAGCCCACACGCGAGGGCAACACCGTGGTGCTGGCCCAGCACACCCCTTCACGCCCCAAGCGCGAGGTCTTGCTGGAGCGGGCCGAACTCATCCAGAGCCGCTGGGGCCTGCCGGCCACCAAGTGGCTGCGGGTGTTCAAACCCCTGGTGTCGCGTCGATCCTGAGGGTCCTCGTGAGGTGCTATGGCCGGCTTGTGGCGGTGTCCTTGCAAAGACTTCGCATCAGCTTGGGGAAGCCATGAGACAACCACGACCGCTCGGTTGACAGGCGCTGTATGCTGGCGCATGTGACGCCAAGTCTGGTGTCTCCATCGGAATTCCAGTCGACATGAGTGCCACCGCGCCCCCTTCCGCCAGCTCCAAGCCCCCTGCCGGCCTTGCCATTCCCTACATCGGTCTGCTCGACTGGCGTCGGGTGGTCGAGTGGCTGCGTGAAGATGGCGTGATCTCGGCCGAGCAGGCTGACCGCACCGTGGCCCGCTGTTCCCAGGCCGAGAGTTCGCAACACCCCCTGGTGCGACTGGCCAGCGTCGCCATGCTGAGGGCTTCCAACGGCCGCCCCCTGGACCTGGAAGAACTCACCCAGTACATCGCAGGCAGGGCGGGTATCGACTACCTGCGCATCGATCCCCTGCGCGTCGATGTGGGCAAGGTGGCCGAGACCATGAGTGCTGCCTACGCCGAGCGTCATCGGGTGTTGCCGGTGCAGATCACCGCCAGCGAGGTGGTGGTGGCCACGGCCGAGCCCTTCGTGAGCGACTGGGTGGGCGAGGTCGAGCGCCAGTCCCGACGCCGGGTGCGGCGCGTGGTGGCCAACCCGCTCGAGATCCACCGTTTCACTGCCGAATTCTTCGCGCTGGCCAAATCGGTGCGTGCCGCGCAGAAGGCTGGTGCCAACAACAATGCCGCCAGCTTCGAGCAGTTGGTTGAATTGGGGCGCAGCAACAAGCAGCTCGATGCCAACGACCAGGGCGTGGTGCGGGTGGTCGACTGGCTGTGGCAATACGCCTTCGACCAGCGTGCCAGCGACATCCACCTGGAGCCGAGGCGCGAGCAGGGCGTGATCCGCTTCCGCATCGATGGGGTGCTTCACTCGGTCTACCAGATGCCCATGGGCGTGCTCAATGCCATGGTCGCCCGGGTCAAGCTGCTGGGTCGCATGGATGTGGTCGAGCGCCGTCGCCCGCAGGATGGTCGCATCAAAACCCGCAACCCGCGTGGCGACGAGGTGGAGATGCGTTTGTCCACCCTGCCCACGGCCTTCGGCGAGAAGATGGTGATGCGCATCTTCGACCCCGACACTGCGGTCAAGGACCTGGACGCGCTGGGCTTCTCAATGCACGATGCGCAGCGCTGGGAGCAACTCACCCGGCGTCCCCACGGCATCATCCTGGTCACCGGGCCCACAGGCTCCGGCAAGACCACCACGCTGTACTCCACCCTCAAGCGCATCGCCACCGACGAGGTCAATGTCTGCACCGTCGAAGACCCGATCGAGATGATCGAGCCGGCCTTCAACCAGACCCAGGTGCAGCCCCAGCTCGATTTCAGCTTTGCCGAAGGCCTGCGTTCGCTCATGCGGCAAGACCCGGACATCATCATGGTGGGCGAGATCCGCGATCTGGAGACCGCCGACATGGCCGTGCAGGCGGCCCTCACCGGTCATCTGGTCTTCTCCACCCTGCACACCAATGATGCGCCGTCGGCCATCACGCGCCTGATGGAGCTGGGCGTGCCGCCCTATCTGCTCAATGCCACCGTATTGGGTGTGCTCGCCCAGCGACTGGTCCGCACCCTGTGCCGCCATTGCAAGGAGCCCGACGAATCCTTCAGCGCCGAGACCTTGGCCGACTTCGTCAAGCCCTGGAAGATCAACGCCGGCGGCGGCTATCGACCCTACAAGCCGGTGGGTTGCGTGGACTGCCGGATGACCGGGTTCATGGGTCGCATGGGCTTGTATGAACTGCTGTCCATCAGCGAAGCCTTCAAGGATCGCGTCAACCGCGAGCCCAGTCTCGATGCGCTGCGCCGTCAAGGCGTCAGCGACGGCATGCGTCCGCTGCGCCTGGCCGGCGCCCTGCGTGTGGCCGAAGGGCTGACCACGCTCGAGGAAGTGCTCAGCACCACGCCTCCGCTCGATTGACGCGCGCAGCTTCCCTGGAGGTGTCGCGACGGTGTCTTGCTACTTCCGGGTAGGGGATTCCTGCTTCGGATTTCAGCCGTAAGCTTTGCCGCCTTGGAGTCAATTTGGGTTTTCCCTTGGAATTCACGTTTTTTGCGTTGTCGTTGCTCCAGATTTGAGATGCGTCAGTGACTCGGTAGGTGATATCCACATCCGACAGCTTGATGAAAGCCACCACAATCGCCCAGTCGAAAAATTCTTTCGAGGAGATACTTCGTGAAAATCAAAAGTCAGAAAGACTTTTTTTCCGGCCTCATGTTCATGGTGGTCGGTGTC
>RXJO01000205.1 GCA_003987795.1 Curvibacter sp.
ACCACGCTGGAGGGGTTGGCCCGTGATCCGGAGGCCGCCGGCCTGCACCCGGTGCAGAAGGCCTTCATCGACGAGCAGGCCGCCCAGTGCGGCTACTGCCTAAACGGCATGGTCACGATGGCTGCGGACCTGCTGGCGCGCGAGCCTGATCCCGACGAGGCCGCCATCCGCCGCGAGCTCTCGCGCAACCTGTGTCGCTGCGGCACCCATGTCGAGATCGTGCGCGCGGTGCAACGGGCTGCCGTGCTGCTGCGCGGCGCAGGCGCGGGGGAGGGGGCATGACGCAGACCACGATCCAGCCCACGATCCAGCCCGCGCCCCAGCCCTTGCCTCGACGCGCCGAGATCCCCCAGCACCGTGCCGACTACTTTGCCGCTCAGGGCGTGCTGCTGGTCTGGCGCGATCCGCCCCCGCCGCCCGTCCCCACCCCTGGCCAGCCCATGGCGGTGCCCGGCAACCCCGCCGAAGGGCCTGAGGTCTTGCTGGCGGTGTGGGACGATGGTTCGGTCACCGCGCTCAACGGCCACGTCGACCTGGGCACCGGCATCGGCACCGCCCTGGCGCAGATCGTGGCCGAAGAGCTCGACGTGCCCATCAGCGCCGTGCACATGGTGCTGGGCGACACCACACGGGCCCCCAACCAGGGCGCCACCATCGCCAGCGCCACCCTGCAGATCCACGCCCAGCCGCTGCGTCTGGCCGCCGCCCAGGCCCGCCAATGGCTGCTGGCCGAGGCCGCGCGGCAGACCGGCTGCGCGGTCGAATCCATCATCCTGCGCGATGGTGTTCTGCACCGGGCAGGACAAGCGGATCCCTGGCCTCTGGGGCCGCTGTTGCAGGGCCGTCAGGTCTCGCTGCGGCTGGACCCCGGCACGGCGACCAAGCCTGCCGCTGACTACCGCATCGTCGGACAGTCGGTGCCGCGCCTGGACATCCCTGCCAAGGTGCGCGGCGAGGGTGACTTCGTCCACGACTTCCGCCTGCCCGGCATGCTGCATGGCCGCGTGATACGCCCCCCCTATGCGGGCGCTGACCACGGCGACTTCATCGGCAACACCCTCGAATCGGTGGACGAGGCCTCGGTGGCCCACATCCCCGGCCTGCGTGCGGTGGTCGTGATCCGCGACTTCATCGGCGTGGTGGCCGAGCGCGAGGAGCACGCCGAGCAGGCCCTGCGCGAGCTGCGCGTGCGCTGGAAGCCTTGCCCGGGCCTGCCCGATCTGGGTCACCCCGAGGCCGTGCAACAAGCGCTGCGCGACAACCCCGCCACCCAGCGCCGCCTGATCGATGAAGGCGATGTCGAGGTGGCCCGTGCCACCGCGGCCCAGCCCATGGACCGCACCTATGTCTGGCCTTACCAGTTGCATGCTTCGCTGGGGCCCTCTTGTGCCGTGGCCCATTGGCAGGGGCCAGAGCAGACGCAGGGCGAGCGCCCGCGCCTGGCCGTCTGGGCCGGCACCCAGAACCCCCATGTGCTGCGTGCCGATCTGGCCCGCCTCATGGGCCTGCCCGATGTCGCCATCGACCTGGTTCGGCTCGAGGCCTCGGGCTGCTACGGCCGCAACGGCGCCGATGATGTGGCCGCCGACGCGGCCCTGCTCTCACGGGCCGTCGGCGCCCCGGTCCGGGTGCAGCTCACGCGTGAGCAGGAGCACCTCTGGGAGCCTAAGGGCACAGCCCAACTGATGCAGGTGCGCGGCGGCCTGAAGGCCGACGGCTCGCCTGCCGCCTACGACTTCGAGACCTCTTACCCCAGCAACGGCGCTCCCACCCTGGCCCTGCTGCTCACCCGCACCATCGAGCCGCGGGCCCAGGCCTACGAGATGGGCGACCGCACCGCCCGCCCGCCCTACGATTACGAGCACCTGCGCGTCGCCGTCAACGACATGCCGCCGGTCATCCGGGCCTCCTGGCTGCGGGGCGTCTCGGCCCTGCCCAACTCATTTGCTCACGAAAGCTACATCGACGAGCTGGCCACGGCCGCTGGCGTCGACCCGGTGGCCTATCGCCTGCAACACCTCAGCGACCCGCGCGCCGTCGAACTGATCCAGGCCACGGCCCAGAAGGCCGGTTGGCAGCCCCGCACCGGCCCCCGCCTGCAAGCCGATCCGGTCCAGCCCGACTGGCTGCACGGCCAGGGCTTCGCCTATGCCCGTTACGTGCACAGCAAATGGCCCGGTTTCGGGGCCGCCTGGGCGGCCTGGGTGGCCGATGTGGACGTGAACCGCCAAACTGGCGAGGTGCATGTGCGCCGCGTGGTGGTCGGGCACGACGCCGGTCTCATGGTCAACCCGGCCGGCATCGAGCGTCAGGTGCATGGCAACGTGGTGCAGACCACCAGCCGCGCCCTCAAGGAGCAACTGCAGTTCGAGACCCCAGCCGCCCCGCAACCCGGGCCAGCGGCGGCGCCGGCTCCGGTGCTCTCCAGCCGCGACTGGGGCAGTTACCCCATCTTGAGCTTTCGCGAAGTGCCGGTGGTCGAGATCGTCCACATGCCGCGCCCCGGCGAAGCGCCACTGGGCGCCGGCGAGTCGTCCTCGGTGCCAGGCACGGCGGCCATCGCCAACGCGATCTTCGATGCCACCGGCGTGCGCTTCCGGGCCCCGCCCTTCACGCCCGAGGTGGTGCGGGCTGCCCTCAACCCCTTGCCACCGGCGTCGTCGGGTGTCGATGCTGGCCCCGGCACTGGCCCCGGTGCAGCAGCGTCGTCCCAGGCCTTGCCGGCACCTGCCGGCCTGCCGCCCGAGGCCGTGTTGCCGCGCCAGCGCCGCCCTTGGGCTCGTGTCGGAGCCCTGCTGGCGGCGGGGGTCGGCCTGGGCCTGGGCGTGCTGGGTTGGCGCCCGGCCATCGCCCCCGTGCAGAACACCGCCGGGGCCTCGATCTACAACGCCGCCACCCTGGAGCGCGGCCGCCTGCTGGCGGCGGCCGGCGACTGCGCTGTCTGCCATACCGCCCCAGGGGGGGCCGTCAATGCCGGCGGGCGGGCCATGGACACGCCCTTCGGCCGCCTCTACACCAGCAACCTCACGCCTGATCCCGAGACCGGCCTGGGACGCTGGTCCTTCAGTGCCTTCCAGCGCGCCATGCGCGAGGGCCTGTCACGCGATGGCCATCACCTGTACCCGGCCTTCCCCTACACCGCCTTCGCCAAGATGAGCGACGACGACCTCACCGCGCTCTACGCCTGGCTGATGTCGCAGCCCCCGGTGCGGGCCGAAACCCCGGCGCCCGAGATGCGCTTCCCCTTCAACCAGCGCTGGCTGATGGCGGGCTGGAACGCGCTCTACCACGACCCCAGCCCCTGGCGTCCCGAGCCCGGCCAGAGCCCCGAATGGAACCGCGGCGCCTACCTCGTGCAGGGCTTGGGCCACTGCGGCGCCTGCCACACCCCGCGCAATGCGCTGGGCGCGGAGCAGGGCGGTGCGGCCTTTCTGGCGGGCGCCCTGATTGATGGCTGGGAGGCCCCGGCCCTGACCGGGCTCTCACGCGCCCCCGTGCCCTGGACACGCCAGGCCCTGTACGACTACCTGCGCCACGGCCACAGCGCCCAGCACGGCGCCGCCCTTGGCCCCATGGCCCCGGTGGTGCGTGAACTGCAGGCCCTGCCCGACAGCGACATCCAGGCCATGGCCACCTACCTGGCCAGCTTCAATCCCGCCACGCCTGATGCCCCCGAGCGCGCCGCCCGCCAAGTGGCCACTGCGGCCGCCCAGGCCCCGGCCCCGGGCCGCGTGCAACGCTTCTTTGAAGGTGCCTGCGCGGCCTGCCACCACGACGGCGATGGCCCCCGCCTGCTCGGTGCCAACGTGCCCCTGGCCCTGAGCAGCAAGCTGCACAGCGAACGCCCCGACAACCTGCTACGCACCCTGCTGCATGGCGTGCGCGAGCCCGCCACCCCCGAGCTGGGCTTCATGCCCGCTTTCGACCAGGCCCTCAGCGACACCCAGATCGTCGAGCTGGCTGGCTGGCTGCGTCAGCGCTACGCCCCGGGCCAGCCTGCCTGGACCGATCTACCGGGGGCGCTGGCGCGGCTCAGGGGCAGCCCGGGGCATCCGTGATGTCCGCCCGCATTCATGCCCAGCCCTCTTCTGGAGTCGCAGCAGGCTTGTCATGTGAGAAAGCCTGTTGCAATTCCTTGGCTGGCAGGGTGCCATGGGTCAGAAGGTGCTGTCGTTGCCCCACGAAACGGAAATGTTCCGGAAAATGACGGTGTAGCTGCTGGAGCAATTCCTTTCGGCGTTGCAGATGGCGAAGAATGCCAGACCGTCTCCGAACGGAGTGCTACTTGAACTGTCGGAAAATGTATGAACGTGGTTTTGTGTCAAATAGGTGCCATCGGGTCGCTGGACCGTGTACTTGACACTGTTGCCTTTGACTTTGACGGTGGCTTGATAATACTGACCTGAGCCAAGCCACGGGTCGAACGTGTCGTAGATTTGACCCGTGATGTCCAAGTTACCATTTCTCGCCCTTTCCAGTTCCTGCGGGGCAAAGCTGTTGCGTTGAGAAACCCTGTGGGAGCTGAAAAGCTCTGCTTCGGCGCCACTCCAGTTGGAGTTGGCCCAGAAAATAAGGCCAGTGGCGTTGTATCCACCTAAACTGTTGTTGTCTGAAGCCAAGTACGCTTTGGCGTTCCCGAGCACACCAATATGAGCAGCACCCCCGCCATTGTTGAAGAAGTTATTGCCTGCGAACTGGAATCTGATGGTTTGAACCGTATTCCCGACGTTGCTGAAGTTGGGCATCCTTCCGGTACAGGGTGTGTAGTGCGACCCCCCATTCATTTTCGTGTTTTTGATGACCAAGCCACCTTGGGCATTGTTGGAGTAGACGTTACCCCGCATAGGGTAGCTGGCTATCGTGAAGTTGTTGTTGAAATAAACCTGGGTCGGAATCTCATTGTCTGAGGTGGTGCAGCGGCCTTCAGCGGCACCGTAGTCGAAGAAATGTCTCAGATAGGCCCAGTTGTTGTCGTTGAACGCAGCCCGCAGGTCAGCATAATTCTTATAGGAATTAATGGAGAAAGTGGGGCTGCTCTCGTGACCAGCGCATATTCCTTTTTTGAACCAATTATCGATGTTGCCGTCTATTATTTCTTTTTGTTTTTCTTTTGCGTAGTCATTTGGGTTGGGTAGTTTGTTTTTTAAAGTGTAGTAGCTGAAATTAAAAACCTCATCGACCTTGCTGGAAAACTCGTCAGGTACTTTGGGGGGAGTGCGCAGCACGCTAAGTATTCTATTTTTCAAGTTTTCATCAACAACGCAGGCAGCTTGGCTGCTGGCACCTATTGTCATCATGGCGGCTGCCACGAATCCGATTTGTAATGATTTTTTGTTGGCTATTTTCACTTGTGAACCTCCGAAGGCGCTTTGATAAAAATGAAGTTTATCGTCAAGTGTAGTCGGCGTTTTTGGGGGTTAATTGGCCATTGGTCGGCTTTTTAAATCCGGCGGAATGGTTGATTTGTATCTGAATATCTATTCCATGTATTTTTTGAAATAGATAAGAACAAATTCAAATGAACAGTGCATCCATGGGGCGTATACCCCGAATGCATCGGCGGCGGCCAGCCCTCGCTGACCTTGTCTCAGCCTTGGTACCCCTATCGCTCCTCAACCGTCAACATCACCGCACCATAGGCATCGCTGCAGGTCTGCAAGGCCCCAGGGCGGCAGCTGCCCGGGGCGATGCCGCCCAGCAGTGTGTTGAGCCGGGTGCGCCCCTGCACATCGTTGAGGGCCCGGGCGAACGGGCTGCCGCCTGCCTTGGGCAGGGCCTTCCAGTCACGCGGGGCATCGGTGACCATCACCAGCAAGGTGTTGGTGCCGGCCGGCCCCGCCGCCTTCACCGGCCACTGCGGGCGCGGCAGCAGCAGTTGCTGGCCCGCCTCGATCCGGTTCTGGGCATCGAGTTCGTTGGGAAATAGCAGGGTCAGCGACTGGTTGTCCGAGCCGGCCAAGGCCACGTAGACATAGCCACCGCGGTCCGAGACCAGTGACAGATCCAGGGCGTCCTGCCCGATGCGCAGGCGTGCCTGGCCCAGCCGGGCCTGTACCAGGCGTTTGCCATCGCGCTGTTCGTACAGCTGGGCCAGTGCCTGGGCACCGCTGAGGCGGCTGGGGGCTGCGACCGGGGCGCTGACGGGGGTGGCTGGGGCTGGTGGCGTGACCGGTGTGGTGACCGGGGTGACCAGGGGCGGCTTGACCGGCAAGGCCGGTGGGCTCACAGGCGGGGTCTGGGCCACCGCGTTGAGCACCCCGGTGCTGGGGCTGTCCGGGCTCTGTTGGCCCGGCAGCGCCTGGCTGAACCAGGCCGGCACGAACTTGCGGTTGCCCGACAGCAGCAGATGGTGCGGCGTGAACAGGCTGTCGTTTTTCAGGCGCTGGTTGATCTTGGCCTGGGCGCACTGCTGGATCTCGTCCATGCTGATGGCACCCGAGCCGTCGAGGTCGACCGCCTCGCGCAGCAGGCAATCGCGCACGAACTGGGTGGCCAGGCCGCCCTTCTTCTGGTCTTCCAGGCTGACCTCGTCGGGGCGGGCCGCTGAGAGGAACACCACATCTTGCGCCAGCGCCCCCTGGGCCGTGGCCTCGTCAAGCAGGCTGCGGGTGCGCACATTGCTCGGGCGGGCGCAACTCTCGCTGGTCTCCGCGAAGCGGCCCCGCAGGGGGTTGTCCCCGGCGGACCCTGCCGCCCCCTCGGAGGCGCCCCTGGGCCTGGGCAACTGGCTCAGCAGGCCGCCAGAGTGGCAGGCGTCGTACATCACGAACAACTTGTCGGTCTTGCGCACGATGGGCTGCAGCAACTGGGCCATCTCTTTGTGCAGCACGATGCCTTTCCAGGTGCCACCGTCATGGGTGGACAAGGCCTCGGCACAGCCGCCGGTCTCGGGGTCGGGAAAGCGGGTGCCGTGACCGGAGTAGTGCACGAACACGCGGTCGCCATCCTGCACCCGGGTGTTCAGGGCGGCGATGGCCCGGCGGATGTTGTCGCCGGTGGCCTGCTCGTCCTGCAGGTAGGTGATGTTGCTGTCGGGCACCTGCATCGCGCGGGCCATCTCGGTGGCTGATTTTCGGTCTTCGGCCGCGCCCGGCAAGGGCGACATGCGCGGGTCGGCAAAGCGGCTGATCGAGATGATCAGGGCATGGCGGCTGCGCTTGCCGGCCGGGGCCGGGCGTTGCTGGGCGGCGGGCGTGGCCGACGTCTCCAGGCCCGCCGGTGGCATCGTCTGCGAGCCGGCGTTGCCCAGGGGCAGCAGCGAGGCCAGCAGCCAGGCCCAGCGCGAGGACAGGACGGGCAGTTTGAGAGGGGGTGGCATGGGGGTTCCTTGCGCGGGCACCGGGCGGGGGCTCAGCGCTTGTCCGCCGTCTGGGTGCCGGCGATCTCGTAGCTGGTCAATTCGTTGCGCTTGAGGATGGGCGCTTCTTTGCCTGAGCGCCAGGTCTCGTCGAGTGCCACGTAGTAGTGCAGTGCCGGCACATACCAGTAGGTGATCTGCTGCTGCGCCTGCCAGGTGTCGTTGCCATTGGTCTGCGTGCCGGTCACCGAGGCCTCACGCTCGACGCGGAAAGCCGTGAACTCGCCCGCCGGCACCTTGATGCGCTCCTGGCCCTTGACCTTGAGCGTGCCCTTGAACACCTGTTCGAACTCCTTGCCATCAGAGCGCCGTGAGCGCTCCTGGTAGCTGAAATCCTCCTGGTGGCCGGTCTCCATCTTCTTCGGGAACAGCACTTCGACTTCCGAGTACACCCGGCTCGGGAACCGCGTGTTGGTCAGCTGGCGCAGGTTGCCATTGGGGCTCATCACGGTGGAGCCGCTCAGCAAGTCGCCGTTGGGCAGGATGCGGCTGATCTTGCGGTTCCAGTTCGAGATCACCTCACCTTTGTACTTGTCGATCTGCTGATAGCTCCAGCGGTCGCCGACACTGAAGCCGAAGGCGTTGCTGCCTGTCACGGCCGGGGCGGGCTGGGTCTGGGGCGTTGGCTGCGGTGACGGCGCGACGGCGGTTGGGGTGGGGGCCTGGAGCGCGGGTGCCGTCGGCGAGGCCTGCTTCAGTCGAGCCAGTACCTCGACGGCATGCACGCTGGCGGGAAAGCGCGCCACGAAGGCCTTGAGCTCCAGCACATCGTTCGAGTTCTTCACCAGGGCCCACATCGACTCTTCGAGCGCGGCACTGGCCGACGGGGGCTTGTCGGTCGGCGCGATGAAGTAGAAGTCGCCCTCCAGCGAAGTTGCCTCCCAGGGCACCTGCTTGTCCTTGGATTCGCGGCGCACGGCCGAGCGCACCCGCTTGAACACATCCTCGACCTTGGCCCCGGGCTCGCGCATCGCATTGAGCAGGTGCTGGGTGTACAGCCCGTTGCTGCCCCGGCCATCGCTGGCCACCGAGCCCGGGGCCGTGGCAAAGGCCACCAGAGTGCCCACCGGCGCATCCATCGGCGCCAGACCCTGTTGGGCACTGCGGAAGCTGCGCGCAAACGGGTTGTTGCGACAGGCATCGAGAATCATGATGTTGGTGCCGTTGCCGGCCGCCTCCATCTTGTCGAGCACGGCCTGGGCATCGACCGCCTGATACGCCACCTCGTCCTCGCGCTGGATCACGCTGTTGACCGGGATCAGGTAGTTGCGCCCCTTGATCTGCATGCCGTGGCCGGCGTAATAGAACACCCCGACCCCTCCTTTGCGCAGCTGGTCGCCGAAGCGCCGGATGCTGGTCAGCATGCCCTGGATGTCGGCGTCCACCTGCAAGCTGACTTCAAAGCCCGCATCTTTCAGGGCCTGGGCCATGGCCCGTGCATCGTTGGACGGGTTGTTCAGCGGTGCATCGCGGTAGGCCCCGTTGCCGATCACCAGGGCCACCCGTTGCGAGGCGGTGGCCACCGACGTGCCTGCGGGCGCGCTGATCACCAGATTTCGTTCGTCTTTGTCGCGGGCGGCCAGGGCCGGGGTCGCCAGGGTGCAGGCCAGGCCAACGCCCAGGCCCAAGCCCAAGCCCAAGCCCAAGCCCAAGCCCAGGCATCGGCCCAGCCGGCCTGTCATCACGGCGATCGATGGGTTTGTCTTGTTCATGGCTGTTGTTCTGATCTGATGGCCTGTTGCACGTCCGTCTCCTGCCTGTTGGCTGTTGCCTGTCGCTGGGGGCTCAGGGCTTTCTGGGTGCTTTTTCAAACACCACGCGCTCGATGATCACCTCGCCCCCCTCGGACTTGTTCAGCATCAGCCTGGCGTGGTGACCCGACGCCGCCTTCAGCATCTGGGCGTCCTGGATCTCGCCCCAGGTCTTCATGGCCGACCACAGGCCGCTGACCAAGCCCAGCAGCAGCACCGGGTTGCGCGGCGCCACATCACCGGGCGGTGGGGACACCTCGACTCGCCCGCCCGATTGCTCGATCGCGGTCAACCACTTCTGCAGCCGCACCGGCACCTCGTTGGGCGTGACCTTGCCGTAGAAACCGACCACCGCCTCGGAGGGCTCGGCACTGAGCGCTTGGGCCAGATCCTTGTCAAAACGTGGCAGATCCAGAAACGTCAGCGCAGGCCTGGCCGCTGCTGAAGGCTCGGGCGCCTGCGCCCAGGCCGCGCCGATCCCCCCCAGCAGGGCGCCGGCCACGATGACGGGTAGGACGATTCGCATAGCCCTGATTCTGCAACAGGGAGTGAGCCTGCAGGGGCATGTCGGGGGATGGCGCCCCGGATCGAGGCCGTCTGGCTTTCAAGAAGGCTTGCCAGGTCGAGCGCCAGCGCTTGTAGCGGATGCCAATAGGCACAGGGCCGGCCCCCCAGCCAGGAGGTCGGCCCTGTGCAAGGGACCAACAGCTGCCGATCAGTTCAACTGCAGCGCATTGGTCAGATCGCCCATGGCCGGGGCGCCGTTGGCCTTCAGGGCAGCATCGCGCGAGGCCAGGCCAGGCAGGGTGTCCAGGCCGAAGGTGCGGGTGATCAGGCGCAGCACAGAGGCGGTGTCGTACTGGGTGTGGTCCACGGTGCCCTTCTTGGCCAGGGGCGAGATCACCAGGGCCGGAATGCGGGTGCCGGGGCCGATCAGGTCGCCTTTGGGCGGGGCCACGTGGTCCCAGGTGCCACCGAATTCGTCATAGGTCACGACCACCACCATGTTGTTCCACTGCGGGCTGGCCTGCAGCTTGGCGATCAGGTCGGCGATCTTGGTGTCGGCGTCCTTGATGTTGGCGTAGCCCGGGTGCTGGTTGTACACGCCTTCGGGCTTGTAGAAGGTGACGGCGGGCAGGGTGCCGGCGGCGGCATCGGCCACCAGGTCGTTGTAGTCTTTCAGGTGGGTGTTGCGGTAGGCGGCGCCGGTCACCGGATCGGCCTTGGCGTAATAGTTGAAGGGCTGGTGGTGCGGCTGGAAGTCCACATTGGTGGTGGTGGCCACGCCGTAGCTGTTGCCGGCGTAGATCACCGAGCGGGTCGCCGAGGGGTCTTGCACGCCGTCGGCCAGGGCGCTGTTCCAGGCGCCGCTGTACCACTTCCAGCTCACGTTCTTGGCGTCGAGCAGGTCGCCGATGTTCGTGGCGGTCTGCGGCGGCAGGGTGGTGGCCTTGGTGGCGTTGGCGTACAGGGCGTTGCTGCCGGTCACATTGGCCGGGGCGTTGCCGCTGGGCTGGTAGGGCGGCTGCATGGTGTTGACCGCGTAGAACTTGCCGTCGCCGAAGTAGTTGGCCGGGGTGATGTTGCCGCTCAACACATAGCTGGGCGCGCCGTCCAGGGCCGAGGCCGGGCTGGTCGACTTGGTGGTCAGTGTGGAGGTGTATTTGCCGTTGGCGTCTTTGTTCAGCACCGCGATGGTGGGGGCGGCTGCGGCCGTGTCGGCGTTCGGGTACTCGGGGGCGCAGGCGCACACCAGGTACTGGTGATTCAGGAAAGAGCCGCCGAAGGCACCCTGGAAGAAGTTGTCGGCCAGCACGTACTGCTGGGCCAGCTTGTACATGGCCGATCCGCTGGTGTCGAAACGGCCCATGGTCAGGCCGCCGGCGTCCGACCAGGCAGCGAACATGTCGTTGGCGCCGCCGTTGATCTGCATCTGGTTTTCGAAGAAGCGGTGGTACAGGTCACGCGTCACGGTCGCTGTGGTCAACACGGCGTTCGAGGCGGCCTGGAAGGCGGTCTCGATCGAGAACGGCGCGTTGGCCAGGCCGGCGCTCTGGGCCTGCGTCACCACTGGGGTCACGCCCCCGGCGGTCACACCGCCCCAGGTCTGGGGCAGGGTGGCCAGCACGGTGCCGTTGCGGTCTTTTTGCGGCACATAGGCCGAGGTCAACTTGCCGTTGGCGTCGTACAGGCTGCTGATGCCGTTGGCGCCGGGGAAATTCCCGTACAGACCGTCGAACGAGCGGTTTTCGGCATAGATGACGACCACGTTCTTCACCTTGGAGCGCAGTGCAAAGGTGTTGTCGGTGCTGTCGCTGCCACAGGCGCTCAGCGCCAGTGCGGCCAGCACGGTCAGGGGAAAGACGGCAAGGCCTTTCAGCGAGGGACGGTTTTTCATGGTGGAGTGATCCCGTTGGTTGGAAAG
>RXJO01000216.1 GCA_003987795.1 Curvibacter sp.
TTCGTGGTCAAGCAAAGCCCACTGGTGGCGGTGCTGCCGGACATGCTGACGCGCCTGTTCGGCAGCCATGGTGATCTGAAGATCGTGCCACTGCCCTGGCGGGCCCTGGCGCTGCCGATCTCGATGGTGACCCACCGGCGTGATGCGTCAGACCCCTTGGTGCGCTTCGTGACGCAGGAGTTGCTGGCGGTGACCCGGGCGGTGTTTGCCTGAGCCTTCCATCTGGCCTCTCAGCCTGGGGCCGGCACGGCGCTGCGGCGGTCGATCTTGCGGCTGAGGATGATCGAAGTCTGGGTCTGGTGGATGCCCTCGATCTGGCCCACCCGGTCGAGCAGGCGGTCGAGTTGCTCGGGGGTGTTGCAACACAGCAGGGCCAGGTAGTCGAAGGACCCGCTGACGGCGCACAGCTCTTCGACCTCCGGCAGGCGCTCCAGGGCCTGCACCACGGCGCTGGCCTTTTTGGCATTGACGCTGAGACCGCACCAGGCGCGCACTGCAGGGCTGGCCAAGGGCTGGCCCAGGCGCACGCCATAGCCGGCCACCACACCAACGCGCTCCAGGCGGGCGATGCGGGCGGCCACGGTGGTGCGGGCGATGTTGAGCTTGCGCGCCAGGTTGGCCACGGGCTCGCGGGCATTGGCCTGCAGCAGGCTCAGCAGATGGCGGTCGGTGTCGTCGAGTTGGACATCCATGGTGCGACAGGGGTTCGAGAACGGAAATCGAGCCCCCGTGGCCTGGGCACGGGGCTCGCGATGGGCCCACTGTATCTGACAGACGGTGTGTCGGAGCGCTTGGCCGCCATGCTCAACGCACAAAGCGCTGGGGGCGGAAGGGGCTGGCATCCAACGGGGCGGGCTCGCCATCCATCAACGCGCCCAGCAGCAAGGCCGTGCCCGGCCCGGTGCTGAAGCCGATGTGCTGGTGGCCGAAGGCCAGCCACAGGCCGGGCTGGCCAGGGGCCGCGCCGATCACAGGGCGGCTGTCGGGCAAGGTGGGGCGCCGGCCCAGCCAAGGCTGGGCCTCCAGTCGCTGCGCCAGCGCAAAGGCCTGGCGGGCCGCAGCCTCGGCCAGGCCGAGCTGGGTGAGGTTGGGGGCGGCATCGAGATCGGTCAGTTCGACGCCGGTGCTCAGGCGCAGCCCCTGGTCCATGGGGGAGAGCACATAGCCGCCCGCGCTGTCGTACACAGGCCGGTTCAGACGGGCCTCGCCTTCAGCCCCGTAGTGCATGTGGTAGCCACGCTCGAAGGCCATGGGCACCGACAGGCCCAGGTGCTGCGCCAGAAAGCCCTTGCTCCAGGGGCCCAGGGCCAGCACCACGCGTTGGGCCACCAAGGGTCCGGTCTGCCCGGCGGGCCCGGTATCTCCCAGGTCGATCTGCCAGGCCCCCTCGGGGCCCGTGCGGGCCAGGCCTTGCACCGGGGCCCGCAGCAGGCGCCCACCGCGTTCGCAGAACAGGGCTGCATAGCTTTCGGTCACGGCGCCGGGGCTATCGACCGAGGCGGCATCGCGTACCCACAGGGCACGCGGAAACAGGGGGCGCAGGTGGGGCTCCAGCTCGTGCAGGGCGCCGGCATCCAGGGACTCGGTCTGAACGCCGAAACGCGCGTAGGTGTCGCGCCCCAACTGCCCTGCATCGAAGGCGGCCTGACTGCGGTAGAGGAAGATCCAGCCGTTCTCGCGCAGGCGATGGGCCTGGCCGGCTTCGGCCAGCCATTGCCGGTGGGCAGGCTGACTGAGCCGGATCAATCCGTCGAGTGCCGCGGCGGTCTGCTGGAACGGCGCCTGCCGGGCCCGGGCCAGAAAGCCCAGCCCCCAGCCCGGGTGGCGCGCCAAATAGGCCGGGTTGTATCGGAATTGGGCCGTGCGGTTCTTGAGCAGGGTCGGCAGGTTGGCCCACAGCCCGGGGTTGTTGAAGGGGATCAGGGAGCTGCGGGCCAGCACGCCGGCATTGCCGTAGGAGGTCTCGCGCCCAGGGCCCAGGCGATCGACCAGGGTGACCTGGTGGCCGCGTCGTTGAAGTTCGAGCGCGCAGGAGACGCCCACCATGCCAGCGCCCAGAACGGCCACCGTGCTACTCATTGAAAAACCCCTTTGTTGAAGCCGCCCGGACAAAGCACCGCCGACGCAGCCCAGTATGCCATCGCACCGGTGGTGGGCGGCACAGCGTCAGGCGTGGTCGGCGAGGGCTTCGGCCCGCTTGGCCGTGACATCGCCTCCTGCAGGCGGAAGGACTCCAGCAACATCCAGGCCAGACCCGGCGGCCTCACGCAAGCCGGCGTAGTGGTGACCGACCTGGGTGGCCAGCAAGGCCTGCAGCGGTACCTGTTCCTGACGCACAAAGCCTGCCGCGGGCAGTTGGCCGCGTTGCAGCAGCTCCAGCACGCCGACCACGCCGGCGGCGGTGCTCAGCTCGATGGCGGTGCGCTGCCTGCCCCGCAGGGGGGCCCCCAGCACCCGGGCCAGGCGGGTCTGCTGCTCCAGGCGGCCCTGGCGCAGGCCGGTGGCCGAGGCATGCACCAGGACCACATCGTCGCGGCTGTGGGGCACCGCGTGGTCCAGCACCTGACGCAGCAGCTCACGCTGCTCGATCAGGCGCAGGTCGTGCAGCAGAAAATCCATGGCGTCACGGTGGCCCGGGTAGCGCAATGTCTTGTAGCTGAGGTTGCGCACGCGGCCCTGCAGGGTTTCGCACAGGGTGCCCAGGCCCCCCGAGGTGTTGAAGGCTTCGTAGGTATCGCCGTCGAGCAGCAACTGCTCAAGCCCCTCCAGCGGCTGGGTGCTGACACGCTGGCCTTGCACGATGGCCTCGCAGGGCTGGCAGTACTCGTTGATGACGCCGTCGATGCTCCAGGTGAAGTTGTAGCGCAGGCGGTTGGTGGCATGGCGGGTGAGCGCCCCCACGCGCAGATTCAGATCGAACAGCTCATCGAATCCGCCCGCCAGTTGCATGCCCAGCATGCCGATGACGCCCGGGGCCAGGCCGCACTGGGGCATGAGCACGCTGCGCGCGCCCACCGCCAATTGACGGATGGCCTGGGTGGCGGCCACGTCTTCGGTGAGATCGAAGTAATGCACTCCCAGCCGGGCCGCCTCGGACGCCACCGTGCGGGCCAGGAAGTACGGCAAGGCGTTGATCACCACAGCATGCTGCGAGAGCGCCGCGGCCAAGGCCGAGGCGTCGCAGACGTCCAGTTGCAGGTGCCGCACCAGCGCATCGTCAGCCGCGGCGGCGGCGCGCTGGTCAGCCAGGGTGACTGGCCACTGGTAGACCTCGGCCACCATGTCGGCAATGGTGCTGCCGACCTTGCCGGCCCCCAGGACCAGGACATTGCGAAGAGGGTTTGTGATCATGGCGGACTCTTTCTCAAAGGGTGGAGGGATGAGAAAAAGTCTAGGTGGGGCGCTGCACCGTTGCCAGAGTGCAAAGTGTCAGCCCACCCGCGGTTGTTCGTCGTTCTGCCATGCCGGGCCGTCGAAATGATCGCCCAGCCTCGGGGTGCACCCAGGAGGGTGCTGATGGCGGCAGGCCAACCGAGGCGATTGGGCCGGGCCGGTTACATCACGGCGCCCAGTTGCCAGGGCAGGAACTCGTTGTCGCCCAGGCCGTTGTCCTCGCTTTTGCTGCGCTGGCCCGAGGCGGTGGCCAGCATGAGGGCAAACAGTTGCTCGCCGGCCTCGAGCACGGTCTGGTGGCCGTCGACCACACCGCCGCAGTCGAAGTCCATGTCGAGCGACATGCGCCGGAACATGGGGGTGTTGGAGGCCAGCTTGAGCGAGGGCGTGGGCTTGCAACCATAGGTGCTGCCGCGTCCGGTGGTGAAGCAGATCAGGTTGGCCCCGCCGGCCACCTGCCCGGTGGCCGAGACCGGGTCGTAGCCCGGGGTGTCCATGAACACCAGGCCCTGGGCCTGCACGGGCTGGGCGTATTCGAGCACCTCCATGAGGCCGGTGGAGCCGGCCTTGGCCACCGCGCCGAGCGACTTTTCGAGGATGGTGGTGATGCCGCCGGCCTTGTTGCCCGGAGAGGGGTTGTTATTGAGATCGCCGCCATGCAGCGCGGCATAGCGCTCCCACCAGGCCACGCGCTGCATCAGGCGCTGGGCCACCTCGGGGCTGGCGGCACGGTGGGTGAGCAGGTGTTCGGCGCCATAGATCTCCGGGGTTTCAGAGAGGATGGCCCGGCCACCATGGCGCACCAGCAGATCGACCGCCGCCCCTAGCACCGGGTTGGCACTGATGCCCGAATAGCCGTCCGAACCACCGCACTGCAACCCGACCGTGAGGTGCGACAGCGGCACGCTCTGACGCCGGGCCTGGTTGGCCTGCGCCAGCATGGTGTGCAGCAAGGCCTTGCCAGCCGCGATGGTCTCGCGGGTGCCGCCCTCGTCCTGGATGGTGAGGCTGGCCAGCAAGCCCGGCGGCCGGGCCGCCATCTCGCTGACCAGGGGGGCGATCTGGTTGACCTCGCAGCCCAGGCCGATCACCAGCACACCGGCAAAGTTGGGGTGGTTGGCGTAGCCGCGCAAGGTGCGTTGCAGCAGGGCCAGGCCTTCGCCGTCGCCGCCCATGCCGCAACCGCTGCCATGGGTGATGGCGACCACGCCATCGACGTTCGGGTAGGCGGCCAGGGCCTCGCCCTTGAAGGCATCGGCAATGTGACGGCACACGGTGGCCGAGCAGTTGACACTGGCGATCACACCCAGGTAGTTTCGCGTGCCGACGCGACCATCGGCACGGACGTAGCCTTCAAAAGTCAGTGAATGCGGTGCCGGCACGGTCGGCACATAACCTTGGCCCGGTTGCTGGGCACCATCGCTGTCCGCCATGGCCAGGTTGTGCACGTGCACATGTTCACCTGGGGCGATGTCGGCGCTGGCCAGGCCGATGCGCTGCCCATATTTGCAGACCGCCTGGCCACGGGCGATGGGCTGCAAGGCCACCTTGTGGCCGGAGGGGATGGGCTCGCGCACCTGCACGGCGGGGCCCGCGCCAAGCACCAGGGTCTGGCCGGCCACCAGGGCCTGGCGGGCGACGGCCACGTTGTCGATCGCGGCCAGCTGCAGCGCAGGTGCCTGGGTGTGAGGTTCTGGGTTCATGGCTGGGGGCAGACAGGGGTTGGGAGTGGAGGCCGGCAGGAGTGGTCGGTGGTGCAGATCCAGGCGGTCGGATCAGGCCGTGCGGGTCAGCGCCGCCTGCAGCCGCGCCTGCACCAGATCGGGCGTCCGCTGGCTGGCCAGGGCCACGATGGGGGCCAGACGACGCTGCTTCTTGGCCATGTGGTTCTGGGCAATGTCGGCGATGCGGTGCTCAAGAAACGGGTTCTCGAAGCGCTCGCGCACATCTCGCAGATAGGCTTCGGCCTGGGGGCCTTCGCCCAGGGCCCGGAACACGGGCAGGATCTCGTCGGCCCACAAGGCCTCGAGTTCGGAGCGCAAGGCGGCATCGGCCATCGCCTGACGCACGGTCTCGGCCGCTGGGCGCTGATCGACCAGCCAGCGTTCTGCGAGAAAGGTGTGGCCGGCGTTGAGCAGGAAGAGCTTGAGCCGCTCATGGACAGCCAGGTCGTCGGTGAGCACGATGGCCGGGTGCCGACACGGCAGTAGCAAGCCAGCCTGGCGTTCGATCACCCACACGGCATAGGGCTCGGCCACGGCACCGACCGGCTCGATGGCTTCGGAAACGATGCGATCGACCAGGGAGTTGGCCCAGATGGGCTTCTGACGCAGCCAGTTCTGCAGACCTTCGGGCAGGCCCCACTGCCGGGCCAGTTGACAGACCTGGTCGCGCAGCACCTCGCCGTTGCGTTCCACCAGCTCGCAAGGCAGCAAGGTGAGAGATTTGTTGGGGGCTTCTTGCCAGCGCCCGTGCAGCAGCACCAGCAGTTTGGCGGGGAAGCTGTGCGGAGCGACGCTGCCCGAAACGAGCAGCTCAGGGCCGTCGCGTTCGTCCAGCACATAGCCCTGGTCGCCGGTGTTGGAGACGATCACCTTCACCTCGCCCTGGGCGACGGCCTGGCGCAGCGCAGGCCAGTGGGTGCTGGTGTGCCAGGCCTCGCGCACGGCCAGACAGTGCTGCAGGCGGTCAACCCGCTGGCCCCCCGCCAAACCCCTTATGCGCACCGGATAACCTTTGCCCTGGGCCAGCGCGGCGATGCGTGCCGCGCCATCGGCACGGTCGGTGGTCTGCACCACGGTGATGCCGCCCAAGGCATCGCCCGCACCGGGAGCTTGTGCCAGGGCTTCGGCGATGAACAGGTCGACGTGGGCCTGCAGAAAGCGGCTGGTGCCGAACTGGAGAATGGGTTGAACCATGGCAGGTGTGGACTCAGATCTCAACAATGGCCTTGACCACGCCCTGCTTCGGATCGAGCAAGGTGGCGAAATCGGCCGGCACGTCGGCCAGGGCCATGCGGTGGGTGTTGAGGGCAGCGGTGGGAACCTGACCGGCGCGCATGGCGCTCAGGACAGTTTCGAAGTCTTCGGTGGTGGCGTTGCGGCTGCCCAGCAGGGTGGTCTCGCGCTTGTGGAACTCGGGGTCGGAGAAGCTGATGGTGTCGCGCACCACCGAGATCAGCACGTACTGGCCTCCATGGGCCACGAAGGCGAAGCCGCGCTCGATGGCCCGGGCGTTGCCGGTGGCATCGAACACCAGGTCAAAGAATTCGTTGTGGGTGGCAGCGGCCAACTGGGCCTCATCACCCTCGCCCAAGGCCACGGTGCGGGCCACGCCCAGCTCGCGCTGGCAGAAATCAAGTCGGTCCTGGCGGCCGTCGAGGGCGGTGACCTCGGCACCGCGCAGGCGGGCAAAGATCATGGCGGCCATGCCGATGGGCCCGGCCCCCACCACCAACACCCGCTGCCCCGCCTGCACCCGGCCCCGGCGTACCGCATGGGCACCGATGGCCAGGAACTCGATCATGGCGGCCTGGTCGAGCGAGACGCCCTCGGCCTTGTGCACAAAGGCTTCGGGCAGCGAGAGGTATTCGGTGAAGGCGCCGTCGCGGTGCACGCCCAGCACCTGGATGTTGACACAGCAGTTGGTCTTGCCCTGGCGGCAGGCCACACAGTGCCCGCACGACAGGTAGGGCATCACATACACGACATCCCCCACCGCCAGCCGTCCGCCCGGCACGGCCTCTTCGACTACCCCGGACAGCTCGTGTCCCATGACGCGGGGGTACTGCAGGAAAGGCTGGTTGCCGGTGAAGATGTGCAAATCGGTGCCGCACACGCCGACGCGCTTGACGCGCACCAGTACTTCTCCCTCGCCACGGCTGGGGCGATCGCGCTGCTCGGCGCGCAGGGTTCCAGGGGTTTCACAGATGACGGTCAGCATGGCGGGTCTCGGGGTCGGGTGGAGGTGGATGGGATGACGCGATGGCGGCGCGGGTGGCTCAGCCCCCGTGGTACTTTTTGTAGATGGCGCCCAGCTTGCCGTTGTCGGTGTTGCGCTTGATCCAGTCGTTGAGCCAGGCTTTGAGTTCGGGCTCGTTCTTGCGCAGACCGATGCCCAGGGGCACGGTCTGCATCACGAACTTGATGGCCAGGTCTTTCTGGGGCGCCTTGGCGAGCACGGTGTTCACGATGGCGGGCGAGGTGGCGATGATGTCGGCCTGACCACTGACCGCCGCCGTGACGAGGGTGGCGTCGTCGTCGTAACGCACCATCTGCGCCCCTTTGGCCGACTGGGTGGCCACCTTGTCGTTGTTGGAGCCGCGGGTGGTGGCCACACGCTTGCCGTTGAGATCGTCGAAGCCCTTGATGTCGGCGCCCTTGGGCCCGGCGACCACGGCCTGGATCTGAGCGTACGGAACCGAGAAGTCGATGACCTTCTCACGCTCGGGCGTGACAGACAGAGAAGCGACCACGATGTCGGCCTTGCCGGTCTGCAGGAAGGGGATGCGGTTGGGGCTGGTGGTCTGTACCACCTCGATGGCCACACCCAGGTCGTGAGCCAGCAACTGGGCGGTTTCGACGTCGGAGCCGACCGGCTTCAAGGCGTCGTCGACAAAGCCATAGGGGGGCGAGCCCGTGTCCAGCGCGATGCGGATCTTCTTCGCGTCACGGATGTCCTTGAGCAGATCGGCATGGGCCGGTGCCTGCCCCAGGGCCAGCAAGGCGGCCGAGGCCAACAGGGTGCGCAACAAGAGGGAACGACGGGCTGTCATGAGGGAGTCTCCTTGGTGTGAATGGGAAAGTTCGCTGAGCAGGCTGAAACCGGAAGGTGGATCAAAGACCGTTGCCGACGAAGTCGCGCAGTTCGGTCGTGGCGGGGGCATCCAGGATGGAGGCGGGTCCGTGCTCCCAGACCCGTCCGCGGTGCATGAAGATGACTTCATCGGCCACCTTGCGGGCGAAGGCCATTTCATGAGTGACCAGGATCATGGTCATGCCATCCGCAGCCAGACGCTCCATCACCCGCAACACCTCGCCGGTGAGCTGGGGATCCAGCGCGGAAGTCACCTCGTCGAAGAGCATGAGTTGGGGGGCCATGGCCAACGACCGCGCGATGGCGACGCGCTGTTGCTGGCCGCCGGAAAGCTGGGAGGGGTATTGCTCGGCCTTGTCGGCCAAGCCCACCTGATTGAGCACGGCCATGGCGGTTTCCTTGGCTTGGGCGTGACGGACTTTCTGCACGAGCCTCGGGGCCAGCATGATGTTCTGCAGCACTGTCAGGTGGGGGAACAGGTTGTAGCTCTGGAACACGATGCCGACATCGCGACGCAACTGATGCAGGTCCAGCCCCGGACCGGTCACATCGTGGCCACAGACCCGGATGCGACCGCTGTCCACCGTCTCCAGGCGGTCGATGCAGCGCAAGGCCGTGCTCTTGCCTGAACCGCTTTGCCCAATGATGGCCACCACAGCGCCCTTGCGCACGGTGAAGGACACGCCCTCCAGCACGCGTGTGCTGCCAAAGCACTTGGAGATGTTGTCAATCTCAACGATGGGCGACATGGAATTTCCTCTCGAGGCGACGGCTCAGCACCGACAGCGGATAGCACAGGACGAAATAGAGCGCGGCAACGATCAAGAAGATGACGAAGGGCTCGAAGGTGGAGTTGTTGATGATCTGGCCGGCACGGGCCAGCTCAACGAAGCCGATCGCCGAGGCCAGCGAAGTGTTCTTCACGATCTGAACCATGAAGCCCACGGTGGGCGGCGTGGCGATCTTGACGGCCTGCGGCAGGATCACATGCCAGACCCGCTGATGCCAGCGCAGGGCCAGACACTCTGCAGCCTCGGCCTGGGTACGCGGCACGGACTCAATGCAGCCGCGCCAGATTTCGCCCAGGTAGGCCGACACGTAGATCGACAAGGCCAAGGCCGCCGCCGTCAAGGGCGCAACGTCCAGACCCAGCGCAGGCAACCCGAAATAGGCCAGGGGCAGCAGCACCAACAAAGGCGTACCCTGGATCAGCTTGATGTAGAGCGACACCAGCAATTTGGACCAGCGCGGCCCATAGCTGCTGGCCAGCGCGACAGCAAAGCCCAACAGACCGCCACCGATAAAGGCCAGCAAGGACAGGCCCACGGTCCACAGCAGGCCTTCGAACAGGAAGCGCAGGTGCGCTGCATTGAGAAATCCCATGTCGTGCTCCGTCAGGGGTCAGAGTGGGGTGCCAAGACGGCGACGGCGCGGGAAGGCCAAGCGGGCCAGCAACCAGAACAGTCCACGCAGCAACAAGGACATCAACAGGTAGGCCACGGCCACGATCAGGTAGGTCTCGACCGAGCGGTAGGTGTCTGACTGGATGCGGTTGGCTACCGCGGTCAACTCTTCTGCCGAGATCTGCGAACAGATCGACGAAGCGAGCATCAGCAGCACGTACTGGCTGGTGAGCGCCGGATACACCCGCTCGATGGCCGGAGGCAGCACCACATGCAACAGGGTCTGCCAACGACTCAAGCCGATGCATTCCGCCGCCTCCAACTGACCTTTGGGGATGGACTCAATCCCGGCTCGCACAATCTCGCTGGTATAGGCACCGACATTGACGACCAAAGCCACCGTGGCCGCCGTGAAGGCGCCCACCGGCCAACCCACGGAAGACAGCCCGAAATAAACGATGAACACCTGCACCAGCAAAGGCGTGTTTCGAATCACCTCGATGTAAGCCCCCGCGCAGCGGGCCATCCATCGGCTTCCCTTGGTGTTGGCGATGGCACACAGCACCCCCAGCAGAAAGCCGAAGAAGGTGGAAGCCAGCGACAGCGTCAAGGTGGTCCATGCACCCGCCAGCAGGTCTGGCGCGTAAGCGAGCGGAGCAGAGAAGTCGAATGCGTAGTTCAAGGTGGTCTTGGCGTCGCACAGAAGGTGCGCTTGCCTCTTATTTGGTAAGGCCAATTTGATCTCAAAAACCAAATTGGCCTTACCGGGTTAACCCTGAAACCGGTATCAAACGTACTTTATCTTCGGTTCGACAAGCATTGGCTGTTAAATTGCCCCAAAATTGGAATGAAAACACTTGAACACCTCATTTGGTCAGACCAACTGGACAGACCAAATTTCACCCCAAGCATGCCCATGAACGACATGGATAAGAGCCTGGAGCCCAGGCGCCTGTACCAACAGATTGCAGACCGAGTGCGTTTGCTGATCCAGAGCGGTGATTACCGCGACGGCAGCCGCCTGCCTCCGGAAAGAGACCTGGCGCAGCAATTGGGCGTGTCTCGCCCATCTCTTCGAGAAGCGCTGATCGCGCTTGAAATTGAAGGCAGCGTGGAGATCCGCATGGGATCGGGTGTCTATGTGTGCGCCAGGGCACTGCGACGCCCAGCCATGTCGATCCCGATGGGAGAGAGCCCCGCAGAGCTGATGCAGGCCCGTGGCGTGGTGGAAGGTTCAGTGATTGTGCTGGCTTGTGTGAACGCCACACCCGAGGGACTTGCGCGCATCAGGGAGAGCATCGAAGGCATGCGAGCCGACGTGGAGGCAGGTCGGGATGTCCTGGCCCATGATCGGGAGTTTCATGTGCGAATTGCCGAAATGGCCGGAAACTCAGTGTTGACCGCCCTGGTCGGCACCCTGTTTGATGAACGCCAACGTCCTCTGGCCAGTCACATGCGCAATCGATTGGAGAGCCAACCCACCTGGAGCGCTGCATTGGCCGAGCATGAACAGATCTATCGCTGCCTGCTCGCCAGAGACCCGCTGATGGCCGAGTCAGCCATGCGAGCCCACATCCGATCTGCCGCCGAACGTTGGGTGATCCCTGACGCTGCGTGAATACCGGTCCTTACCGCGGCCTGCGTCTTGTGCGATCCCGTGAATGCCAGGCGAATGCGTGGCATAGGCTGTGAAGCCTAGTGCGCGAAGAAGGAAGGGCACACGGGATCCGAGTTGAGGCTATGGGAGCGAATGTGAGGTTTTCGAACCCTCAAAAACAAAACCCCCGCCAGTTGCCTGGAGGGGGTTTTGAGGGCTGTAAGAGCCTGACGATGACCTACTTTCACACGGGAACCCGCACTAT
>RXJO01000100.1 GCA_003987795.1 Curvibacter sp.
GCTCAACGCCATCCTGAACTGGCACATGAACGATGTGTACTTCCAGGTCGGCCTGCTGACCACCATCGGCCTGGCCTCCAAGAACGCCATCCTGATCGTCGAGTTCGCCAAAGAGCAGCACGCCGCCGGCAAGAGCCTGGTCGAGGCCGCCCTGGAGGCCGCCCGCCTGCGCCTGCGCCCCATCCTGATGACCTCGCTGGCCTTTGTGCTGGGCGTGCTGCCCATGGTGATGGGCAGCGGCGCCGGCGCGGGCGCCCAGCATGCGCTCGGCGGCGCGGTGATCGGCGGCATGTTGTCGGGCACCGTGCTGGCGATCTTCTTCGTGCCCCTGTTCTATGTCGTGGTGGTGGGCTTTTTCGGGCGCCGGCGGACGGCAGCCCCCGCACAGCCCGCGTTGGCCTCGGCCAGCCCCGGCGGCGCCCACCCTTGACACCCCTGGAGGACATCCCCATGAACCTGTACCGAATCCCCCTGGTGCCCCGGGCCGTTCTGGCCCCCGTGGCTCTGGCGGCCATCCTGTCGGGCTGCAGCCTCATGCCGGCCTACGAACGACCCCAGGCCCGGTGCCCGCCCGTTTCGCGGGTGACAGCGGCTCGCCGGCCGCGGCGCAGCCGGTGGCCGACATCGGCTGGCGCGAGGTCTTCACCGACCCTGCGCTGCGCGACGTCATCGATCTGGCCCTGGCCAACAACCGTGATCTGCGCGTGGCGGTGCTGAACATCGAGAAGGCGCGGGCCCAGTACGGCGTACAGCGCGCGGCGCTGCTGCCTTCGGTCAACGCCAGCCTGGGCGAGACCGCCAGCCGCACCCCGGCCGATCTGTCGGCCACCGGGCGCACCGTCACGGGCCAGAGCTACAGCGCCTCGCTGGGTTTCAGCGCCTATGAGCTGGACCTGTTCGGCCGGGTGCGCAGCCTGAGCAGCCAGGCGCTTGAATCCTTCATGGCCACGGCCGAGGCGCGGCGCAGCACCCAGATCAGCCTGGTGGCCGAGGTGGCCACCGCCTACCTCACCCTGGCCAGCGACCAGGAACGCCTCAAGTTGGCGCAAGACACCCTGTTCAGCCAGAACGCCACCTACCAGCTCAACCAGCGCAGCTTCGAGTTGGGCGTCACTTCCGCACTGGCCTTGCGCCAATCGCAGACCAGCGTCGAATCGGCCCGGGTGGATGTCGAGAAGTACCTCAGCCAGGTGGCCCAGGACCGCAATGCCCTGGCCTTGCTGGTGGGCACTGAACTGCCTGAGCGCCTGCTGCCCACGGGCCTGCCCGACAGCGTGTCTGTGGCCGCCAACCCGCTGGCCCAGGTGCCCCCCGGGCTACCGTCGGATCTGCTGCAGCGGCGCCCCGATATCCTGCAGGCCGAGCGCAATCTGCGTGCCGCCAACGCCAACATCGGGGCGGCGCGCGCCGCCTTCTACCCCCGCATCAGCCTCACGGCCAGCGCGGGCAGCTCCAGTGCCAGTTTGTCTGGCCTGTTCAAGGGAGGCTCGGGGGCCTGGACCTTCGTGCCCCAGGTCTCGCTGCCGATCTTCAATGCGGGCGCCAACGAGGCCAACCTGAGCATCGCCAAGACCGATCGCGAGGTGTCCGTGGCCCAGTACGAAAAGGCCATCCAGACCGCTTTCAAGGAGGTCTCGGATGCCCTCGTGCTGCGCAGTGGCATCGACCGGCAGCTGTCGGCCCAGGCCGCGCTGGTGGCCGCGGCCGACGACGCCTGGCGCCTGTCGCAGGCCCGCTTCAAGCGCGGTGTGGACAGCTACCTCAATGAGCTCGACTCGCAGCGCACCCTCTATGCGGCCCAGCAGAACCTGATCGGGCTGCGCCTGTCGCAGCAGTCGAACATGATCAGCTTCTACAAAGCCCTGGGCGGTTGTTGGGTCGAGCACACCGGCCAGCCCGTGGCCACCTTGCCCCTCACGCCATGAAGCGCAGCCGCGCCGCAGCGCTGCAAACCCGTGAAGCCATCCTGGCAGGGGCCCTGCAGGCCTTTGCCCGGCATGGCGTCGGCCGCGCCACCTTCCAGCATGTGGCCGGCTTTGCGGGCGTGACCCGGGGGGCCGTCTACTGGCATTTCACCGATCGGGCCAGCCTGGTGCGCGAGGTGTTCCGGGGCCTGCGCTGGCCGCTGGACATCGGCCCAGACCTGCAGCCCTATCTGCAGTGCCACAACCCCCTGGCCTTGCTGCGCGAGACCCTGGTGGCGGGCATTGAGCACGGCCTGGCCGATGCCCGCCAACGCGCTTTGCTGGCCCTGCTGCTGTCGCTGCAGCACTCCCGGGAGATTTTCGACACCCATGACAGTCGGCCCGATCGTGCGGGCGAGGTGGTCGCGCCGAGCTCAGCCGATCAGGCCGTCGATCCAGGCCATGGTCTGCCCCCCGATCTGCAGACCCATTGGGAGCGGCAGGTGGCCGATGCCTCGGCCCGGCTGGTGGCTGTCTGTGCCCTGGCTGAGGCCCGGGGCCTGCTGCGGCCGGGCTGCCACCCGAAAGTGTTGGGCGCCTGTCTGCATGCGCTGGCGCTCGACTGCCTGCGCGGGCAGTGCCTGTCTGGGCTGGGGGCACCGGCGCCCCAGCACCGCCAGGCCATCACCTGGCTGCTGCAGGGCGCGGCCCTCAGCCAAACTTGAACAGAATGCCGTGCCCGCCGCGCGGGTACTCCCAGTCGACATTGGAGAACTCGCTGCACAGGATGCGGCAGCTGCCGCACTCCAGGCAACCGTCGGTGATCAGGGTCACGCTGCCATTGCCCTCGGTCTTGTAGCAGGAGGCCGGGCACACGAAGGTGCAACTCTTGCTGCTGCAGGCATTGGTGCAGATGTCGGAGTCCTTGATGCGGATGTGGGGTCGCCCGGCGTCCACCTTGTAGCGGTTCTGGAAGAGCTTCTCTTCCACGTTCACGCTGATGTGGCCGGAGGTGGTGTTCGCGTTTGCGTTGGGGTTGGCGTTGGGGTTCATCGGAAAGCCCTCCAGATCTTGAATGCGTCGCCCACCAGGCCGGTCAGCGAACGGGTCTTGCGGAAGCTGGAGAGGATCTCGCGCTCCTTGGTCTTCTTGTCCACGCCATCCACCGTGATCATGGTGCGGGCCGCGCGGGCCAGCAGATCGGGGTAGGTGGTGAAGAACTGCGGGTTCTGGTGCAGCACGGCCGGCATGTCGCGGTACTTGTGCAGGTCTTTCATGACAAAGCTTTCGTCCAACGCGGCCTTGTAGGCCTTCAGGGCGCTTTCGCGGAAGCCCTGGCCGGCCGCCTTGGCCTGGATCACGGTCTCGGCGGCCAGCCGCCCCGTGGTCATGGCCAGGTTCGAGCCCTCGCGGTGGGCCGCGTTCACGAAGCCACCTGAATCGCCGACGATCATCCAGCCATGCCCGTACACCTTGGGAATGGCGTGAAAGCCGCCCTCCGGAATCAGGTGGGCGCAGTACTCCTTCATTTCGCCGCCTTCGATCAGGGGCGCGATCGAGGGATGGCGCTTCATCTGCTCCAGCAGCACATAGGGGCTGGTGCGATTCGGGTTGCCGGTGAAGTCACTCAGCATGCAGCCCACGCCGATGGTGATCGACTCCTTGTTGGTGTACAGAAAGCCCGTGCCCATCATGCCGTCGGTGATGCGCCCCACCATCTCGATCACCACCCCCGACTCTTCGCCCACGTTGAAACGCTGGCGGATCGTCTCCTCGGGCATGAAGAGAATCTCTTTCACCGCCAGGGCCACATTGCTCGACTTGATCTCGCCGTGGAAGCCCGCCTTGCGTGCCAGCGTCGAGTTCACGCCGTCGGCCAGGATCACCACGTCGGCATACACATCGCCCTGTTCGCGGTCGCACTGCACGCCCACCACCTGGTCGCCGTCCATGATCAGGTGGTTCACCGTGGTCTCGCAGATCAGCAGGGCGCCGGCCTCGCGCACCTTGGAGCTGAACCACTTGTCGAACTGCGCCCGGATGATGGTGTAGCGGTTGTACGGGGGCTTGTTGTAGTCCTCGCTTCGGATGTGGGTGCCGACAAAGGAGCTCTCGTCGAGCATCCACATGCGTTGTTCGATGATGTGCCGCTCCAGCGGCGCGTCGTCGCGGAAATCCGGAATGATCTCTTCCAGCGCCTTCGCGTACAGGATGGCGCCCTGAACGTTCTTGCTGCCGGGGTACTCGCCGCGCTCGATCTGCAGCACCTTCAGGCCGGCCTTGGCCAAGGTGTAGGCGCAGGCATTGCCCGAAGGCCCCGCACCCACCACGATGGCGTCGAATTGAGAGGGTTTTTTCATGATCTGCCCCTGGGGTGGTTGGCGCTTAGGCGGCTTGGCGCCGATGGTTGGCGAAATGGCCGGCAAAGGCCTGCGTCAGCGCCGGCAGCACCTGCATGGCGTTGCCCACGATGCCGTAGTGCGCAAATTCGAAGATCGGCGCATTCGGGTCGGTGTTGATGGCCACGATCACATCCGAGGCCTCCATGCCCACCCGGTGCTGAATGGCGCCCGAGATGCCGGCCGCGATGTACAGCTTGGGCCGCACGGTCTTGCCGGTCTGGCCCACCTGGCGATCGGCCTCCACCCAGCCGGCCTGCACGCAGGGGCGGGTGGCCCCCACCTCGCCGCCCAGCACCCGGGCCAGCTCGAACACCAGCTTGAAGTTGTCGGGGTTCTTCAGCCCCTTGCCCCCGCTCACGATCACGTCGGCATAGGGCAGGTTGATCTGATGGCTGTTGGCGTCGGCAATGAAGTCGAGCAGCTTGGTCACGATCTGGGTCTCGACCATGCCCAGGGTCTCTTGCGTGATCTCGCCGCTGCGGGTGGCATCGATCGGCGGCATGGCCATCACCCGGGGCCGCACGGTGGCCATCTGAGGGCGGTAGGCCAGGGTCATGATGGTGCACAGCAACGAGCCGCCGAAGGTGGGGCGGGTGGCGGCCAGGGCGCGCGAGACGGGGTCGATCTTCAGCTCGGTGCAGTCGGCCGTCAGCCCGGTCAGCAAGGTGGTCGCCACCGAGCCGGCGAGGTCGCGCCCCATCGAGGTGGCGCCCAGCAGCAGGATCTCGGGCTGGTGCTTGTTGACCAGATCGGTCAGGCCCTTGGTGAAGGGTTCGTTGCGGTAGCCCTTGAGCACCGGGTCATGCATCACGTAGGCCTTGTCGGCCCCCATGGTGAAGGCCTCGGCGGCGAACTTCTCCAGAGGCTCGTCATCGCCGCCCAGGATCACCGCGCCCACGCTGCTGCCCAGCGTGTCGGCCAGCTTGCGCGCCTCGCCCAGCAGCTCCCACGAGACGCTGTGCACATGGCCCCGGTCGTGTTCGATGAACACCCACACGCCTTTGTAGGCCTTCAGGTGCTCGGGCAGCTCCAGGTTGCGGCCGCGGCCGGCGGGTCGGGCCGCTGCGGCGGCGGGCGCGGCGGAAGGGGTGGGCGTGCTCATGTCAGCTCCTTCATCAGCAGATCGGATTCGAGCGTGGGGTGGCGGGTGAAAATCTTCTGGATCAGGTTCAGCGAGACGTCGCGCAGATTCGAGGTCTCGAGGTCCAGCATGTCGGCCTTCTCGCTGCGGGGCGTTGGCCCGAACACCTTGCTCACCACGGTGGGCGAACCTTTGAGGCCGATCTTGGCGGGGTCTTCGATACCGGCCTGCTCTTTGTTCCATTTGCGCACCGGGTAGGCGGCGGCATGGATCATGGCCGGCAGATTGGCAAAGCGCATCTCGTTGGTGTTCTCGAGCATCGTGATCAGACAGGGCAGGGCGGTCTTGAGCACCTGCACCCCGCCTTCGGCGCGCCGTTCCACCGTGATGGTGCGGTTCACCAGATCCGTTTCGATGATGCGCGACACGTAGGTCAGCAGTTGCAGGCCCAGGCGCTTGGCGATGCTGGGGCCCACCTGGGCGGTGTCGCCGTCGATGGTCTGCTTGCCGGTGAACACGATGTCCACCGCCTGCTCGCGCGCCAGTTGTCGCACGCCGGCCGCCAGCGCGTACGAGGTGGCCAGGGTGTCGGCGCCGGCAAAGGCGCGGTCGGTCACCAGCACCGCGTCGTCGGCCCCGAAGCCGATGCACTTGCGCAGCGCATCCTCGGCCTGCGGCGGGCCCATGCACAGCATGGTCACCTTGCCACCCAGCCGGTCCTTGAGGCGCAGCGCCTCCTCCAGCGAGAACAGGTCGTAAGGGTTGACGATGGCTGGCACCCCCTGGCGCATGATGGTGTTGGTCACCGGATGGACCCGGATCTGCGCCGAGTCCGGAACCTGTTTGATACAGACGACGATGTGCATGGCTTGCCTCTCCTCGGGGCTTATGCGGCAGTGCGCGGGGTCATGGATGCACGCAGCCGGTCCAGCGGGACATGCTGCGTGCCCTGGGTGTCCTGAAACACCTTGAACACCTTCTCCTGCGCCGGCGTCGAGTGCACGAAGTCGGCATAGGCCTGGGCCAGCAGATCCCGGTACACCGTGAACAGCTTCACCTCATCGCTGGTGGGCGCGGCGGACTGCTGGCGGATGTACTGGAAAAAGCGCTTCAGGATGTGCAGGCGGCTCACGTTGACCACCTTCTGGTCAAACGGCACGCCGAAGAATTCAAGAAAGTCCTCTGCCGAAGACAGCGACTTGAGTTGCATGAGCAGGTCTTCCATGGGTTCACTCCTCGGTGGGACAGGAACGGGCATCGGGCCCGGGGGGCCGGCTGTGCGGCAGTTGGGCACCATCGCAATGCGCGCAGTCGGCTTCGGGGTGCACGGCCTGCGTCTGCGCCAGACCAGGCAGTGGGGTGGCGGCCTCCAGCCGGGCCACGCGGTCGAGCAGGCAGGACACGGCCTTGCCCAGCGGGTCGGGGATCAGGTGGTGGTTGAGGTCGAAGCCGTGCGGCGCATCGCGGCGTCGCGCCACCACCCGGCCGGGAATGCCGACCACCGTGGCGCCCGCCGGCACCGGTTCGATCACCACCGAGTTGGCGGCGATCCGGGCATCGTCACCCACCTCGATGGCGCCCAGGATCTTGGCGCCTGCGCCCACCACCACCCGATGGCCCAGTGTGGGGTGGCGTTTGCCGGCGCGCCAAGTGGTGCCGCCCAGGGTCACGCCGTGGTAGAGCGTCACGTCGTCGCCGATGTCGGCGGTCTCGCCGATCACCACGCCGGCGCCGTGATCGATGAAGAAGCGCTGCCCGATGCGGGCCCCGGGGTGGATGTCCACCTGGGTCAGGGCCCGGGCCATGTAAGCCATCCAACGCGGCAGGTAGCGCCAGCCGCGTTGCCACAGCGTGTGGGCCAGTCGGTGGCAGGCCACGGCATGCACACCGGGGTAGAGGGTCCAGACCTCCAGCCGGTTGCGCGCGGCGGGATCGCGCGCGAGCACGCAGTCCACATCGGCCCGCAGGCTGGCCCACCAGCCAGGAGGCTCGGGCCTGTTCGTGGTCGTACCGGTGGTCGGCGCCGGCTCGGGCAGCAGCGGGTTGAGTCGGGTGTTCATGCTGCCATCGCCTTCAGGCCATTCAACGCCGGGCCTTCGCTGAGAAAGCGCACCAGGTCGGCGGCATTGGGCTCGCGCTTCACGCGCACCGCGTGCTCGCGCACCCGGGCCAGCAGGTGGCTGGCCAGCGGGCCGTCCTCCACCTCCACACCCAGGGCGCTGTAGGCCTGTCGCACCGCATGGGCCCCCGAGTGCTTGCCCAGCACCGTGCGGCGCTGGCGGCCCAGCTCGGCCGGATCGAAGCTCTCGTAGGTGCTGGCGTTCTTCAGCAGGCCATCGATGTGGATGCCCGACTCGTGGGTGAAGACCGCCTCGCCCACGATGCTCTTGTTGAAGGCCACGCTGCGCCCCGAGGCCTGCTCGACCAGGCGTGAGATGCCCAGCAAGGCTCGCGTGTCGATGCCGGTCTGGCCCTGGTGCAGGTGGCGCAGGCCCATCACCACCTCTTCGAGGGCGGCGTTGCCGGCGCGTTCGCCCAGCCCGTTGACGGTGGTGTTGGCATGGCTGGCCCCGGCGCGCAGGCCCGCCAGGGTGTTGGCGGTGGCCAGGCCCAGATCATCGTGGGCATGGACTTCGATCTCCAGATCCACCGCGGCCCGCAGGCGGCTGATGGCTTCATGGGTGCCAAAGGGGTCGAGCACGCCCAGCGTGTCGGCGAACCGGATGCGTCGCGCGCCGCAGGCCTGGGCACGGCGGGCCACCTGCTCCAGAAAATCGGGGTCGGCGCGCGAGGCGTCCTCGGCCCCGACCGAGATGTGCCGGCCGCTGGCCACGGCCAGCTCCAGCACCTCGGTCATCTGGCGCAGCACCGCCTCGCGCGTCTGGCGCAGCTTGTGCTGCAGGTGGATGTCCGACACCGGGATCGACAGATGGATGATGTCGGCCCCGGTGCGCAAGGCCTGGTGCAGGTCGCCCCGCGTCATGCGCCCCCACACCATCAGCCGCACCGGCAGGCCCAGGGCCACGATGGCCTCGATGCTGGCCAGCTCTTCCTGTCCCATGGCGGGGATGCCGATCTCCATCTCGGGCACGCCGGCCTGGGCCAGGGCGCTGGCGATCGCGCATTTCTCGGCGTCGGAGAAGGCGACGCCGGCGGTCTGTTCGCCGTCGCGCAAGGTGGTGTCGTTGATCACTGGCGAGGAGGTCATGGCAGGGGTCCTTCCTGCCCCTTCATCGCAAAGCGCGTGCCATGCGCCGCAGCCTGCAAATCCGACACGGATGGGCGCCTCGAGGGCGGTTGTCGGCCCGTCCGGCGCATCGTGACCGGCCTGTGATGTCGGGAATGTGCTGTTTGCAACACGCGACCAGGTGAGCGTGCCTAGGGCCAGGTGCGCGCCGGCCAAAAACACCAAGGGCCGGCATGGCCGGCCCTTGTCAGAGGGGAGAGCGGTGGGCCGTGGCCCGCAACGGGTGTTCAGGCCTCGCGTGCGTGGTTGCGGGTGTGCCGCGGCAGCTCGATCACCAGGTCGGCATCGCGCACTTTCACGCAACAGGCCAGGCGCGACTGGGCGTCCAGGCCCCAGGCGTTGTCGAGTTGGTCGTTCTCTTCGTCGTCGGGTGGCGCCAGCGAGTCGGCGCCGCCGCGCACATGCACATGGCAGGTGGCGCAGGCTGCCACCATCTCGCAAGCGTGCTCGATGGCAACGCCCGCCTCCAGCAGGCTTCGGCACAGCATGGCGCCGCGACGCAATTCCAGTGTGCGGCCCTCGGGGCACAGATCGGGGTGGGGCAGCAGTGTGATCTGGGGCATGGCGTTCGTCGCTCAGCTCAGGCTGTCGATCAACTGGCCCGACAAGGCGCGCTGGATCGAGGCGTTCATGCGCCGTGCCGCGAACTCGGCGGTTTCTTGTGCCAGTGCCTCACTGGCTTCGCGCAGGCGCTCCAGTGGGGCCTCGGTCTCCAACTGTTCGGCCAGGCGGTACAGGGCCTGGCGCACGCTGGCCAACTCGGCCGCGTTCAACAGAGCCTGGTCTTGCGCCAGTGCGCCCTCGGTGGCGTCCAGCAGACGCCGGGCATCCACCTGGGCCTCGCGAAGCGCCCGCAACTGCATGTCGGCGCGCGCGGCACCCACGGCATCCTGCAGCATGGCCGCGATCTGGCTGTCCTGCAGTCCGTACGAGGGCTTGACCTCGACATGGGCCTGCACGCCGCTGATCTGTTCGCGTGCGCTGACCGACAGCAGGCCGTCGGCATCGATCTGGAAAGTGACCTGGATGCGTGCCGCCCCGGCCACCGCCGGAGGGATGCCCCGCAGCTCGAAGCGCGCCAGGCTGCGGCACTCGGCCACGCTGTCGCGTTCGCCCTGCACCACGTGCACGGCCATGGCGGTCTGGCCGTCCTTGAAGGTGGTGAATTCCTGGGCCCGCGCCACCGGCAGGGTGGAGTTGCGCGGGATGATCTTCTCCACCAGGCCACCCATGGTTTCCAGCCCCAATGACAGCGGGCACACATCGAGCAGCAGCCAGGGGTCTTGGCGACCGTTGCCGGCCAGCACATCGGCTTGCATGGCGGCACCCAGGGCCACCACCTGATCGGGATCGATGTCGGCCAGGGGGGGGCGTCCGAAGAAGCCCTGCACTGCCTCGCGGGCCAGGGGCATGCGGGTGGAACCGCCGACCAGCACCACGCCGTCGAGTTCGTCGGCCTTCAAGCCGGCGTCGCGCAGAGCGCGCCGTGAGGCCTGCAGGGTGCGGTCGATCAGGTGCTGGCCCAGCCGGGCGAAGTCGGTCCGTGTCAGCCTCGCGTGCAGAGGGGCTGCGCCTTCCAGCGGCAGGCTCATGCAGACCTCGAGCGCGTCGCTCAAGGCCTCTTTGGCGGCCCGGGCGGCGTCGAGCAAGCCGCGTTGCAGACCTGGCGTCAGCCCGGCCGGTGCATCCAGGCCGTGTTGCTGGCAGAACCAGTGGGCGAGCGCCGCGTCGAAGTCGTCGCCCCCCAGGGCCGAATCACCGCCGGTGGCCAGCACCTCGAACACCCCCTGGCTCAGGCGCAGCACCGAGATGTCGAAGGTGCCGCCCCCGAGGTCGTAGATCGCGAAGGTGCCCTCGGCCCGCTTGTCCAGGCCATAGGCGATGGCGGCGGCGGTGGGTTCGTTGAGCAGGCGCAGCACATTCAGGCCGGCCAGGCGCGCCGCGTCCTTGGTGGCCTGGCGCTGGGCGTCGTCAAAGTAGGCCGGCACCGTGATCACCACCCCCGACAGCGGCCCGCCCAGCGTGGCCTCGGCCCGCTCGCGCAGGGCCGTCAGGATGTCGGCCGACACCTGCACCGGCGAGCGTTCGCCGGCCGCCGTGACCAGGCCCACCATGCCGGGCTGGTCGACGAAGGCATAGGGCAGATCGGCCGCTTCGCGCACATCGGCCAGGCGGCGGCCCATCAGGCGTTTGACCGACACCACCGTGTTGCGCGGATCGCTGGCCTGTTGGGCCTGGGCCTCGTATCCCACGCTGGGCGCTGCCTCGGCCTGGTAGCGCACCACCGAGGGCAGCAGCACACGGCCCTGGGCATCGCCCAGGGCACGGGGCAGGGCGCTCTGCACGGTGGCGATCAGCGAGTGGGTGGTGCCGAGGTCGATGCCGGCTGCCAGCACATGCTGATGGGGGGCGGCGCTCTGGCCGGGTTCGGTGATCTGCAGCAGGGCCATGGCGGGTGGGCTCCCGGTTCAGACGGCGAAGCTCTCGCCGCAGCCGCAGTTGGCGCGTGCGTTCGGGTTGTTGAACTTGAAGCCTTCGTTCAAGCCTTCACGCACGAAGTCAAGTTCGGTGCCGTCGAGCATGCCCAGGCTGCGGGGGTCGACGATCACACTCACGCCATGGGCTTCGAAGCAGGTGTCTTCGGGGTTGGCCTGGTCGACGAACTCCAGGGCGTAGGCATAGCCCGAGCAGCCGCTGGTTTTCACGGCCAGGCGCAGGCCCAGGCCCGAGCCGCGTTTGTAGAGCGATTTCTGGATGTGGCGGGCGGCCGCCGGGGTCAGGCTGATCATGGGGGC
>RXJO01000565.1 GCA_003987795.1 Curvibacter sp.
GCGCCAGATCCACCATGCCGCGGGGCAGGGTGACCGGGCTGAGGTAGGGAAAGCGCCGCGCATAGGCCTCGCTTTGCACGAAGTTCATCAACTGCACACCGGGCGTCTGCAGCAGCATGCGCACGAAGGCCGATTCAGGCGCCGACGCGAACACCACCACATCCAACTCGCCGGCCAGAAAGGCCACGGTGGCTTCCGTCTGCGCCAGGTGAGAAAGCTTCAGTCTCGACGGCTCCAGCCCATTGGCCTGCAGCATCTGGTTCATGAGGGCTGGCACGCCGGTGCCGGGTGCCCCCACATTGACCCGCAGTCCGCGCAACTGGACCAGGCTGCTGAGCGTGAGTCGGGTGCCAGAGGGCTCCGTGTTGGCCGGGTTGGGGCGGTAGAACACCCAGATCGGTTCCACGAACAGGCTGCCCAGCGAGACCAGGTCCTGGTCGTCATCGGCGCTTTCAGCGGAGGCCGTGCCGCCTTGCACAAAGCCCAGGTCGGCGCGGCCCTCGGCCAGCAACTGCAGGTTTGCTGCCGAGCCCTCGGACGGCAGCAGGTGCACCGTGATGCCTTCGCGCGCCAGGGCCTCGGCATAGGCCTTGCCGAAACGTTCGTAGGCGCTCTGGGCGGACCCGGTGGCCAGGGTCACCTCCCTGGGCGGGTTGGGGTTGAGCCACCAGTAGGCCAGCCCGATCAGCAACACCGGCAGCAAGGCGATGGGCCCGGCCGAGACCAGCAGATCACGCAGGGTCAGCAGGTAGTAACGCAGGGTGCGTGACAGCTTGGACATGGCTGTTCCTCAGCGGGCCTGGCGCAGCTCGGCAGCGGCGGGCAGGTGCAGGCCCTCTGCGGTGGTCAGGCCTCGGGCGGCCAGCACCGCATTCAGGGTGGCACGGGCCGTGACCTCGGCGGCCAGTGTGGCCAGTACCATCATGCCGGGCGATTGGGCAGCCTGGCCGGTGGCCAGTGCGAACACCGTGTCGCCATCCGAGGGTGTGTGCACCGGGTTGATGGCGCGGGCCAGACCGTCGTGCCCCGAGACCGCCAAGCGATGGGCCTGGGCCTTGCTCAGGGCTGCGTCCGTGGCCAGCACGGCCAGCGTGGTGTTGGTGCCGGGCAGCAGGGGCTTGGGGGGCTCGCCGCGCAGCAAGGCGCGCCGGCTGTCCAGCAGGCTCTTGCCGTTGCGGGTGCGGGCCCCTGCGACGACCGCGCCGGTGTCGGGGTCGATCACATCCCCCAAGGCGTTGCAGGCCACCAAGGCGCCCATGGTGACGCCCGCCACGGTGAGGGAGGCGGTGCCCACGCCACCCTTCATGGCCCGATCGATCCCGAAGATCTTGCCCACGGCCGCGCCGGTGCCGGCACCCACATTGCCTTCCGCAGGTCGACGCTTGCCGGCTGCAGCGCAGGCGGCATAGCCGGCCTCTGCATCGGGTCGGATGCGCATGTCCCCGACCAGCAGATCGAACAGCACCGCCGAGGGCACGATGGGCAGACGCCCCACGCCCACGTTGAAACCCACGCCTTGCTCCTCCAGCCACCGCACAGCGCCCGTGGCCGCCTCCAGGCCCCAGGCACTGCCACCGGCCAGCACGATGGCATGGACCTGCTGAACCAGGTTCGAGGGGTCGAGCAGATCGGTTTCGCGGGTGCCTGGCGCCGCACCCCTCACGTCCACACCCGCCACTGCACCCTCGCGTGCCAGGATGGCTGTGCAGCCCGTGGGGCGCCGAGGGTCGGTGAAGTGGCCCACTTCAATCCCCGGCACCTCGGTGATGCTGCCAGGATGGCGGCGGCGCAAGCCGGGGTCGATGGATCGGGTGGGTTGGGAGGCTCGGGTGGCTGGGCTCATGGGAATCGATGGGAAGACGGACGCCGCCCGATTATGGGTGTTGTCATGCGGCAGGCAGCCTGCGGGCGGGTGCCCGCGGTGGGCCGAGCGGCGTTCTGCGATCGGTCAGGGCAGTCGGCTGCGGGCCTTGTCGATCCAGACTTGAAGGTGGTCGATCAGCCCTTGCTGGCTGAAGGAGCAACTCTCTTCCGTGAACAGGGCAGAGGATTCGAGCCGATCCAGCAACTGGCCAAGCACCTCGCTGAAGGCCGGCGGCAGCGCCGGCAACAAGGTGTCGAGCTGACGGGCCTCGCGACTGAAGTCATGGGGCGACATCCGGTGCTGGCGAAATTCTTCGAAGCAGGCGTGCAAATGGTCGAGTTGTTGTGAGGGGCTCATGGCGGATGGGCCTTGCAGGCTTTAGATCCATCGATTTTGTTCGATGCGCGGCAGGTCGACGTGATTTTTGATCGCGGCGATCTTGGTTTCACGGTATTTTCCTGACGTTGTCTGGAATTTTTGCTTTGATCGGCAGGATTGCGGCAGTCACTTCCTAGAATAGAAGCATGTTGAAACTCATAAATGCCAAGCAACTGAGGCTCGGCATGTATGTGCACAAGTTTGAAGGGTCCTGGTTGAACCACCCTTTCTGGCGCAGTGCCTTTTTGCTGGAAGACTCCAAAGACCTGGATGCGATCAAGGCCAGTGGGGTCAGCGAGTTGTGGATCGACCTGTCGCGCGGTTGCGGGCTTGAAGAAGCAGCCCCGGTGGCTGCAGTGCAACCCGAGAGCCCGCCGGAGCCACAGTCAGTCGCGCCGGTGCCTGCCTCTGTGCCGGCGCCTGCGGCCGTGCGCCCTGCAGGCACCAGCATGAGCCAGGAACTGGTGCAGGCCAAGCGCATCCTGATGCAGAGCCGCGAGGCGGTGACCTCCTTGTTCAATGACGTGCGTCTGGGCAAGGCCATCGATGTCAACGGTGCCTTACCCCTGGTCGAGGAAGTGACCTCCTCAGTGATGCGAAACCCCGGTGCCCTGGTGAGCATCGTGCGTCTGAAGAATCGCGACGATTACACCTACATGCACTCGGTGGCCGTCTGTGCGCTGATGGTGGCCTTGGCCCGTCAGCTTGGGCTCGATGAGGCACAGAGCCGTGATGCGGCCATGGGGGGGCTGATGCACGATCTGGGCAAGGCCCTCATGCCACTGGACGTGCTCAACAAACCCGGCAGCCTGACCGAGGACGAGTACGGCATCATGAAGCGTCACCCCGAGGCCGGCTGGAAGCTGCTCAAGGAAGGGGGGGGGGCCACCGCCGCCACCCTCGACATCGCCCTGCATCATCATGAGAAGATCGACGGATCCGGCTACCCGCATCGGCTCAAGAACACCGACATCACACTGATGGCCCGAATGGGTGCGGTGTGCGATGTCTATGACGCCATCACCTCCAACCGCCCCTACAAGGCGGGATGGGACCCCGGTACCTCGATCCGGCGCATGAATTCGTGGGCCGGGCATTTCGATCCCGTCATCCTCAAGGCCTTCATCCGCAGCATCGGCATCTACCCGGTGGGCTCGCTGGTCCGCCTGGAGTCTGGCCGCCTGGCGGTGGTGACCGAGCAGCACGAAAGCTCCTTGCTCACGCCCAAGGTCACGGTGTTTTTCTCGCTCAAATCCAATGAGCCCATCTCGCGCCAGGTGCTGGACCTGGCGGGCCGTCACAGCCACGAGAAAATCGTGGCGGTGGAAGACAAGGAAAAATGGGGCTTCAAATACCTGGACGAGATCTGGTCTGAGGCCTGAGGGGCAGGGGCGTCGCCGGCCCGAGCCCGGAGTGACATCGGGCCGCCAGGGCGGCCCGGGCTTACAGCTTGGCCAGTCGGTCGAGCGCCGCCTGCAGCGTCTCGTCTTTCTTGGCAAAGCAGAATCGCACCACACGTTGGTCGAATCCGTTGCCGTAGAAAGCTGACAGCGGGATGGCCGCCACACCGATCTCGCGCGTGAGCCATTGGGCGAAGTCGGCTTCGCCGAGATCGCTGACCTCGGAAATGTCCACGCACTGGAAGTAGCTCCCCTCGCTGGGCAGCAGCTTGAAGCGGGTTCGCTCCAGGCCGGCCCGGAACAGATCGCGCTTGCGCTGGTAGAAGGCCGGCAGCTCCAGGTAGGGGTTGGGATCGGCCATGTAGCGGGCCAGGGCGTGCTGCACCGGCGTGTTGACCGTGAACACATTGAACTGGTGCACCTTGCGGAACTCTGCCGTCAGTGGTGCGGGCGCCGCCACATAGCCCACCTTCCAACCGGTCACGTGGTAGGTCTTGCCAAAGCTCGACACGATGAAGGCGCGGGCGGCCAGGCCGGCAAAGCGCGCGGCGCTCTGGTGGGTCTGGCCGTCGAACACCATGTGTTCGTACACCTCGTCGCTGATCAGGAAGATATCGGTCGGTGCCAACAACTCCTGCAGGCGCAGCATGTCGGACTCACTCCAGACGGTGGCGCTGGGGTTGTGGGGCGAGTTGATCAGGATGGCCCGGGTGCGCGGCGTGATGGCCGCAGCGATCAGATCGAAGTCAGGTCGGAAGGTACCGGGCGTCAAAGGCACGCGCACCACCACGCCACCGGCCAGCTCGATGTTGGGCACATAGCTGTCATAGCAGGGCTCGAGCACGATCACCTCGTCGCCAGCCCGCACGATGGCGAGAATGGCGGTGATGATGGCCTGGGTGGCGCCGGCCGTGACGGTGATCTCGTCAGCGGCGCTGTAGTGGCGCCCATGCAGGGCCTCGATCTTGCGCGAGATCGCCTCGCGCAGCGCGGGCACGCCGGCCATCGGCGGGTATTGGTTCAGGCCCTGCTGCATGGCCTGACTCACGTCGTCGACCAGGCGTGGGTCGCAGTTGAAGTCGGGGAAGCCCTGGCCTAAATTGACGGCGCCGGTTTCGGTGGCCAAGGCCGACATCACCGTGAAGATGGTGGTGCCCACGGCGGGCAGCTTGGTTTGCAGCGGAGGGGTGCGGCCGGTGGTCGGGCTGGCTTGGGTGGTCATGTCGATGGACGGTGGAAGTGAGGGCGGGTCAGAGTTCGTAGTCGTTCACATGGCCGCTCAGGGCCTTGGCGATCAGTTCACGGCTGAGTCGGTCGCTGAGCAACTCGGCAAATTTGTACACGAAATTGCGCAGGTAGGCGCTGCGCTTGAAGGCCACCCGGGCCACGTTCTGGCCGAACAGATGGCCCATCGGGCGCACGGCCAGGTCGCCGATGGGGTCGTCGCGCACCGCCATCTCGGCCACGATGCCCACGCCCAGACCCAGACGCACATAGGTCTTGATCACGTCGGAGTCGATGGCCTCCAGTGCGATGCGAGGTTGCAGCTTCTTGGCTGCAAAGGCCTGGTCGATGCGGGTGCGCCCGGTGAAAGAGGGGTGGTAGGTGATCAGGGGCTCGTTGGCGATGTCTTCGAGACTGAGGCGCTCTTTCTGCACCAAGGGATGTTCAGGGGGCAGCACCAGCACGTGCTGCCATTCGTAGCAGGGCAGGGTGACCAGATCGGCATAGTCGGCCAGCGATTCGGTGGCGATGCCGATCTCGGCCACCTCATCGAGCACCATGCGGGCCACCTGATCGGGGGCCCCCTGGTGCAGGCTGACGTTGACCTTGGGGTAGGCCTCGCGCAGGCGCGCCACCGGCACCGGCAGCACATAACGGGCCTGGGTGTGGGTGGTGGCGATCGAAAGGGTGCCGCTGTCCTGGGCGCTGAACTGCTCGCCGATGCGGCGCAGGTTGCCGACCTCGCGCATGATCAGCTCGATGCTCTTGAGCACATGCTGGCCCGGTTCGGTGATGCGCTTGAGGCGCTTGCCGTGGCGGGCGAAGATCTCGACCCCCAGTTCCTCTTCTAGTTCGATGATCGCCTTGGACACGCCGGGCTGCGAGGTGTGGAGCGCCTTGGCGGCTTCGGTCAGGTTCAGGTTGCGCCGGGCGGCCTCCTGGACGAAGCGGAATTGGTGCAGGTTCATATCGAATATCGGCTAAGGATATCGGACATTATGCTGCAGAAGTCTAACGAATCCTGGCCTCTGCGGCAGGCTGGCTCAGGGCGCCAGGGCCACCACGGCGAGTGCGTCCAGGATGTCCGGGTGCTCGCCCACCGCATCACTCTGGTCGAAGGTCACGCTGGGGTGCTGGCGCCCCAGTTCGGCCATCAGCACCGGCAGGTCTTCGCGGGCATGGCGCCCCACGCCGAGGAACATCGGGACCACCCGGATGCGGCGGGCCCCTTGTGCGATCAGGTCGGCTGCGGCTTCGGGCAGGCTGGGGGAGGTGAGCTCCAGGTAGGCGCAGGTGACGGGGGTGCCAGGCGAGCGTTCGCGCACGCGGCGGGCCACGGCTTCGATGGGGCGGGCCCAGGCGGGATCACGGGAGCCGTGGGCAAAGAGGATGATGGCAGTCATGGAAAGAGGTGTTTTTTCGGGCTCCGGGCCGGGGCGTCAGCGGCGCAGCACCAGCCAGCCAAAGGCGCCCAGGGACATCAGCGAGTAGATCAATCCGGGCGCGGCGGCCACGACCCAGGGCACCCAGTTCTGCAGGTTGCCGATGTAGCCGAACACGTTGTTGAGCAGGAAGAAGCTGATGCCCGCCATCACGCCGCCGAACACATAGGTGGCAATGCCGCCCGAGCGGAAATGCAGGTAGGCAAAGGGCAGGGCCAGCACGACCATGACCAGACAGCTCAGCGGGTAGAACACCTTGCGCCAGAACTCGATCTCGTAGCTTTGGGCGCTTTGTCCGTTGGCATCCAGGTGCTGGATGTACTCGAACAGGTCGATGGTGCGCATGCGGTCGGGCTTGAGCAGGGCCGCCGAAGCCATCTCGGCTGTGATCTGGGTGGGCCAGCGCAGTTCAGGCAGCTTGCGCTGGTCGATGCGTGCGTTGGCGCGTTCGCCGTTGGGGAATTCGCTGCGCTGGACATTCTCAAGTTGCCAGGAATCATCCTGATTGAAGCGTCCGCTCTCGGCCCGGGTCATGGACACCAGGTGCCCTTGCTGGTCGAATTCGAAAATGCGGATCTTCTGCATGCCGCCATCGGGTCGCATGCGCGAGATGTTCACCGCATAGGAGCTGTAGGCCTGGCGTTCCTTCATCCAGGCGCCGGTCTGTCCGGTGGTCAACTTCCCCTGGTATCTTGCCTTCATCAGTTGGCCGGCTCGTTCGGCGGCGGGGGCCAGGTAGTCGCCCACGGCGAAGGTGGTCACCACAAAGGCCAGACCCAGCGTCAGCAGCGTGGCCAGCGCGCGCCAGGGCCCCAGTCCGCTGGTGCGCAGGATGGTGAACTCGGAGCTCTGCGCCAGGTTGGCCATCACGAAGATGGTGCCGATCAGCACGGTGATCGGAAACAGCTCGTAGAGGTGGCTGGGAATGGCCAGGCTCACGTACAGCAAGGCCTGGGTGATGTGGTAGCTGCCCTGGTTCACCCAACGCAATTCATCGACCAGATCGAAAAAGAAGAACAGGGCCAGAAAGCCCAGCGTCACAAAAGAGACCGCGCTCAGGATCTGCCCGTACAGGTAGCGGCGGATCGTGTTCATGCCGAATCTCCCGCGTTCAGGCGACGCAGCAGCAGGTGGCGCCAACTCCAGTTGAAGTGGCGCTTGGCCAGCAAGGCCAGGCCGACCAGGCCCACGCCACCGTGCAGCAGCAGCATGAACTTCGGGGCCTGGATGCTGCCATTGGCCACCCAGTTCTGACCCAGGTTGATGAAGTTGTAATACACCACGAAGGCGAACAGGGCGAATACCAGGCTGCCGGTGCGTCCGGCCCGCGGGTTGACGACCGAAACGGCCAGGGCCAGCACCACGAAGTTCAGGCCGGCCAGTGCCAGGCCCAGGCGCCAGGTCAGCTCGCCCAGGTTGGGGGGGCTGGGGTCGCGCAGCAGGCGAAGGGTGGACAGGGCCTTGGTCGGGCCATCGTCTGCATCAGTCAGGTTGTTGTTGCCGATCAGCGTGCCGTACTCACTGAAATCGCTGACTTTGATGCTGCCATCGCTCATCAGTTGCTCCATGCGCTGGCCCTGGCTGAGCATCACGTAGCGCCCCTGCTGCAGGTTTTCGATTCGCGCGGTGCGGGCCGAAGTGACGGCCTCCTTGCCGTGCTCCTGGGCGGCGATGAACACATTGTTGCCCTGGGTGCTGTCGCTGGACTGCTTGTCCACGAAGAACACCCGGGCGCCGTTGGCCGACTCCTGGAACTGGCCGGGGGCCACGCGCTCCACATCGCCGCGCTTTTCGTAATGGTCACGCATGTCCTGCACCTGCTGGTTGGACCAGGGCCAGCCGATCAGGGCCAGCAGGGCGATCACCAGCAGCACCGGCCAGGCAAAGCGGAACAGCGGCGATACGAAGCTGGCCAGACCGCGACCGCTGGCAAACCAGATCACCATCTCACTGTCGCGGTACATGCGCGAAAGGGTGCCGACAATCGAGACGAACAGGCTCAGCGCCAGGATGGTGGGCAGGTGGCCGAGCACCGTGTAGCCCATGACCATCATCACGTCCGACGGACTGACGGCGCCCCGCGAGGCCTGTCCGAGGGTGCGGATCAGCATCATGGTCATGACCACGGTCGCCAGCACCACCAGCGTGGCGCCGAAACTGCGGGCCAGTTCCTTGCGCAGAGTTGAATGGAATAACATAGAACGAGATAAAAGGGTGATTATGAACTTTGAACTGAAACCCCTCAGCCTGTCGGCGGCCGCTGCCGAGAAGACTGATCTTCTGGTGATCCTGGTGCCCGAGGCCTTCAAGCCCGGGCAGGACGCCCTGTCCCAGGTGCTGGCTCAGGCGCTCAAGGCTGAAGATTTCAGCCCCAAGGCCGGGCGGCTGTTGTCGACCTATCGTCAGGCCGGCGTCGGCACTCCCCGGGTCGTGTATGCCGGTGCGGGCGACGGCACGGCCAGACCGGTCCGTCAAGCCGTGCAGGCGGCCCTGTCCTCGGTGCGGCCGGAATCCGTCAAACGTCTGACACTGGTGTTCGCCGCGGCCGAGGTCTCGGCCGCGGCTGTGCGGGCTGCTGTCCAGGCCGCGGCCGATGGCAGCTATGTCTACACCAGCACCAAGCCCCGTGCCGAAGCCCGGGTGCTGCAGAAGGTGACTTTGGGTCTGGCCGCCACCCCCAATGCCGAGCAGCGCGCCGCCCTGGCGCAGGCGACTGCGGCGGTAGCGGGGATCGAATTCGCGAAGGAGTGGGGCAATCGCCCCGCCAACCATGCCACGCCCACCGATCTGGCGGCGGCGGCCAAGACCCTGGCCGGCCGAGGCTCGGGCGTCCAGTGCGAGGTTCTGCTGCCTCGCGATGTGGCCAAGCTGGGCATGGGCTCGTTCATGGCCGTGGCCCGAGGCTCCGAGCAGGAGCTGCGTTTCATCGTGCTGCGCTACCAGGGGGCGGCACGCACCCAGGCACCGGTGGTGCTGGTGGGCAAGGGCATCACTTTCGACACCGGCGGCATCTCGATCAAGCCGGCCGCCGAGATGGATGAGATGAAGTTCGACATGTGCGGTGCTGCCAGCGTGCTCGGCACCTTCCGCGCGCTGGCCGAGCTCAAGCCCAAGATCAACGTGGTGGGCCTGATCCCGGCCTGCGAGAACATGCCCGACGGCCGAGCACTCAAGCCGGGCGACGTGGTGACCAGCCTCAGTGGCCAGACCATCGAAGTCTTGAACACGGATGCTGAAGGCCGATTGATCCTGTGCGATGCGTTGACCTACGCCGAACGCTTCAAGCCCCGTGCGGTCATCGACATCGCGACCCTCACCGGCGCCTGCGTCGTGGCCCTGGGCGCGGTGCGCTCGGGTCTGTTTGCCACCGACGACACCCTGGCCAATGCCTTGCAGGCAGCCGGAGACCGGGCCCAGGACCTGTGCTGGCGCCTGCCGCTGGACGAGGACTACGCTGAAGGCCTCAAGAGCAATTTCGCCGATGTGGCCAACGTGGCCGGGCGTGCCGGCGGTGCCGTCACCGCAGCCAAGTTCCTGCAGCGCTTCGCAGGCAAGTTCCCCTGGGCCCACCTCGACATCGCCGGCACAGCCTGGAAGAGTGGCAGTGCCAAGGGCGCCACGGGTCGCCCCGTGGGCCTGTTGCTGGAGTACCTGCTGAGCCAGGCCAACCACGATGCCCATCAACCCACGGCCAAAGCCAGCGTCAGCAACAAGGCTGTTGCAGGCAAGGCAGTCAAGGCGCCTGCGAAGGCCCCCGTCAAGGTGGCCGCGCCACGCGGCAAGCCGTCTGTCACCAAGAAGGCATGACCGAGATCGCCTTCCACTTCAACATGCCGCAGAAGCTGCCCTACGTGCTGCGGCTGATCCGCAAGGCCGTGGCGGCGGGGGCCCGGGTCACGGTGACCGGAGCCGAGGCCCATCTGCGCACGGTGGATGCGCGACTCTGGGAGATGGCTCCGCATGAGTTCATCCCTCATTGCGCTGCTGGCGCCGATGCGCATGTCTTGCACCACTCGCCCGTGCTGCTCACCACCGATCTGTCCTTGCAGACCCAGCCTCAGGTGCTGGTCAATGTGGGCGTCGATGTGCCGCCGGGCTTCGAGCGCTTCGAGCGCGTGATCGAGATGGTCAGCCTCGAAGACGCGGACCGCCAGGCCGGCCGGGCACGCTGGCGACACTATGCCGATCGTGGCTATGCCATCCAGCGCCACGACATCCAGGTCAAAGGAGGCGTCTGATGAATCAAGTACCACCGCGGGTTCCGCCGCGTTTCGTGCCCACCCTGACCGAGGTGGTGCAGGTGACGGCGCCCGCTGCACCGACACCGGCCTTTGATGCCTTGGCCTTCGAGGAGCAACTGGTGCACCGGGTCATGCAACGTGTCGATGCCTTGCTGGAGCAACGGGTGCAGCAAGCTGTCGCCCACGTGATCGAGGAGCAGACCCGCAGCCTCTTGCCACGGTTGCGCGAAGAGCTTGATTCCGTGGTGCGGGGCTCGGTCAGCGAGGCCCTGGCTCAGGAGTTGGCCTCGCCCAGGTGAAGGGCGTTGAGCCTGTTTTGATCCAGCGCAGGTCATGGATGTTGTTTTTGTTAACTTATCGTGTTCCCTGATGTTTCATTCGTGAGGATTGCGCTATCGTGCCCGTCACTGAGTCAAGATCAACCTCAGCACTTATCTCGGAGTCTTTTATGCAAATGAAGTTGAAAATCACCGCTGTTGCTGCCCTGGCAGTTCTGGCAGGCGCTGCCTCGGCGCAAGACGTGCAGGTCGTGAAGATCGGCCACGTTGCCCCGATGTCGGGTGCCCAGGCCCACTACGGCAAGGACAACGAGAACGGCGCCCGCATGGCCGTTGAAGACCTGAACACGCAAAACATCGTGATCGG
>RXJO01000146.1 GCA_003987795.1 Curvibacter sp.
TCGGAGTAGCCCAGCATGATGTCCTGCTCGCCGCCGCTGCGCTGCACCAGCTCGGCCATGCCCGGCAGGGCATAGAACTCACGCATGATGGGCGCCGCGTTGCGCAGGTCTTCGATGGTCTCGAACAGGGGCACGACGATCAGGTCGCTGACCGCTGCCGTCACGCCCGGGCTGGTCTCCTGCAGCAGGCCGCGCACCAGGCCCACCTCTTTCTGCAGCAGCATCACCTCGAGCAGATCGCTCACGGTCTCGGTGTGGCTGATGATGTAGTGGCGGATGGCCTGATGCCCATAGCGTTGGCGCATCACGCGCGCCGCCTCGAAGATGGCCAACTCGCTGCGGGCGTGGGCCGAATAGCTGGCCCCCATCACGCGCAGCGGGCGGGCGTCGTTGAGCAGCTTGACCAACAGGGCACGCTTGGCGGCCTCCTGCAGGCTGCTGTAGTCGGGCTCGATGCGGGCCGTGGCCAGCAACTCAGCCACCACCTCTTCGTGCTTGTCCGAGCTCTGACGCAGGTCGACCGTGGCCAGGTGGAAGCCGAACACCTCGACGGCCCGGATCAGGGGGTGCAGGCGCTCGTTGACCAGGGCTTCGCCATGGTGGGCATTCAGCGAGGCCTCGATCACGCGCAGGTCGGCCAGGAAGTCGGCCGCATCGGGGTAGGCGTTCTGCGGTGCCACAGCGTGGCGAGCCGCATCGCCCCCGGTCAGATCCTTGAGGCTGGCGGCCAGGCGGGCATAGACCCCGGTCAGGGCACGCCGGTAGGGCTCGTCCTGACGGTGCTCGTTGGTGTCGGGCGAGCGCTCGGCCAGGGCCTGCATCTCGGGCGTGACGCCGACCAGCCGGGCCGACATCGACAGCTCGCCGCCCAGGTAGTGCACCTCGGTCAGGTAGTGGCGCAAGGCCACCTCGGCCTGGCGCTTGAGCGCGTACTCCAGCGTGGCGGCACTCACATTGGGGTTGCCGTCGCGGTCCCCACCGATCCACTGGCCCATGCGGAAGAAGGTGGCCACCGGATGGTTGCCCAGCTCGCGCTCCACATCGGCATACAGCTTGGGGATCTCGCGCAGGAAGGTGGCCTCGTAATAGCTCAGTGCGTTCTCGATCTCATCGGCCACGGTGAGCTTGGAGTAGCGCAGCAAGCGGGTGTGCCACAGCTGCATCACACGGGCGCGCAACAGCGCCTCGTTGGCAGCCAGCTCGCGCGGGGTCAGCGCGTCCTTGGAGGTGTTGTAGACCTGGGCCCGCAGGCGGATCTCGTCACGCGCGGTCAGCAACTGGGCGATGTCGCGCTCGGCGTCCAGAATGCTCTTGCGCTGCACCTCGGTCGGGTGGGCGGTGAGCACCGGCGCCACATAGCTCTGCGCCAGGGTCTGCGAGATGGTCTTGGGCGCGATGCCGGCCCAGCGCAGGCGCGCCATGGCCACCTCGATGCTGCCCTCCTGCGTGTCGCCGGCACGCTCGTGCACCGTGCGGCGGCGGATGTGGTGCCGGTCTTCGGCCAGATTGGCCAGGTGACTGAAATACGTGAAGGCGCGGATCACGCTCACGGTCTGATCGCCCGACAGCGACTTCAGCAGCTTCTTCAGGGCCCGGTCGGCCTCCTGGTCGGCATCGCGGCGGAAGGCCACCGACAACTTGCGCACCTGCTCCACCAGCTCATAGGCGGCCACGCCCTCCTGCTCCCGGATCACGTCCCCCAGGATTCGCCCCAAAAGGCGGATATCGTCAATCAGGGGCTGGTCCTTGTCGGATCGTTTCATGCGTCTGTCTCCATGAGGGGTTTGGCGGGCGCGGGGTGGGCGCCGGGCGCACGGGTGCGGGCGCTCGGCTCGGACGGGAATGCGGGGCATGCTAGCATCCAAGACCGCTTGAAGATTACAAAAAGGTTACGAGCTTGAGCCAGCCAGCCGCCCCCATCGTCACCCCCCCGCGCACACCGATCGTGATCGCCACCCGCGAAAGCCGGCTCGCACTGTGGCAGGCCGAACACGTCAAGGCGCTGCTCGAGGCACAAGGCCACACCGTCACCCTGCTGGGCATGACCACCAAGGGCGACCAGATCCTGGACCGCTCGCTGTCCAAGGTGGGCGGCAAGGGTCTGTTTGTCAAAGAGCTCGAAGTGGCGCTCGAAGAAGGCCGTGCCGACATCGCCGTGCATTCGCTCAAGGATGTGCCGATGGACCTGCCCGAAGGCTTCGAGCTGGCCTGCGTGATGGAACGCGAAGACCCGCGCGACGCTTTCGTGTCGCCCCAGTACGCCTCGCTGCACGAGTTGCCCGAAGGCGCTGTGGTCGGCACCTCCAGCCTGCGCCGCACCGTGTTGCTGCGGGCGCTGCGCCCAGACCTGCGCATCGAGCCCCTGCGCGGCAACCTCGACACCCGACTCAAGAAGCTCGATGACGGCCAGTACGCCGGCATCGTGCTGGCCGCGGCCGGCCTGAAGCGCCTGGGCCTGGCCGAACGCATCCGCACTGTGTTCGAACCCGACCACATGCTGCCCGCAGCCGGCCAAGGCGCCTTGGGCATCGAGATCCGCAGCGGACGCGCCGACCTGCGCGCCGCCCTGGCGCCGCTGGCCCACCAGCGCACCTGGCTCACCGTGACCGCCGAACGCGCCATCAGCCGCGCCATGGGGGGGAGTTGCTCCATGCCCCTGGCCGCCCACGGCGAATGGCACGGCGACGAACTGCGCCTGCGCGCCGCCTGGGGTGACCCGGACAGCGCCAGCGTGGCCCTGGTCCGCGCCAGCGGGCAGCGCAGCCTCGACTCCCTGGCCAGTGCCGCCGAGCTGGGCGATGAGGTGGCCGATCTGCTGCAGGCCGGCGGCGCACGCCGCGTGCTGGCCACGCCCTGAGCCCACCGAACCTCGCTGAACACCATGCCCGCCCCGTGCGTCCTGGTCACCCGGCCCGAACCCGAAGCCGGTGACTGGGCCCGCCAACTGGGCCTGCGCGGTCTGCGAGCCGAAGCCCTGCCCCTGATCGAGATCGCCGCGCCTCGCGCCGGTCTGCAGCACCTGAGCCAGACCCCCTGGCGGGCGCTGATGTTCGTGAGCGGCAACGCCGTGCAGCACTTCGCCGGCACGCCCGACGCCCGAGCCTGCCTCAGCCTGGCCCGCTGTTGGGCCCCCGGCCCCGGCACAGCCCGCGCCCTGATGGCCGCTGGCGTCCCTGCCGAGCGCATCGACACCCCACCCGCCGAGGCGGGCCAATTCGACTCGGAGCACCTGTGGCCGCTGGTGCAGGCGCAGATCCGCCCCGGCGACTTGGTGTTGATCGTCCGAGGCCTCGATGCGCCAGCCGACCCGACGGCCGCCGTGCCCCCGGAGCAGGCTGGCCGCGGTTCGGGGCGCGAATGGCTGAGTCAGCGCATTGCCGAGGCGGGCGGCCGGGTGAGCCACCATGTGGCCTACGAGCGTCGCCCCCCCAGCCACGGCAGCGACCGGCGCGAACGTGCGCTGGCCGCCGCCGGCGACGGCACGGTCTGGCTCTTCAGCAGCTCCGAAGCCGTGCGCAACCTGCAGCACTGGCTGCCGCAGGCCGATTGGCAGCAGGCCCGGGCCCTGGTGACGCACCCGCGCATCGCCGAGGCGGCGGCCCGCGCCGGCTTCGGTCAGGTGCTGGCCACCCGACCGACGCTGGAAGACGTGGCAGCCTCGATAGAATCCCTGGCATGAGTTCTGTGCCCCCGATCGACACCCCGCCCGACGAGTCCCGTCAGCCCCAGCCGAGCCCGCAGGCGCCCGCAGCCCTGCACGCCGCCCGCAGCCGGCCTGGCCAGGCCCTCACCTGGGCGGCGCTGGCCGTGGCCGGCCTGGCCCTGGTGGCCAGTGTTTCGCTGTGGCAGAAGATCGGCAACCTGCAAGAGCAGCTGGCGCGCCAGTCGGCCGACAGCAGCAGTCAGGCCATCGAGGCCCGCACCCTGGCCCGCCAGGCCCAGGAGCTGGCCCGCGATGCCTCGGCCCGCGTCAGCCTCAATGAGACCCGCCTGAGCGAGGTGGCCCTGCAGCGCACCCAGTTGGAAGAGTTGATGCAGAGCCTGTCGCGCTCGCGCGACGAGAACCTGGTGGTCGACATCGAATCCTCGCTGCGCCTGGCGCAGCAGCAGGCTCAACTGACCGGCAGCGTCGAGCCCATGCTGGCGGCCCTCAAGACCGCCGACCAGCGCATTGCCCGGGCCGCACAACCGCGCCTGGCCCCCTTGCAGCGCGCCATCCAGCACGACAGCGACCGCATCAAGTCGGCCAGCGTGACCGACACCCCCGGCCTGCTGGCGCGCCTGGATGACCTGGCCCGCCAGGTCGACGAACTGCCCGTGCTCAATGCCGTGGCCAATGCACCGGGCCGGCGCCCCGCCCCCGCGGCCAGCAACACCGCCCCCGCAGGTGCCGCGGCCCAGGCCCAGGACTGGTGGGACAACACCGCCGGCAAAGCCCTGGCCCTGGTGCGCGACGAAATGCGCAACCTGGTCCGCGTGAGCCGCATCGACCAGCCCGAGGCCGCCCTGCTGGCGCCCGAGCAGAGCTTCTTCCTGCGCGAGAACCTCAAACTCAAATTGCTCAATGCCCGACTGGGCGTGCTGGCCCGCCAGACCGAGTCGGCGCGTGCCGACCTGGCCGCCGCCGCCACCCAGATCAACAAGTATTTCGATCCGGCGTCGCGCCGCACCCAGAGCGCCGCCACCCTGCTGCAGCAACTGCAAAGCCAGCTCAAGGCCGTCGAGTTGCCGCGCCTGGACGAAACCCTGACCGCGCTGGCCACCGCCGCCGCGGGTCGCTGAGGAAGGCAGGTCACCATGCGCGCAGCCTTGTGGTTTCTGGCCCTGTTCGGCATCGCCGTCGCCATGGCCTTGTTTGCCGGCAACAACCAGGGCACGGTGACGCTGTTCTGGCCGCCCTACCGGATCGACCTGTCCCTGAACATGGTGCTTTTGCTGCTGGTCGGTGGCTTCGTGGTCCTGCATGCCGCACTCCAGGCCCTGGCTGCCTTGTTCGAGATGCCCCATCAGGCTCGCCGCTGGCGCCTGCAACAGCGCGAGCGCGCCATGCACGGCGCGCTGCTCGACGGCATGATGCACCTGTTGTCGGGCCGCTTCGTCCGGGCCAGCAAGGCCGCCGAGGCGGCGCTGGCCCAAGAGCAGTCGCTGAGCGCCAGCGCCCACTACGGGGGCGCTGGCCACCAATTGCGCACCCTGGCCCACCTGGTGGCCGCCGATGGCGCCCACGCGCTGCAAGACCGCAGCCGCCGTGACGAACACCTGCGCCAGGCCCTCGAGGAAACCGCACTGCGCCAGAACGCCCAGACCCAGGAGCTGCACGAAGGCGCCCAGTTGCGCTCGGCCCGCTGGATGCTGGACGACCGCGACGCCGCGGGCGCCCTGGCCCGGCTGGAAGACCTGCCCCAGGGGGCTTCGCGGCGCACCATCGCCCTGCGCACCCGGCTCAAGGCAGCGCGCCTGGCCGGCCAGACCCTGATGGCCCTGGAAACCGCCCGCCTGCTGGCCAAGCACCGTGCGTTCTCGACGGCAGCCGCCCAAAGCATCGTGCGCGGCCTGGCCGCCGAACTGCTGAACTCGGCCCACGACCCGGCCCAGCTGCAGCAGGTCTGGCAGCAGCTCGACCCGGCCGAGCGTCAGATGCCCGAGCTGGCGCTGCAGGCGGCGCTGCGACTGAGCCACCTCGGCGGCGACGACGAGCAAGCCCGCCATTGGCTGCTGCCGGTGTGGGAGCGCATGGTGAGCCTGCCCGACTCGCTGCCCGATCATCTGCAGCACAAACTGATCGAAGCCCTCGAAAGCAGCATGGAATCGCTGGACGCCGCCTGGCTGGCGCGCATCGAAAGCGCCCAGCAGGCCAACCCCCGCAATGCCCGCCTCGAGTACCTGGCCGGGGTCGCCTGCCTGAAGCGGCAACTCTGGGGCAAGGCCCAGCAATTGCTGACCCAGGCCAGCCAGCACCTCGAAGCCGGCCCCCTGCAACGCAACGCCTGGCGCGCGCTGGCCTTGCTGGCCGAGCGCCGAGGCGACGAAGCCGCCGCAGCGGCGGCCTGGCGCCATGCCGCACTCTGCCCCTGATCGCAGGTGCCAGCGCGTCCAGACGCCCCGCACCATGCGCCCGGCATTCAATTTTTTTGAATTGAAGCGTCAATCACGCTGAAGCCTGGAGGGAAAGGCGCTTCCTACACTGCAGACAGTTCAGGAACTTGTTGTCGATCAAACAATCCACACAGCGTCTTCAATCCGGGCTTCATCCATGACCTCTGTTTCAAACGGCACCTCCCAGCGCTACAACCCGCTGGCCATGGCCTTGCACTGGCTACTGGCGGCAGCGCTGCTGGGTACCTTCTGCCTCGGCCTGTACATGGCCGACCTGCCCTTCTCGCCCCAACGCCTCAAGTACTACAGCTGGCACAAATGGGCCGGCATGTCGATCCTGATCCTGTCGGTGCTCCGCCTGGTCTGGCGCATCACCCATCGCCCGCCGGCGCTGCCGGCCGCCATCGAAGAGGCCATGCCTGCCTGGCAACGCGCGGCGCACCATGGCACACACCATCTGCTGTACCTGCTGTTCTTTGCGGTTCCGCTGATCGGCTGGGCCTACAGCTCGGCGGCCGGGTTCCCGGTGGTGCTGTTCGGCGTGCTGCCCCTGCCTGATCTGGTCGCCCCTGACAAGGCCCTGTCCGAGCTGATCAAGCCCTGGCACGAGATCGCCGCCTGGGCCCTGGCCGCCCTGGCCGCCCTGCACGTGGCGGCCGCCGTCAAGCACCAGTTGATCGACCGCGATGGCCTGATCAACCGCATGTTGCCCGGCCGCGGCTGAACCCCGCCACAGCCCCCGTTCCACGGTTTTCTGATTTCCATCTTTTTCCAGTCGGCCCGCGGGCCGCAAAAGGAGTGATCCATGACGATGATTTTCAAACGCGCCCTGGCTGCATCCCTGGCCCTGAGTACCCTGGCCGCCTTCACCCCGGCCCACGCCGACCAGAAGCTGGTGCCAGCCCAGAGCGAGATCGTGTTCGTGAGCAAGCAGATGGGCGTGCCGGTGGAAGGCCGCTTCAAGAAGTTCGACGCCCAGCTGAACTTCGACCCGGCCAAGCCCGAGACCAGCAAGATCGCCATGACCGTGGACGTGGCCAGCGCCACCCTGGGCGTGCCCGAAAGCGATGCCGAACTGCCCAAGGCTCCGTGGTTCAACACCGCCAAGTTCCCTCAAGCCACCTTCCAGTCGACCTCGGCCAAGGGCCTGGGCGGCGGTAAGTTCGAGATCCGCGGCAAGCTCAGCATCAAGGGCCAATCCCAGGACGTGGTGGTCCCGGTCACCCTGACCCAGAGCGGCGCCACCACCACCGCCACCGGCGTGCTGCCGATCAAACGTCTCGCCTTCAAGATCGGTGAGGGCGAGTGGTCGGACACCGGCATGGTGGCCGACGATGTGCAGGTCAAGTTCAAGTTCGCCCTGACCGGCGTGGGCAAGATCTGATGCCTGCCGCCCTCTGAATCCCGTCTGTTTTTTCAACCCATTCCCAACAGGAGTTTTCCACCATGCGTATTTCGATGATCGCCCTGGCTGCTGCAGCCGCCCTCTCTGCCGGCCTGGCTCAGGCTGAAACCGCCACCTACGGCATCGACCCGACTCACACCTTCGCGACCTTCGAGATCAGCCACTTCGGCGCTGCCGTGAACCGTGGCCGCTTCGACAAGAAGGAAGGCACTGTGCAACTCGACAAGGCCGCCAAGACCGGCAAGGTCGAAATCACCTTCGACGCCACCTCGATCAACAGCGGCACCCCCGCCTTCGACAAGCACCTGCAAAGCGCCGACCTGTTCAACGCACCGCAGTTCCCCACCTTCAAGTTCGTGGGCGACAAGTTCACCTTCGACGGCGACAAGGTGAGCAGCGTGGCCGGCAACCTGACCCTGCTGGGCAAGACAGGCCCCGTCACCCTGACGGCCAAGCAATTCAACTGCTACCAAAGCCCGATGCTCAAGCGTGAAGTGTGCGGCGGCGACTTCGAAGCCACCATCGACCGCACCCAATGGGGCATGAACTACGGCGTGGACTGGGGCTTCCCGAAGAACGTGCGCCTGGTGGTGCAAGTCGAAGCCGTCAAGCAGTGATCACGGCCGCCGGCCTCGACTGAGGCCCGCTGAGCAACCGCCCCTCGGGGCGGTTTTTTCATGGCGACGCCTCAGCGCACAGCCACCAGCAACTGCACAAAGGTCTGCAACCGGGCACTGCTCTCGACCCCGATGGCCGTGAACTCCAGCCCGGCGCGCCATCGCCCTTCGCAGGGGCGGCACTTGACCACCTTGGCATACACATCGCTGACCGTGAAATCGACCAGCAGCAGCGGGAACTCGAGCTTGAGCTCGGCAAAAGGCTCCAGAGGCTGCCCAAGCTCGATCTGCAGGCCGTGGTAGCCCACATCGATGATCACCGCGCTCACAGGGTGGGGCAGCACCACCTTGTGCTGCAGCTCATGCATCGTGCAGGGCAGGCGCACCTCGACACGGTGGCTGCGCCGCACCTCGGCTCGCGGCACGTGCAGGCCACGCGACGGGATGGCCACGACCTCACGCACCCGCACGGCCTCGCTCTTGCCCTTGACATGCACCTCCATGGGACCCGAGGCCTCCACCAGGTGGGCGCAGCGCTGGTAGGTGTGCTCACTGACCAGCACCTGCCCGCGCAGGCTGAAGGATTCGATGCGCGAGGCCAGGTTGACCTCGTCGCCGATCACCGTGTACTGGGAGTAGGCCGCCGAACCGAAACGGCCCGCCATCACCTGCCCCGTGTTGATGCCGATGCCCATGTACAGCTCGGGCAGGCCCTGCGCCCCTCCTTCGCGGTTCAGGTCTGCCATGGCCAGCTGCATCTCGACCGCACACACCAGGGCCCGCTCGACATCGTCAGGGCGTCCGTGCGGGGCGCCGAACAAGACCATCACCGAATCGCCCATGAACTTGTCGATGGTGCCGCCATGGCGCAGGATCACCTCGCTGAGCACGGCCAGACAGCGGTTCAGCAAGGCGATGATCACCCCCGCAGGCTGAGTGGCCGTGAGCGCGGTGAAGCCCCGCAGATCCGCCAGTACCACGGTGACCTCGCGCTGCTGCACCGGGTCGCTCCAGGGAGCAGGCTCACCATGGCCGGTGAGCGCCAGCAGCTCGGCCAGGCCGGCAGGGCTCAGGGCCTGACCGGTGTCTCGCTGCAGCAAGGCCTGCACGCGCCACGCCAGGACCGAGGTATCGGCCGGCATAGCACCTGGTGCATCGGGAACGATCGGATCCATCCTCGCCGGCCTCCTCAAAAACGCCAGCCGGTGGACAGGCGCCACATGTTCTGGGCGCTGAAGTTGACGTTCGGATCCCAGGCCAGGCGCACAAAGGTGCGAGCCCCGTCCAGGCCCAGCGACCAGCCCAGGCGGTGGATGCCCTGCCCTTCGACCAGGCCGGTCTTGCGCAGCACATCGACCGTCAGCCGCAGGCCGTCCGCCACCGGTCCGCGGTAGACCAGGTGCACATGCTGTTGATCGGGGTTCTGCCGGTTGTCGCGCACCACCAGCACCGACAGCGAACGCGATTCAGAGGGGTGATAGCCCGCCCACAGCATCCAGGCGTCGTTGGGGTCGAAATTGAGGTTCACATAGGGGCGCAGATTGGTCCGCCCCAGGCCCGCGCCGGCCACCCAGCGCTCGCCGCGCTCCAGGCCCAGGCTGCCGCCGGCAAAGCCCCCCGTGGCCAGTTGCAAGGAGGGCTGCAGCCGCCAGCCCCAGGGCAGCGGCACCGACCGGTCCCAACCGCCCCGCCATTGCGTGCCCTGGCCGTCGGCCTCATAGCGCCCCAGCCAGACGTTACCGCTGCCGTAGCCATAGCGCAGGTTCAGATCGACCCCGGTGCTGGCCGGCAGCCCGCACCCTTGCGTGGGATAGAGCCCGGCGGTCAGCTTGTAGGGGTGCTCCGCAGGCGCCGAATCGAGCGCATCAACGGCCTTCTCGGCCTGCACCGCTTCCGGTGCTCCGAGCAATGAGGTCGCCCTGCCGGGCAGTTCGTCCCCGTGCGCGGCCATGGCCAGCAGGGCCAGCGACAGCCCCGCCCAGCCCGGAAGACTGAGCGCCCGGGGCCCGCAAATAGCCCCAGAGAATGGCATGACGGCTTCGTTCATGGCTTCGCATTATGGGACCGCCCCACAGGGCCCGTCACCGCAGCAGATCGAATCTGCACCCGGCCCCGGGGAGGCCCGCGCCGGGCCGCTAAAATCAAACGCATCCTGCAACAGTCACCGACGGCACCCCAGGGTGCCGTTTCCATTTGCCACGCCATGAGCGACACCCTTCAACAGCCCGGGCTGAACAGCCTCTCCAAATCCTTTGAACCTGCCGCCATCGAGGCCCAGTGGGGCCCCGAATGGGAAAAGCGCGCCTATGGCGCCGCCGGCTACCGCGGCACCGGAGCGGCCCAGGCCGATGCGCCGTCGTTCGCGATCCAGCTGCCGCCGCCCAACGTGACCGGCACGCTGCACATGGGCCACGCCTTCAACCAGACCATCATGGACAGCCTCACGCGCTACCACCGCATGAAGGGCTTCAACACGGTCTGGGTGCCCGGCACCGACCACGCCGGCATCGCCACCCAGATCGTGGTCGAGCGGCAACTGCAGGAGCAAAAGCTCAGCCGCCACGACCTGGGCCGCAAGAACTTCGTCAGCAAGGTCTGGGAGTGGAAAGAGAAATCGGGCAACACCATCACCACCCAGATGCGCCGCATGGGCGACAGCGTGGACTGGAGCCGCGAGTACTTCACGATGGACGACAAGCTCTCCAGCGTGGTCACCGACACCTTTGTGCGCCTGTATGAGCAGGGCCTGATCTACCGCGGCAAGCGCCTGGTCAACTGGGACCCGGTGCTGATGTCGGCCGTGTCCGACCTCGAGGTGGAGAGCGAAGAAGAAGACGGCAGCCTGTGGCACATCGCCTACCCGCTGGCCGATGGCTCGGGCAGCCTGACCGTGGCCACCACCCGCCCCGAGACCCTGCTGGGTGACGTGGCCGTGATGGTGCACCCCGAAGACGAGCGCTACACCGCCCTGATCGGCAAAATGGTGAAGCTGCCGCTGACCGACCGCGAGATCCCGGTGATTGCCGACGACTACGTGGACCGCGAGTTCGGC
>RXJO01000074.1 GCA_003987795.1 Curvibacter sp.
CAGGAAAGTCAATGAAATCAACGATCTACCAACACCACCTCCGCGCCAGTGCTAGCTTTTCGTACCGTCACTTATTGCACTGAAAACGAGGAGACCCCGCTCCAACGCGTCCTCGATTGGATGTGCATAGGTGTACATGGGATAGATGCACCACTTATCGCCGGTGTTGTGGTGCGTAGCCCGGCGGATGCGATAAAGCGCCGGGTCGCGCATGTTGATGTTGGAGTTGGCCATGTCGATCTTCGCGCGCAGCGTAGCGGCGCCGTCTTCGAGCTCGCCATCGCGCATCTGCCGAAAGTACGCTAGATTCTCGGAGGGGCTACGTGCACGGAACGGGCTGTCAATGCCGGGCGTGTTGAAGTCGCCGCGCGTGGCGCGCATCTGGTCAGGCGTCTGCTCGTCCACGTAGGCGAGCCCGGCGCTGATCAGGTACTCGGCCGCGCGGTACATGAAGTCAAAGTAGTCGCTGGCGAAGTATTCATGCGGCTGCGTGGTGCCGGGCGATTCGGGGCGATCGGCCAAGTAGGTCTCATAACCTAGCCACTTCACCGCGTCGCGGATGCTATCTACGTATTCCTGTTCTTCCTTCTCGGGGTTGGTGTCATCGAAGCGCAAGTGACACACGCCGCCGTATTCTTTGGCGAGCTCAAAGTTGAGCCAGATGCTCTTGGCATGGCCAATGTGCAGGTAGCCGTTGGGTTCGGGCGGGAAGCGCGTGCGGACCTTGGCAGGGTCTTGCATGCCTCGCGCATGGTGTAGCGAGTCGCCGGGGCTGCCCCCCCATTTGCGCGCTGCATAGACGCCATGCTTAAGGTCGTTTTCGATGACGTGGCGTAGAAAATTACTTTGCTTGGTGAAATCTTTGTCAACGTGAGAAGTCATCTGTTCATTCTAGTAACGTCCACGATGTGTGGCCCGTTTCAGTTTTGTGAAGCGGACTCGTTGCCCAATTTCCAGGATTGTGAAGACTGGCGTGTGGATAGATTTCGTGTTGGAATCTTGAAGTCGCGGCCAGCCTGATAGCGGTTAAACGTGCGTATTAACTTCAGTGAAACATGATCAGCCATAAAGTTGAATTCCCTGGGAGCCTCGGCTATCTGCTGGCCGCGCGGGTAGATAAACCAAACACTTTGCCAAGAGCGTGGGCGGTCTTCGCCCACTGCTTTACGTGTTCCAAAGACTCGAAAGCGGCTGCCTACATTGCGCGTGCGTTGGTCGAAGCCGGTTTCGGCGTGCTTCGCTTCGATTTCACCGGCCTGGGTGGTAGCGGAGGTGACTTCGAAAACACTCATTTCAGCTCAAACGTCGGCGATCTAGTTTCGGCGGCAGACTGGCTGAGAAGTGAACATGGCGCGCCAGCGTTGCTCATCGGACATTCGCTTGGTGGCGCCGCCGTTCTGGCCGCTGCACACCGCATCGCCGATGCGCGTGCGGTGGTGACGCTGGGCGCACCATTCGATCCGGCACAAGTTAAGCGTCAATTTGGGGAGGGGCTGGCTCTCATCGAGTCCAACGGCGAGGCCCGTGTCATGCTTGCGGGCCGCGAGTTCACATTGCGGCGCGAATTTCTTGATGACGTCGCCTCCCAGCCGCAGGCCGAGCGAATCCACGCTTTGCGTCGGCCGCTGCTTGTGCTGCACGCGCCTGGCGACACGATCGTAGGCGTAGACAACGCACGCCGAATCTTCGAACAGGCGCTGCACCCAAAGTCCTTCGTTTCGCTCGACGATGCCGACCATCTGCTCAATAGTCAGAGCGATGCCACATACGCCGCCGGGCTCATCGCTGCCTGGGCGAAGCGGTACCTGCCGGCTCCCGCCCCTTCGAGCCCCGTGGCGTCAACACCCGCAGCGGAGCCGCTGCCCGTTGGCGCTGTACGAATCAGTGACCTGCCTGGCAACTTCGCTGTCAACGTTGAGGCAGGGCGCCACGCGTTGGTGAGTGACGAACCAGTGGAGGTGGGCGGTGACGACCTCGGCATGGGGCCATACGACCTCCTGCTTGGTGGGCTAGGAGCTTGCACGGCGATGACGTTGCGCCTTTATGCTCGTCATAAAAAATGTCCGCTGTCAAGGACTTTCGATTTGCATCGGACGGACGCAAACCCATATCTGACGCGGGTTTAGAGGGTATTCGGGTTCCGGGTAGCTACGGACCGCATCCATGTCAGGAGTTGCATGGGAGCCTGGGGATTGTGCTTCCCGGCGACCTGAGGCGCGCGCCAGCGCATAGACGCTGAGTGCGCGCACGGTCACCGTACCGCTGGAGCGAGCACGCCTCTGGCAGCCGTGGCCCGCAGCCGCCCAAGGGCAAACGGCGGCGCACACCGTACTCAGCGATCGAACTGCAGGAAGCTCTCGACGTTCGCATTCAGCTCTTTCACAAGAGTCTGAGCATCATCGACGATGCGCTGTAGTGAAGCGCCGCCATCCATGTAGACCCTCATGGACACCAGTTGGAGCAGGCTAAGACCGATTCGGCGCAGATCGGCCAGCGTGCTTTCCGGCACAACAGACAGCCTGAAATAGGTCCAAGTGGCGATTTGCTGGCCGATGCCATAGGTTTCCTGCTGGGCTTTCTCGACACGCCCATCGAAGATCTCTTTGTTGGCACGGTCCCACATTTGGGTCAACTTGCGGGCAAGTTTGGCAATCGCCTCCAGGACTTTTCGCTGTGTCTCATCGCTGACCTCGACAGGATCGACCAGATCGCGCATCAACTCCGCAGCAGCGAAGCCTGCGGAGTTGCACACGTCGTTGAAGTTTTCCCCTTCGCCGAGGTAGTGCCGGAACTGTGCGACTTCATCGAGCTTCTCAGCTGTGGCTTCCAACCGTTCATTGACGTGGCTCTCAATGGCCCAGTCGGAGACGGACAGGTCGCGCAGCTTTGACGCATAGACCTCCGCATCTGCCGACCAATCTTCAATCCAGGGTTTCAGGCTTCGCATCTCGGAGTCCGTATCGCTCCAGCGTCGCACGTTGGCGAGCACGTCGGCCAGCGCAGACAGCTCCGGATGATTCTTGGGTCCTTCTGCGGCCTCCCCGGGCATGGAAGCTGTCAAGGCAGCGCGAACCTCTGAGGCCGTCGCCGGTCGGGAGACCGTGCCGTGCCGGATGTACGCGCGCGAATCCACGTAGTACAGAGGCTCTGAACCCTTCTCGACAGTGATGACGAGAACGCCGAGCCCATTTGCCGATGTCCAGCCGATCTGCGGGCGGACGGGGGGATCGATGATCTGGCAAACGCCCACGATCCTTCTGCCGAGATCATCTCGAACCGCTGGGTCATGTGCATTTTCGACTCCTGGAATCGAGCCGTCGTCTGCCACTCCAAGAAGGAGTCGGCCCCCGCTGCTGGAAGCGAAAGCCGCGATTTCCTTGGCAAGATCCCGCACCTGCTTTGGCAGCTCTCGCTTGAATTCCACAGTCTCGCTCTCACCGCCCTGAGCAAGCCGAGGAATATCTTCAGATAGCTGGGCGTCCGCCCACGGTTCGATGGTCATAGCGATATCATGCCCGCGCCTCGAAAGATCTCCACGAATTCCCGAGCTCCCTGCAGCAGCTGGCGCACGCCCACGTCGCGTGATTGCTTTGACTTTGAGTAATCGCTGGTGTGTGCACCATAAACGTATCAGCGCGCCTGCGGGCCTGCGGCAGTTTGACCGAACAGAAGCTTCTTGCCCTCCTCCGTCACCGCAGGACGCGATGCGAAAGGCTCGCCGCGCGCATAGGCCCTGATCGTCGCGGGACGATTGCGAATCGCATCAAACCACCGCCGCAGACTGGGGAACTCGTCGAGTTCCTGCTGCTGGCGCTTCCACGGCACCACCCAGGGGTAGGTCGCCATGTCCGCGATCGAATAGGTTTCACCTGCGAGATATTCCTGCACGGCCAGGCGTCGGTCGAGCACACCGTACAGGCGATTGGTCTCGTTGACGTAGCGCGTGATGGCATAGGGGATCTTCTCGGGCGCATAGATGCCAAAGTGATGGTTCTGACCGGCCATGGGGCCGAGTCCACCGACCTGCCAGAAGAGCCATTCCAGCACCGCCTTGCGCTCACGCAGGTCGGTCGGCATGAAGCGACCCGTTTTCTCCGCAAGATAGACCAGGATGGCGCCCGATTCAAAGACGGTCACGGGCTCCCCGCCGTCGACCGGCTGCATGTCGATGATCGCAGGCATCCGGTTGTTCGGCGAGAACGCGAGGAACTCAGGCTTGAACTGGTCGCCCGCACTGATGTCGACAGGATGAATGCGGTATTCGAGGCCAGCCTCCTCCAGAAACATCGTGACCTTGTGGCCATTGGGCGTGGGCCAATAGTAGAGGTCAATCATTTGCGACTCCGTCGTTGAGATGTGCCGGCGCCATCGAGCAGCGCCAATGCGGGCCGGACAAGCCCACGCAGCAATTCCGGTTCTGGCCGCGATCGCGCGAGGACGCGCAGCCCCATTAGCAAGCCGAGCAGCATCCGGGCGAGATCATCGGCCGGCAACGTGATGTTGATCGCGCCGGCATCTTGGCCGGCCTTGACGCAACGGTAGAAGAAGGCCTCCATGTCGCGCAAGACAGCGGCCAGTGCAGCCCGAAACTCCGCGTCGTGAGGTGCCAGCTCCAGTGCCGAGTTCACGATCAGGCATCCCTTGCGCTGGTCGTCGGCCAGCGACAATTCGATGATCTCATCGAAGAACGCACCGATGGCCGCACGAGGTGCCAACTGGGACTCGAAGCGCCGGACCCGATCGCAAAAGCCTCGCTCGACATAGTGTTCGAGCGCCTGCCGGTACAGCGTGCGTTTGTCGCCAAACGTGTTGTACAGACTGGGGCCGGCGATACCCATCGCGTCGGCCAGGTCCCGCACCGAGGTGGCTTCGTAGCCCCTCGACCAGAAGCATTGAATCGCGGCATCGAGGGCCACTGCTTCGTCAAACTCTCTGGGGCGCGCCATGATCGTTCCTGGATCGGTTCGTGGTTGGCTTCGTGAGTGGATGCGGTGCTTGATGCCGCGTCGTCACAATGCGCTGTGGTCCTTGACCGCCTCTTCCAGCGCGCTCTTGAGCGTCAGGAATCTCGCATCGACCGCTACCGGATCGTTACGGTTGAGCGCAATCATCTGGGCTCTCGCCTCCCCGCCCCGGATGACCTCGAAAGCGTTCGCCTCGATCCCGGCGACGATGGCATCGGCCACCGCAGAAGCAGGCTCGCGCGAAAACCCCAGTTCGGGACCAGCGCGATTCGACTTCATCATCGGCGTGTCCGTGCCTCCAGGATAGGCCGTCAACACATGAATGCCTTCGCCCTTGAGCTCGCGCCTGAGCGCCTCGCCAAACCGAGCCAGACCTGCTTTCACCGCGGCATACGTTGCATAGAAGGGTGCGCCGACCAGGGCAATGCCGGATGCGACATTCACCACCATGGCATCTCCGCTGGCCCGCAGAGCGGGGAGCGCCGCGCGGGTCAACAAGACTGGCGCGAGCAAGTCGACGATCACCATCTGCTCGATATCGGCTTCCGTGGTGTTCTCCAGCCGGCCAGCCCGCACGCCGCCGGCGTTGTTGACGAGGATGTCGAGTCCGCCCAGCGTCTGTATCGCCTGGTCCAGCGTGGCCGCGCGTCCCTCGGGACTTCCCACGTCAGCGCAGACGCCCGTCGCCGAGTCAAGGCTGCGCAGTGCATCGTCCAGGACGCTTCTGCGCCTTCCGGTGATGACCACCCTGGCGCCTCGCGCGATCAGCGCATGGGCCAGCGCGAGGCCGATCCCGCTCGATCCGCCCGTGACGAGGACCCGCTTGTTCTTCAGTTCCATTTCAAACTCCTTGCGCCGATGCAGGGGGATAGTTCGACGGGAAGAGCGCACGCTTGGTCTCCTCGTCGTTGATCGCCTTGAACGCATGGCTCTTGGCGAGCGCCCGGGCGCGAGCGACCGCCGGACGCGCATCCACGCCTGCGAACCACCGCTTCAGTTCGGGAAAGGGCCCCAGAGGATCCTCGGCGCCCTTGCGCACGCGGGAAGCGCGATCGAGCCAGCCCCAGGCGGAGATGTCGGCGATCGTGAAACCGCTGCCGACGATGAACTCGCGTCCGGACAGGTGATCGTTGAGAACCTGATAGTGCCGCTCCGCCTCGCGGCGGTAACGATTGGCCGCGTAGTCCAAGCCCTCGGGCGCGGCGAACTGGAAGTGCACCGCCTGCCCGGAGAACGGCCCCAATCCCGAGGCGATGAAGAGCAGCCAGGACAGCAACTCCGGCCGATCCTCGGACGTGCCCAGAAGCTGGCCGGTCTTTTCCGCCAGATAGATCAGGATGGCGGTCGAGTCGAAGACCCTGACTTCCTTGCCGCCCGGCCCCTCGGTATCGACGATGGCCGGTACCTTGCCGTTCGGATTGATCGCACGAAAGGCGGGCGCATGCTGCTCGCCCTTGCTTGTGTCGACCGGCAAGGCTTCGTAGGCCAGACCGGTCTCCTCCAGAAAGAGCGCGATCTTTGCGGGGTTGGGGGTCGGATGAAAGTAGAACCGGATCATGGTGTATGCCTCGTGGTTGCGGAAATCGATGGCTTCGCTGCTTTACGGGCAGGACGTGCTGCCAAGAGCACGCCGCCAACAACGACGGCAAGTGCAACGCACTCTCCACCAGACGGCAGCTCTCCAAGTACGGGAATGGCGGCCAGCGAAGCAACGACCGGAATCAGGGCGATGATGGCTGTGGCCGCAGATGGGCCCAGAAGCGCGACAGAGCGATTGAAGGAAACGATCGCAACGCCGCTCATCAGGACGCCCTGATAGACGGCCTGCAAGCCGATCTCGCTGGGTGAGGCCATGGCGAGGCGACTGAGCCCGCCAAAAATATAGATCGGCAGGAAGAGGATGGCCGACCAGAAGCAGATCAGGGCTGCGGCCTGCACAGGTGTCAGGGCGCTGCGCCGAAAAAGCAGCGTGTAGACGGCCCACATGGCGGCGGCAGTCATCAGGGCGATGAGGCCCATCGGGTTCATGCCACCGTGAGCGGAAACACCGCCTGCAACCATGCACACCAGTCCGATGATGATGGCGAGGTAGCCACACCAGCGCGCGCGGCCCTGTTTCTCTTTCAGGAAAATCCACGCGAAGGCGCCCGCGAATACCGGCATCAGGGTCGGCGCTATCGCTGCCGCGCGGCCGGCCGACGTGAGCTGCAGGCCGAGCGCGACCGCCAGGACGAAGGGCAACCCCCAAAGGCAGGCATAGACCAGCCCCTCACGCCATTCCTTGGCTGATAGGCGTCTCTTTCCCCGCAACAGCACTGGAAGAAGAATGACGGCACCGATGCCGAACCGCAGCGCGGTCACATCCCACAGGCGAAGTTCGCGCGTGACACTGAAGCGCGTCACGACGAACCAGCCCGCAAAGATCGTGACGCTGAGCCCGGCCCAGCAGAATCCGCGCAAGACGTTCCGGGATGATCTCTGAGGCCACGACGCGGCAGCCGGTCCGACTACCGCTTCTTGCACCAAGTCGACGGCCTGCGTCACGTAACCGCCTGCTCTTGCAGCGCCGCAAGAAGTCGCTGCGGGGCCAATCGCTGCCGGTAATCGACCTCGATGAAAGCCAGCGAGATCCTCTGGTTCGGCGTGATCACATAGGTGGCGGGAACGGGCAACTCCCAACTGGCGTCCCCATTTATGCTCGGCAGCGCCTTGTTGCTGGAACTCAAGGCATCGCGCAGTTCCTGCGGCAATGGATAGACCAGCCCGAATTGGCGAGCCACGTCATTGCCCAGATCGCTCAGGACGTTAAACGTCAACGCCTCGCGCTCCGCGGTTGACAGTGATGCGTCCGGAAGCTGAGGTGAGATGGCCAGCATGCTTGCGCCAAAGGATGCCAACTCGGGCAGCAAGGCCTGGTAGGACCGCAGTTGGAGGTTGCAGTACGGACACCAGCCACCTCGATAGAAGGTCACCACCACAGGACCTTGCTTGAGAGCAGCGGACAGCGACACCGTGCCGCCTTGGGCGTCCGGCAACGAAAAGTCGGGGGCCCTGTCTCCCTCCTTCAGCGCAGCGTGCCTCGCAAAGGTCGATCGCAGTTCCTCGATCCTGGACTCATAGAGCGCGACCCGGCCGGCTGGAGCGGTGCGGGCGAACTCCTTTCGCAATTCTTGCAGTTGTCGATCAAGATCAATAACGGCCACTTGGATCTCCCTTCGAGCAAGGCAGTCGCGGCGGGGATCGCAGCGGACTCCCGTTATTTTATATCAGTCGATAAAAAATGGCTTGTGTCAAGCGTTTTGCCTGAATGCAGGTCGCATCAGAAGCCTATACAGGTCAACGGGCTAGATCGAATCGAGGTTGCTTGGAGAGCTTCCGACTTTATGGGCCAGGAGCCACACAGAAGCATCGCGGCAGAAAGCCTCATCGCGTCATGGCGGGCGATCAAGCAACCGTCGAGGGATTCTCATCCCCACCTCGCCGCTGAAAGCGAACGCGCAGCCCTTGGGCTGCGCGCTGGTCATGCGGTGGCTGATGATAGTAAAGCGTGGTCAGCTTGGTTTCGGAGGCGGGGCCTTAGCCTCGCCGCTTTTCCTGAATCCCCGATCTCCGGCCATGAACGCCTCCAGCATGTATGGGATCAGCGTCGTCGCATCGACTGCTTCACCGTGGGCCTGCGCATGCAGCGCGGCGTAGCGGTCGAGATCGGCCTTGAGGCTGATCGGGCACGCGAAGGTCAGCTTGACGCTCTCGGTCTTGGGCAATGGCCCCAGTCGCAGTTTGCGCGTTGTGCTCATCGTGAAGTCCCCCGGTTGAAGAACAGCGGCTGGTATGGCCGCAGCACCAGGTCGCGGTTGACGATGATGCGCACCGGCAGGCCGGGCCGCTCTGTCAGTGTCGGCTGGATGTTGAGGTTGCGCCGGGTCATCTCCTGTCCCGCCTGGTTCACACTGTCTTGCAGGCTGTCGCGTCCGGCGATGATGACGCGATCGCCGCCCTGACGATTCTCCGGCGCGGCCAGCTCGGCACCGACACCCAGTAGCGTCGTCAGTGCCGCGCCTGCAAAGATGCGGTCCCAATGCCAATCGACGCCATCCTCCAGGCCGGCGTAGCCGGCCGGGTCGGTGCCGGCCAAGTTGTCGAGCGTGAGCGATGACGTGTCCGGCAGGATGACCCGGTTCCACACCACCTGCACGCGGCTCTGCCCATAAGCGACCTGGCTGTTGTATTTGCCGAAGATGCGCGATCCCTGCGGGATCAGCAGATAGCGGCCGGTCGCGGTGTCGTACACCGGCTCCGTCACCGTGCCGATCACGTCGCCCGGCAGGTCGGACTTGATGCCTGTTACGAGCGCCGCGGCGATCACCGTGCCGGCCATCACCTGGTACGGCGAAGTCGGCATTTGCAGATTGCCGGAATTACGGGTTTCCGTAGTTCCGGCTTTCTGGAACGCCTCTTTCTGGTCTTGGCGGTTCTGCACGGCAGTCGGGTCGGCGGGCTGGGCCGCCGTCGAGGCCGGCCCAGCGGCCTGCGGATCGAAGCCGGTCAAGCCAGATGCCGGGCCGGCAGCGGCAACCTGCGCCGACGCGGTAGCGGCGCGCTGGTTGCTGGAGCGGAAGAACACTGACGATCCTGCTGCCGCTTCAGCCTCCTTGCGCCGCGCGTCACGCTCGGCGGCGCCGGGGTCTTGGCCGGGCGGCGAGTAGCGGGCCACCGCGGGCTGCTGAGACTTCACGATGGCCGGCCCCAGGTCGCCGGGCAACGGCGGCCCCAACTCTGGCACCTTGGGCGGTAGCTTGGAGTAATCAGTGGGAAGCTGGTCCAGTCCTTCGGAGCGCGAAACGCGATCGACGTTGTAAAGCTCGGCCGGCTCGTTGCCGCCGCGCCGATGCGTCGGCTGCAATGACCACATCGTTGCGCCCAGCACGGCCACGCCGAGGCCGCCGGTCAGCAGCGCCAGCGTTCGCCGATTCAAGCGTGTCACCGGGCGCGGCTGAGCCCGCAGCGCCACGTTCTCGGGCGCGACCTTCGGCGCGGTGTCGGGAATCGGCACATCTGGGGTTTCGTCCTGGCTCATGGTCATTTCTCCCGCGTGCCATCCGTGCGCTCAATGCGCACCACGTCGCCCTTGTCCCCGCCCAGGCGAAGTTCGGCCGCGCCGAACAGCCGATCCACGATGTAGTACGGTGAGCGGAAGCGGTAGTTCACCAGTTGTCCGTCGCCCTGCGCGCCGATCACGAACAAGGGCGGCAACTCGCCCTGCGCGATGCCTGCCGGGAACTGGATATAAACCTTCTCGCCGTCGTCGAAAGCGCGCAATGGCTTCCACGGTGGATTGCTGCCGCTGACCGCGTAGCGGAAGCGGATCTTCTCCAGCGACAAACCCGTATCGACCGGCGCGGTCGCCTGTGCGGCCTGCGACTGGCGCTGCAAGGCCAACATCCGGTCTTTCGGATAGTCCCAAGACACCGATGCCATCCACGCTTTTTCCGTCGAGGTCAGTTCCAGCAGGTATGTCCTGCGGTTCGTGGTGACGACCAGATTCGTCTTGAGGCCCGACCGGGTGGGCTTCACCAGCACGTTGACGCGCAGCTCGGCGCCGGCGCCGCTGGATGTATCGCCAACAATCCAACGCACCGTGTCGCCAGCGGCGACCGTCACCAGTTCCTCGCCCGGCTGTAGGGACACGACGGTGACGCGCCCCGGCGCGGCGTAGACCTGATACAGCGCGCCGTCGGTGAAAGGCCACACCTGAATCGCGTTGACGTAGCCCTCGCGAGTCGGCGCGATGCGCGCCTCGGCGTTGGCACGCGAGACGCGCACGGTTTCGTCGGCCGGCTCCGGCGCGGGCTTGGCTTCGTCCACGTCAGGCAGCGGCTTCATCTGCGCCGGCATCGGCAACACCTTCGGCACCTCCACCACTTCCACCGGCTTCGGTGGTTCGGGCAACGGCTGCGCCAGCACCGGCTCATCGAGCGAGATGCGCGGTGGCGGCTTGCCCTGCGAGGCGCAGCCCGTCAGGGCCGCCAAGGTCAACACAAAAGCGTAAAAGCGGATAGGCAGGTTCATGGCTTGGCTCCTTCAGACGCATCCAGTTCGCGGCTCCACGACAAGCCGTTGACGTAGATGCCCAGCGGGTTCTTG
>RXJO01000238.1 GCA_003987795.1 Curvibacter sp.
GCCCAGGCCATCGCTGGCAATGGCGCCATGGCTGCGCGCCCAATCCAGGAAGACCTGTGCGGCGGGGCCGTACATCATGTCCAGAGCTGCGTGAAGGAGCGCCTGCACTCGCGGGCGGCCTCGCTGTCGGGCGGGGAGCAAAAGCAATTGGAGATCGGCCGCGCCCTGCTGCTGCGCCCCAAGGTGATCCTGATCGACGAGCCCTCGATCGGCCTGTCGCCCATGGTGGTGCTGGACGTGTTCAAGCTGCTGCGCCGCCTGGCCGACCAGGGCACCACGGTGCTGATGGTGGAGCAGAACGTGAAAAGCGCCCTGGCCTACTCGGACGATGCGATCGCGCTGGAGTCGGGCCGCCTGGTGCTGCACCGGCCGGCGGCCGAGATCTTGAGCGACCCGCACATGGAACGCTTGTTCCTGGGGGGAGCCCACACCACAGGGGCGCCTCAGCTTGCGGCTACCGACTGATCCGGCCGCGCTGTTCAAGGCGCACCAAAAACATCAGAAAGGCACCAAACAAGGGCGCAAGCGACACTCCACAGCAGAGGATTGCACCATTTCAGCCCATTTTTGTTTACCCATATCATTTGTAGCGTCCATCCGCAGGGCGTGACGGGCATAAGTTTTGCATCCCCAT
>RXJO01000239.1 GCA_003987795.1 Curvibacter sp.
TCCTGCCCACCATGGCGGCCACGCGCAGCAGCTTCGCCAAGCTCGAAAATGAGCTGGTGCACAGCCTGGTACAAGAGAAAGTGAGCCAGGTGCTGACCGAAATCGGCACCAAGGCTCAGTACGTGATCGACATCGTGGTGCGCAACCTGTACGAACGCACCGCCGATGTGGGCTTCCTGGCCACCGACCGGGAACTGTGCAGTTTCGTGGCAGGCCAGCATGAAGATCGCAGCCGCATCTACCAACGCCTGTGCGAATACCGCAGCAAATACACGGTGTACGACGAAATCATTCTGCTGGACACCGCCGGCAACGTGCTGGTGCAAATCGATCCGGCCACGCCGCTGGAGCACAGCAGTGATCCCCTGATCAGGCAGAGCCTGGACAGCGACGGATATGTCGAAACCTTCCGCGCCAGCGATCTGCGCCCTGGCAAGCGCAAGGCCCTGATCTACTCGCGCCGCATGCACCACCCCGACACCCACGCGGTGGTGGGCGTGCTGTGCCTGTGTTTCCATTTCGAGCACGAGATGCAAAGCATCTTCGCCTCGCACGGTGACCCCGCCCGGCGCAGCAACCTGTTGCTGCTGGACGGCAGCCACGAAGTGATCGCCAGCGCGGACCCGCTGTGGATGCCCGTGGGCGCCCAGGTGCCCGTGAACCTGGAGCACGCCCCCCAACTGCGCCTGTTCGGCGGGCGCGAGTACCTCGTGCGGACCTTCAGCGCCGAGGGCTATCAGGGCTACCCTGGGCCAGCGGGCTGGCTGGGCCAGGTCATGATCCCGCTTGAGGTCGCCTTCAGCCACAGCGCCCGTGAGCTCATGGACAGCCTGGACCCCAGCCTGCTCAACGGCCTGCTCTCGCACGCCGACACCTTCTGCCCCCCCTTGCACGACATCATGATGGCCGCACGGCACATCCAGCGCATCGTCTGGAATGGTCAGGTGATGACAGCGGGCCAGACCGGCGACGTGCTCAAGCTCAAGACCGTGCTGGACCAGATCAGTGAGACCGGCAATCGCAGCAACGAGTTGTTCGAACAATCGATCCACGACCTGTACCAGACCGTGCTGGCCTCGTCCCTGCAGGACGCGGAGTTCACCGCCCACCTGCTGGTCGACCTGCTGGACCGCAACCTCTACGAACGCTCGGATGACTGCCGCTGGTGGGCCCTGACGCCTGAGCTGCGCCAGGGACTGGCCCGGCCCGAGGCCGACACGCCCGAGCGCATGGCGGGCATCCTGGCCTACATCAACCAGCTCTACACCGTCTACACGCGCTTGGTGGTGTACGACCGGCAGGGCCGGATCATCGCGGCCACCGGCGAAGGCGGCGCAGAGCTGGCCGGACAGGCCATCGATGGCGTTGCCTTGAGCCAGGTGCTGAACCTGAAGAATCCTCAGCAGTATCACGTGAGTCCTTTCGAAGCCTCACCCCTGTATGACGGCCAGCCGACCTACATCTACCACGCCGCCATCCGCCACCCGGAGCACGAGGATCAGGTGGTGGGGGGTATCGGCATCGTGTTCGACGCGGCCCCCGAACTCGTGAACATGCTGCGCAGTGGTCTGGGCGGACGGGATCAGATGCAGGCCCTGTTCGTGGACCGCGAGGGCCGGGTACTGGCCAGCACCAGCGCAGAGCATCCCGTCGGGTCCGTGCTGGAGCTGACGGCCGAGGCGCTGACACTGGGCAACGGACAGGACCAGTCGCGCATCACCACCAACCAGGGGCAGTACGCCATCGAAGCCTGTTCCGTATCGAGCGGCTACCGCGAGTTCAAGACCAGTGACGGCTACCGGGACGATGTGATCGCCGTGGTCTATCGACACTTCGGCGCGGTGCGCTCGACCCAGACCCCGACCAGCACCCGGGGCTTCACCATCGAGCATGACCCGGCTCGCAGCGGAGGACTGGAGTTCGCCACCTTCTTCAGCGACGGCAACCTGATGGCCCTGCCCGCCGACTGCGTGCAGGAAGCCGTGTCCTTCACCGAGGTTCGCACCACGTCGATGGGCCTGCGCACGGCGCAGATCGGCATCCTGGGCCTGCGCGCCGACCAGGCCCCACAGGGCAGGGCGAGCTTCATCTGGGTGTTCGACCTGGGCGAGTTGATGCGTGGCCGACGCTCCCGGACCACCGCCACCAGCCAGGTGATGATCCTGCGCCACCGAGACCAGGCGCTGGGACTGCTGGTGGACGACCTGCATGCGGTGACCCAGTTCGACCCCGCCGACATCGAGCCCAGCCCGCTGGCCCTGTTGTCGGAGTCGATGCTGACCACCCAGGTCATCAAGGCCAATCAGGGTCGCCTGCTGATCCAGGCGGTGGATGCACCGCGCTTGTTTGACTGGTTGATCGACGGGATCGAACCACCGGGGCTGAACCACCCGGCGATGGCGCTGTCCACAGCGCCGCAAGGCGAATCACCGGAAGTGCTCTCCGCCTGATCAGCCCAGCGCCTGCCGTCGACGCGCCACGCGGCGACGGTTCAGGATGCGCAGGCGCTCGGGCACAGCGGCCAGCAGGGTCTGCGCGAGCAGTTGAAGGCGACGGCCCGACGACCAGGCCGGATCGGCCCGCACCACGGGGGCCGTGAGCTCACTGTAGTGCCGGCGACCGGCCAGCGACATGTGCGAGGTCTCCCGCTCCAGGGTGGTGTAGAGCAGCCCCACCTGCTTGGCCACGATGGCGCGGTGCGGATGCAAGGACAACACCGGAGCCAGGGCCTGGGTGTAGGCGATCGGACCGGTGACGCGCAGCACGCCCATCTTGCCCACCCCTTCGCGCAAGGGCGAGTAATGCTCGATGCGCTGCAGCACCCCATGCAGCACGGCGGCCAGCAAAGGGTGGCGGGGCGACGCGGCGAGAAACCACTGGATGTACTCGCCCCCCACCGTGCGGGCCAGTTCGGGGTGCACGGTGTCCCCGCCGTCGCCGAGCAGAAACTGGTCATCGGGCCGCAGCAGGGCGTCCAGCGACCCTTGCAAACCGCTTTTCTGATCGAAGTACACCCCACCCATCACATACAGGGCAAAGTAGCGAAACAGATCGGCCCGCGCCGGGCCATAGGCTGGATGGAGGCGCTGGTAGGCCGCCCGCACCCGGGGCGAGCCCCAGGCCTGGATGAATTCGGCCTGGAGCCGGTCGTCCATGATGCACTGCTCCCAGCCGGGGTTCTGCGCTTGCAGTTGGCGCAGATTGCGCTGGATGGCTTCCGGCAGGTGCCCGGCGTCAGGCACGCAATGAAAGATCTTGCGACTGATCCCGCCCGCGCTGTCAGGCAGGGGGGCGTGGGTCAGGTCATCGTGGTCCGGGTTGGGGCGGGTCATAGCGCCGTGATTCTGGCAGCTTTCGACCCGGCCCCGAGCAGTGCGCTGCGCTGGCTCAGGCGTTCATGATCGCCACCGAGCGGGCGTTGAGGTAGGCATCCATGGCTTCCGGGCCCCCCTCGGAGCCGTAGCCGGAATCCTTGATGCCGCCGAACGGCATTTCGGCCGAGGGCATGGCTGGCATGTTGACCCACAGCATGCCCACCTCGACCTTGCGCGACAGCAGATCGGCGTTCTTGAGCGAACGCGTGAAGGCATAGCCCGCCAGGCCATACGGCAGGCGATTGGCCTCGGCAATCGCATCTTCAAGCGTGTTGAAGCTGCGGATGGCCGCCATCGGCCCAAAAGGCTCGTCGTTGAAGACCTTGGCGTTCAGAGGCACGTCGGTCAGGATGGTGGGTTGCCAGAAATTGCCGGCTTCGCCGATGCGGCTGCCGCCGAAGGCGACAGTGGCCCCCTGCTGCACGGCATCCTGGGTGAATTCGGCCATGGCGGTCAGGCGACGAGGGTTGGCCAGCGGGCCCATCTGCACACCCTCTTCCTGACCGTTGCCCACCTTCAGCGACTGGGCGTGCGCCACCAGGGCGGCCGCAAAGTCCTTGGTGATGCTTTCATGCACCAGGAAACGGGTGGGCGAGATGCAGACCTGACCCGCGTTGCGGAACTTGGCCGCGCCAGCCGCCTTGACCGCCAGGGCGATGTCGGCGTCTTCGGCCACGATCACCGGGGCGTGACCGCCGAGCTCCATGGTGACGCGCTTCATGTGTTGACCCGCCATCGCAGCCAGTTGCTTGCCCACCGGGGTGGAGCCGGTGAAGGTGATCTTGCGGATCACCGGATGGGCAATGAGGTAGCTGGAGATCTCAGCCGGGTTGCCATAGACCAGGCCCAGCACGCCCGCCGGCAGACCGGCATCGGCAAAGGCACGGATCAGTTGGGCCGGTGCGGCCGGAGTCTCCTCAGGGGCCTTGACGATCATCGAGCAACCGGTGGCCAGGGCCGCAGCCAGCTTGCGCACCACCTGGTTGATCGGGAAGTTCCAGGGCGTGAAGGCCGCCACCGGACCAACCGGGTCTTTCAGCACCATCTGGCGGATCGCGAGGTTGCCCCGCGAGGGCACGATGCGGCCATACACGCGCAGGCCTTCATCAGCAAACCACTCGATGATGTCGGCGGCCGCCAGGGCCTCGACCTTGGCCTCCGGCAGGGGCTTGCCTTGCTCCTGGGTCAGCAGTGCGGCGATGTCGGCCGCGCGCTCGCGCATCAGGGCGGCGGCACGGCGCATGACCTTGTTGCGCTCGATGGCGGGGGTGTCGCGCCAGAGCGCAAAACCATCTTGGGCGGCCAGCAGAGCCTGGTCCAGATCCGCCCGGCTGGCATGGGCCACACGGCCGATCTCCTGGCCGGTGGCGGGGTTGAAGACGGCCAGGGTCTTGCCGTCGGCGGCGTCCAGCCATTGGCCACGGATGAAGAGTTGGGTATTGGGGTAGGTCATGTGCGACTCGGGATCATGAGGGTTCACGGAAAACAGGAGATCGACCGTCACGGGCGGTGTCGGAGCCGACCCACAGGCCGGCCCCCAACCAGTGATGGAGGCGCGCTTCTGGCAAGCCTTCAAGTATGCCGCTTTGCCAGATTTTCTGCTGATCGCCGGCGACAGGCCAAGGGCGTCGACAGCTCAGGTGTCGATGCCCTATCAGCGGCATAGCGACCCTCAATGGCCCGCCCGGCCAGGACACCGGATAATTTCAGACTCCACCGCTCAGGAGCGCTCGATGCCCGAAACCTTTGAACATTTCCGCGACCACGCGCTGGCACAGGGCTTTTCCGAAGTCCTGGAGCGTCGCTGGCAGCCTTCGCAGGTGGTGCCGCTGCACACCCACCCTTTTGCAGCCAACGCACTGCTGACCCAGGGTGAGATGTGGCTGACGGTGGACGGACAGACACGACACCTTCAGGCAGGTGAACGCTTCGAGTTGGCAGCGGACGTACCCCATGAAGAGCGCTACGGTGCCGATGGAGCCGTGTACTGGGTGGCCCGCCGCTGAGCACCAGGCCTGCTGAGCTCTCAGCTCATGCTGCCGCCTCGGTCGAAGGCAGCCCCTCCAGTGACTGCTCAAAACCCGGCGATGGCAAGGGGCGCCCGAACAGATAGCCCTGGAAGGCATGGCAGCCCAGGCCCGCCAGGAACTCGCGCTGGGCCTCGGTCTCCACCCCCTCGGCAATCACGTCAAGACCCAGGCCTTGCCCCATGGCGATGATGGTCTGGGCCACCATCGCATCCCTGGGATCGTCGGGCAGTTCATCGACGAAGGACTTGTCGATCTTCAACTGCGCCAGCGGCAGTTTGGTGAGGTAGTTGAGTGAAGAATTGCCCGTGCCGAAGTCATCGAGCGATATGCGGAAACCGCGCGCCTGCAATTGCCGCAGCTTGGCAATGGAGGCCTCGAAGTCGTCGATGGCCAGGCTTTCCGTGACCTCCAGCTTCAGTTGCTCAGCCCGCGCCCCGGTGGCCAGCAGGGCCTCGAGGATGTTGGCGACGAAATGCTCGCTCTTGAACTGCCGCGGGCTGATGTTGATGGCCAGGCTCAGTGTGCGCAAACGGGGGTGAATGGCCCAGCGGGCCAGTTGCTGACAGGCTTGCGTCAACACCCACTGGCCGATCGGCTCGATCAGGCCGCTGTCCTCGGCCAGGGCGATGAACTCGCCCGGTGGAATCATGCCGCGCGTGGGATGCCGCCAACGCAGCAGGGCCTCGGCGCCGATGGCCTGGCCCGCCACGTCGACCTGCACCTGGTAGTGCAGCGCCAGTTGTCCCTCAGGCAGGGCCTGGCGCAACTCGTCTTCAAGCCAGGTGCGCCGTGCCAGCTCGGCCTGCATCGCCGCCTCAAAGAAACGCACCGTGTTGCGCCCACTGTTCTTGCTGCGGTACATGGCCAGTTCGACCTGGCGCAGCAGCTCATCCGGCTGCACCTGCCAACCCTGGAACAGGGTAACGCCGATCGAGGCGCTGCTGACCAGGCGATGTGGGCCGATCTGCAAGGGCTCGGTCAAGCTCAACCTCAGCGCCTCGACACGCTGCCGGGTCAGCGCCGTGACGGCTTGCGCCTCGTCGCCCAGGCGCTCGAGCACCAGCACGAAAGAATCCCCGCTGAAGCGGCTCACCGCCCCGCCCTCGCCCAGACAGGCCTTCAAGCGCCGCGACACCTCGAGCAGCAACTGATCGCCGACCGCATGGCCCAGTGAGTCGTTGACCTGCTGAAACCGGTCCAGATCCAGCATGACCAAGGCACCGAACTGGCCCTGCTGCTGACTGGAAGCCAGCGCCCTGTTCATCAATTCTTCAAGCAAGGTGCGGTTGGGCAGTTCGGTCAGCGGATCGAAGAGCTTGAGGTGCTCGGCCTGGGCCTGGGCGTGCTTTTCGGCGGACAGGTCCTGGAAGTGACCGATGTAGTGGTTGACCTCGCCCTGCGCGCCCGTCACCGCCGTGATGGACATGCGCGCCGTGAACAGACGCCCGAGCCGGTGCCGGTTCATGATCTCGCCCGACCAGTAGCCGCCGCGCCGGAGTTCCGTCCACATGAGCGCGTAAAAGGCCGGCTCATGCACCCCCGATTTGAGCAAGGCCGGTGTGCGGCCGACAGCCTGCTCGGCGCTGTAGCCCGTGATGCGCGTGAAGGCGGCATTGACGCGTTCGATGCGCCCCTCGGCATCGGTGATCATCATGCCGTCCTGGCTCTCGAAGGCCACGGCGGCGATTCTGAGTTCGCGTTCGGTCTGGCGGCGCTCAGTGATGTCGCGTAGCTGGGTCAAGATTCGGCCCATCGGGCTGTCGCCCGTGCGGATCGGCACCTTGACCACTTCGTACTCCCGGATGTCGCCATCAGGCTGCGCCAGTCTCAGCTCGTAGGTGACCGGCAGGCCCGACACCAAGGCAGAGTGGTCGCGCTCGCGGATGATGGCCACTCGTCTCGGATCATCGATCAGTTCCTCGTCACGTCGCCCCAGGATCTCCTCGCGGGGCCGACCCACCAGCGCCTGCAGGCCGGCGTTGCAGTCGATGTACACGCCGTCCGGGTCTTTGAGGGCCATCGCGTCGGGGTTGCTGTCGACGATGGTGCGCAACTGCGCGCGCTCGATCTCGAGCAAGGCCGAGGCGGCCTCGAGGTTGCGGTTGGTCAAGGACAGCTCTGCCGTGTGACGCCGCACCGCGCGCCTCAGCATCCCGATCCAGAGCAGCGCCCCCAGCAAGACCAAGGCGCCCGACACTGCGGCGGTCACGGCCAGCCTCGCATAGGGCTGGTACTGGAGAGGGTGCGACATCCATTTCTCGCGCAGGGCCTCGCGTTCGGCCTCGGTGATCAGGGCCATGCCTTGGCTGACGCGACTGAACAGGGCGCTCTGCCCTTTCAGCACGGCCCAATGCGGCAGACCTTCGTACAGCGTGAAGGCCTTGGCGAAACGCAGGCTGTCGCGCTTCAGATAGAGGTAGTAATTGGCGGGCTCATCGTCCATGCAAAACATCTTGATGTCACCCGATTCGGCAGCCTGCAGGATGGCGGCGTAATTGGGATAGGCCGCCAGCCGCGTCAGGCCCAGGCGGGTGAGCTCGTCCACGCAGGCATCTCCGCTCTGCACCCCGACCGCAAACCCCTTCATGGACCGCGCATCACGCACCCCCTGGATGCCGGCGTCGACATAGATGCTGACTGGCAAGCGGGCATAGGACGCAGAGAAGTCATAGACCGACTCTCTGGGCTCGGTCCGGTAGATCAGATCAATGACATCGGCCTCGCCCGTCTGCACGGCACGCACGGCCATGGACCACTGCATGGGCCGGAAATCCACAGGGATGCCGGTTTTCTGTTGCCACAGCTGCCAAAGGTCCACCAGATAGCCTTCGGCCTGCCCGTCCGCCCCGATGAAAACGTAGGGTGGGTAGTTGTTGTCGGTCACGACACGCAACACCGTCGGAGCGCCCTGAGCGGGCAAGGGATCCGGCCTGGTCACCGCCACTGGGGGCGGTGCCACGGCAGCATGAAGCGGCGCCAGCAAGCCCAGCACTCCCCAGGCGACCAAGAGCGGCCAAAGCCGGTGGCTCCAGCCGAATTGGATTCGAATCCATGGCATGTGACAGGCTTCCAAAGAGGCAGACGTCCAGGTCGATCGATCCAGGCAGCCCCCGCACATGGCTTGCGATCGCGTCAAAAGAGAGCCATCGCGCTTCAGTCAGGCCGGCCAGCCCTTTCGACAGACCGATGGTAAAGGGCGACGTGCAAACTGACAATCGGCCGAGCTGGCGACTGACCCGAACCCGTCTAACGAACCGGTCTGAATCTGAAACCCGGCCTCCGCGCGACAGTTCGTGACCGCAACCGATCATGCCTGGAGAGATCGGGTCACCGGGCTCAAACCTCGCTTGCGGCCGGCCTCACTCCACCGTCACGCTCTTGGCCAGGTTGCGCGGCTTGTCCACATCGGTGCCACGCGCACAGGCGGTGTGATAGGCCAGCAGTTGCAGGGGCACCACGTGCAACAGCGGCGACAGGGCGCCGTAGTGTTCGGGCATGCGGATCACGTGCAGACCTTCGCCGGTTTCGATGCGGGTGTCGGCATCGGCCAGCACATACAGCACGCCGCCTCGGGCGCGCACCTCCTGCAGGTTGCTCTTGAGCTTTTCGAGCAGGGCGTCATTGGGCGCCACGGTGACCACCGGCATTTCGCTGGTGACCAGGGCGAGCGGGCCGTGCTTGAGCTCACCGGCAGCATAGGCCTCGGCGTGGATGTAGGTGATCTCCTTGAGCTTCAGGGCCCCTTCGAGTGCGATGGGGTAGTGCAGGCCACGCCCCAGGAACAGGGCGTTTTCCTTGCGGGCGAAGTCTTCGGCCCAGCTGATGACCTGGGGCTCCAGCGCCAGCACGGCCTGCAGCGCGGCCGGCAGGTGACGCATGGCCTTGAGGTGCTCGGCCTCCTGCTCGGCGCTGAGGATGCCCCGGCTTTGCGCCAGTGCCAGCGTGAGCAGGAACAGCCCGGCCAGTTGGGTGGTGAAGGCCTTGGTGGAGGCCACGCCGATCTCAACGCCAGCCCGGGTGATGTAAGCCAGCTTGCACTCGCGCACCATGGCACTGGTGGCCACATTGCAGATGGTCAGGGTGTGCTCCATGCCCAGGCTCTGGGCGTGGCGCAGGGCTGCCAGGGTGTCGGCGGTTTCGCCGGACTGGCTGACCGTGACGACCAGGGTCTTGGGGTTGGGCACCGATTCCCGGTAGCGGTACTCGCTGGCGATCTCGACCTGGGTGGGGATCTTGGCAATCGACTCGAGCCAGTACTTGGCCGTGCAAGCGCTGTAGTAGCTGGTGCCGCAGGCCAGGATCAGCACCGAGTCGATCTGCTTGAACACGCGCCAGGCAGCGGCACCTGTTTCGCCGGGCCCGGCCGGCACGCCATCGAACAACTCGGGCACGATGCCTTCAACGCCCTCCAGGGTGTCTGCGATGGCGCGGGGCTGTTCGAAGATCTCTTTTTGCATGTAGTGCCGGTAGGGGCCCAGGTCGGCCGCTCCGCTGTGGGCATGCACCGTGCGCACAGGGCGTGTCACGGGCTTGAGGGCGCCCTGGGCGTCACGGCCCAGCACCCAGTAGCGGCCGAGCTGCACATCGACCACATCGCCCTCTTCAAGGTAGACGATCTGATCCGTGACACCGGCCAGGGCCATGGCGTCGCTGGCCAGGAAGTTCTCACCGGCGCCTTCGCCTTCGCTGCGGCCCACACCCAGGATCAGGGGCGAGCCGGCCCGGGCGCCGATCACACGGTGTGGCTCGTCCTTGTGCAGCACGGCAATCGCATAGGCGCCGTGCAACTGGGCCAGGGCGCCCTGCACCGCCTCGAACAGATCGCCGTCGTACAGGCTGTCGATGAGGTGGGCGATGACCTCGGTGTCGGTC
>RXJO01000595.1:0-180 GCA_003987795.1 Curvibacter sp.
CTGATCGCGGTGGACGGCTATCACTACGGCGGCCGCGCCTTCGACCGCACCGACGTGGTCGAAGAGATGGTCGCGGCGCTGCCAACCGTCGAACATCTCGTCGTCGTGCCGCAGCTGCTTGGCGAGGTCAACCGCGCGCGCTTCCCGCACGCCCTCGACTGGCGCGACCTGACAGCGAAC
>RXJO01000595.1:239-4531 GCA_003987795.1 Curvibacter sp.
CTCCGGCACCACCGGTCTGCCCAAGCCCATCGTGCATGGGCACGGCGGCGTGCTGGCCAACGGCATGGTCAACATGGTGCTGCACAACGACCTGCACCCCGGCGACCGCGTGCTGTGGGCGGTGAACACCTCCTGGATGGTCTGGAACGCCCACATCATGAGCCTGCTGGGCGGGGCCACCGTGGTGCTGTACGACGGCAGCGTGACCGGTGCGGGGGCCGAGCCGGATTGGGGCCACCTGTGGCGCTTGGCGGGGCGCACGCAGGTGCAGTTCTTCGGTGCGGGCGCGGCCATCCACCAGCAGTGCATGAAAGCGGGTGTGATGCCCGCCGAGATCGCCGACCTGTCGGCCCTGAAGACCGTCGGCTCCACCGGCTCACCGCTGTCCCCCGAGGCCTGCGCCTGGCTGTACAGCGCCGTCAAGCCTGATCTCTGGCTGAACGTCGTCTCTGGCGGCACCGATCTGGCCGGCGGCTTCCTGGTCGGCCTGCCCACCTTGCCGGTCTATCTGGGCGAGATGCAATGCCGCACGCTGGGCGCCCGGGTCGAGGCCTGGAGCGACGACGCGCGGCCCGTGATCGACGAGGTCGGCGAGCTGGTCTGCGTCAACCCCTTGCCCTCGATGCCGCTGTTTTTCTGGGGTGACGACGATGGCAGCCGCCTCAAGGAGAGCTATTTCGACACCTTCCAGGACGCGGCGGGCCATCCGGTGTGGCGCCATGGCGACTGGCTGCGGCTGGTGCCCAGGCCCGACGCCATCGGTGGGGTGATCTACGGGCGCTCCGACGCCACCATCAACCGCCAGGGCGTGCGCATGGGCACGGCCGAGCTGTACCGGGTGGTCGAGCAACTGGAGGAGGTGGCCGACAGCCTGGTGGTCGACCTGGAATACCTGGGGCAGCCGTCCTGGATGGCCTTGTTCGTGCAACTGCGTCCGGGCCTCAGCTTGGACGAAGCCCTGCGCCAGCGCATCCGCCAGGCCCTGCGCACCGGCTTGTCGGTGCGGCATGTGCCCGACGACATCGTGCAGGTGGCGGCGGTGCCGCGCACCATCACCGGCAAGAAGCTTGAGCTGCCCGTGAAAAAGCTGATGCTGGGCCACTCGCCCGACAAGGTGGTCCGGCGCGACGCGCTGGCCCAGCCCGAGAGCCTGGATTGGTTTGTCGAGTTCGCGCGACGGCACCTGAGCCGTCGCCAGGACACGACCTGAACCCGGGTGCCTCAGCACGGGGCAGGGGGCCAGGTCGGTGCCAGACGCAGGTCGGCCTTGTGATTGGCATGGACGCAGGCTTGCAAGTTGATGGAACGCATAAGCAAGCACGCCGACACAGCTTGTGTCGGCTGCCTGCGTGTGCAAGAGTCGGGGAGCTTTTGAACGGAGACCCCCTTGAACCACCGAACCACCCCCTGGTTGCTGGCGGCCGCGCTCGCCCTGAGCGCTGTCGCCCCGCTGACCGTGCAGGCCAAACCCTTCCGCTGGACACGCGCCGTCGATCTGTCGTCCTGGGACGTGCATGCCCAGAACGTGGGCGTGAACAACGCCCTGCATTCGGCCATCTACGACACCCTGGTCGAATACAACAGCAAGACCTTCAAGCCCGAGCCCTCGCTGGCCACCGAGTGGAAGCAGGTCTCGCCCACCCAGCTGCGCATCACCCTGCGCCAGGGGGTGAAGTTCAGTGATGGCAGCCTGCTGACGGCCGACGATGTGCGCTTCTCGCTGGAGCGCGCCAAGGCCAAGAGCTCGAACTATGCGGTCTACACCCTGGGCATCGACCGGATCGAGAAGGTCAGCCCGACCGTCATCGACATCTTCTCCAACCTGCCCAACCCGGTGCTGGTGAACCAGCTCACCGAGCTGCGCATCCTGAGCAAGGCCTGGGCCGAGAAGAACAACTCGGTCGAACCCAAGGACATCCGCAACAAGGACGAAACCTACGCCCACCGCCACGCGCTGGGCACCGGCCCGTTCCAGCTCAAGGAGTGGGCGCCTGACCAGCGCGTGGTGCTCGAGCCCAACCCCCACTGGTGGGGCCAGGGCAAGTTCGGCGGCAATGTGACGCAGATCGTCTACACCCCGATCAAATCCGACGCTACCCGCATGGCGGCCTTGCTCTCGGGCGAGGTCGATTTCGTGATCGACCCCAGCCTGCAAGACCTGGCCCGGGTGCGCCAGACACCCCAGCTCAAGGTGCTGGAAGGCCCCGAGAACCGCACCCTGTTCCTGGGCTTGGACCAGTTCCGTGACGAGCTGCCCGGCTCCAACGTGAAGGGCCAGAACCCGCTCAAGGACGTGCGCGTGCGCAAGGCGCTCTACCAGGCCATCGACATCGCCAGCATCCAGCGCGTGGTGCAGCGCGGCCTGGCCCAACCGGCGGGCGCGCTCATCGCGCGCCAGGTCAACGGCTGGACGCCCAAGGCCGACGTGCGCTGGCCCTACGACGTGAAAGCGGCCCAGCAATTGCTGGCCGAAGTCGGCTACCCGCAAGGCTTCGAGGTCGATTTCGCCTGCAGCGCCGGGCGATACATCAATGACGAGCAGCTGTGCCAGGCCATCACCGCCCAGTGGGCCCGCGTGGGGGTCAAGGCCCGGCTGCGCTCGCTGCCCTTCAGCACCTACTTCCCGATGATCCAGCGCAACGAGGCCAGCATCTACCTGCTGGGCTGGGGCGTGCCGACCTTCGATGCTTTCTACAGCCTGCAGTCGCTGATCCGCAGCCCGGGCGCGGGCGGCGACGGCAACTTCAACCTGGGCCGCTTCAGCAACCCGCAGCAGGATGCGCTGGTCGAGCGCATCCGCAAGGAGACCGACCTGCCCAACCGCAATGCCTTGATCGAGAAGGCCCTGCTGCAAGACCACGAGCTGATCTCGCACATCCCGCTGTACAACCAGATCATCCCCTGGGCGCTGCGCCAGAACGTCGATGTGCCGCACCGCGCGGACAACCGCATCGACTGGCGTGCGCTGCGCGTCAACTGAGTGCTCTGAGGCAAGGGCCACACGGCCCCTCGTCAGCCTAAAGGGTGACGAGGGGCTTTTTTCATGGCCATCTGGTTGGTGCTGGATCTGGAGGCCCTGGCCTCATGACCTGGCGTCGCAGGTCTCGGACCGGTTGGCGCTGACCACACAAACCCCCGGCTTGAGCGAGAACTTGTCTGTGCGCATGTTACAGCGGGCGCACATCGGCACGATCTGCTCGCCGCTCACATCGGGGTGGTAGACATGGGCCCCCAGGGTGGGGGCGTTCGGGCAGGCCGATACCGCGCATTGCGCAGGCCAGCGCTGGTCCGCGAAGTTGATCCAGTGCTGCTTCCAGGTCTGGCAGCTGCAGGCCCGGGTGGCGGTGCCGCCTTTGTTCGCCCAACCGGACAGGGGGTAGTGTGTGTTCATGGTGCTTCCTGACTTTTTGAGGGGGGATGGAAGCCCCGGTTTTAGGATCTGCGGCCTCGGTGGCGCGTCAGATCCCACCATCAATCGATCAAGGCTCGGCTTGGTTGGCCGGGCGGCGCCGGACCCACCCGGCCAGGGGCAAGGCCTGTGCTCGCTCACCCCAGCTTGTAGGTGGACAGCAGCAGGCTGGTCTCGGTGTTGGAGATGCCGGGCACGGTGCGCAGGGTGCCCAGCACGCGGTCGAATTCTTCCAGGCTGTCGGCGCGGATCTCGGCCAGAAGGTCCCAGCGCCCGTTGGTGCTGTACAGGGCCACCACATGCGGATGCCCACGCAGGGTGCGTTGCACCTCGGGCCCGTGCGCGCCCTCGACGGCGATGCTGGTCATGGCGCGGATGCGCTGCGCTTCGGCCGCCGGCCGCAGCCTGACGGTGTAGCCCACGATGGTGCCATCGGCCTCCAGTCGGGCGATGCGGTTCTGCACGGTGGCCCGGGCTACGCGCAACTTGGCCGCCAGGGCCACCACCGGCAGACGGGCGTTGTCACGCAAGAGTGCGATCAGTTGGCGGTCGATGTCGTCCATGATGCAAAGTGCCATTCAAATAACGCATTTTGCGCCATCAACAGTAAATGTTGACAGATTGAAGGGTTCAATTTGGCGCCTCCGACGGGAAAAATCCTGGCATTCACAGCTGGCTGCCAACAGCCCGAAAGACCCTGCCATGACCCGTTTCATTGATGTTCCCACCATGTCCCGCCTGGTGCGTGAGATCGGCGTCGCCCGCTTCGTGGGCGAGCTGGCCGATGCCTTGCGCGACGACTTCGTGCGCTGGGCTGACTTCGACAAGTCGGCCCGAGTGGCCAGCCACTCCGACATCGGCGTGATCGAACTGATGCCGGTGG
>RXJO01000595.1:4581-11042 GCA_003987795.1 Curvibacter sp.
CATTACGCCTTCAAGTACGTCAACGGCCACCCGGGCAACACCGGGCGGGGGCTGTACACGGTGATGGCCTTCGGCGTGCTGTCCGAGGTGGCCACGGGCTACCCGGTGCTGCTGTCGGAGCTCACGCTGGCGACCGCGCTGCGCACCTGCGCCACCTCGCTGATGGCGGCGCGTGCCCTGGCGCGGCCGGACGCCCGCCGCATGGCCCTGATCGGCAATGGTGCGCAGAGCGAGTTTCAGGCTCTGGCCTTCCACCATCATCTCGGCATCGAAGAACTCGCGGTGTTCGACATCGACCCCCGGGCCACCGACAAGCTGGTGCGGCATCTGGCGCATTGCCCGGGGCTGCGGATCCGGCGTGCCACCTCGACCGCCGATGCCGTGCGCGGAGCCGATGTGGTCACCACGATCACGGCCGACAAGCGCTGCGCGACCATTTTGACGCCCGAGATGATCGAACCGGGCATGCACTTGAACGCCGTGGGGGGCGACTGCCCGGGCAAGACCGAGTTGCACGCCGATGTGCTGCGGGCCGCCCGCGTGTTCGTCGAGTACGAACCGCAGACCCGAGTGGAGGGCGACATCCAGCAGTTGCCCGCTGATTTCCCGGTGGTGGACCTGTGGCGTGTGCTGGCCGGCACCGAGGCGGGGCGCCAGGGTGCAGAACAGGTCACGGTGTTCGATTCGGTGGGCTTTGCGCTGGAGGACTACACCACCCTGCGCTATGTGCTTGAGCAGTCCACCCGTTGCGGCCTGGGGGTTGAGGTCGAGCTCGTGCCCGAGGCGGACGACCCGAAAGACCTGTTCCGCCACACCCTCGCCGGCGGTCGCCGGGCCGCTCTGCGGCGCGTGGCCTGAGCCGCCAGCCACCCCATCCGCTTCATCCGCTTCATCGCGTCTGGCCCCGCACCACCTTCCATCGATTCGTGTTTCTTTGACAGCATGTCCACCTTGACCTCGATCCAGGCCCCAGCGGCCGTCGTGATGGTGCGCCCGCACCGTTTCACTCCCAACCCCGAGACCGCCATCGACAACGCCTTCCAGCAGCCTGCCGCGCGCGAGGCGGCTTTGCGCATCGCCCAGGCGGCCCACGCCGAGGTCACGGCGGCCGCTGACCTCCTGGAGGCCGAGGGCGTGCGGGTGCATCTGTTCGAGGACCACGGCGAGCGCGACACCCCTGACTCGGTCTTCCCCAACAACTGGTTCTCCACTCACCCGGGCGGTCATGTGGCGCTGTACCCCATGCACTCGCCGAGCCGCCGGCGAGAACGCCGCAGCGATGTGATCGAGATGCTCAAGACGCGCTACCGCGTGCAGGACGTGATCGACTACTCGGGGCTGGAGCCCGATGGCCTGTTCCTGGAGGGCACGGGCGCCATGGTGCTCGACCATGTGGCCCGCGTGGCCTACACGGCCCGCTCCAACCGGGCCGATGCGGTGGCGCTGGAACGCTTCTGCACCCATTTCGGCTTCGAGCCGCTGGTCTTCGACACGGCCGATGCGCAGGGCCGGCCCATCTACCACACCAATGTGCTGATGTGCATCGCCACCCGCTTCGCGCTGGTGGGGCTCGACCTGATCCCGGACCGGCGCCGTGCGGCCGAGCTGCAGGCCCGGCTGGAGGAGTCAGGCCGCGAGGTGATCGCCTTGAGCGCGGCCCAGATTGAGAACTTTGCTGGCAATGCACTTGAGTTGTCTGGCCGCGAAGGCCGCCTGCTCGCCTTGTCGCAGCGCGCTCACGACAGCCTGAGCCCGGCCCAACGGGCCCTCATCGCCCAGAGTGCCCGCCTGCTGCCTCTGGCTGTGCCCACCCTGGAGATGGCGGGCGGCTCGGTGCGTTGCATGCTGGCGGGCATCCATCTGGCGCCCCGGCGCTGAGATTGCGGGGGCGCCTTTCCGCTTCTGAGCAGGTCACGGCGAGGGGTCTGGGGCCGTCTCCAGACCATGCGTCCAGCCCATCACGTTGATGTAGTAGCGGGTGGCCTTGCCTTGCCCATGGCACCTGAGTTGACCGGCGCTCACCATCTCCGACAGATCGCGGGTCGCCGTGGCCTTGGAGACACCGGTCATCTTCATGTACTTGTCGGCGTTCAAGCCCCCGAGAAAGCCGCCATCGCCGTCGTCGAGCAGGCGCTGCAACACCTTGCGTCGGCGATCTGACAAGGTGGCTGCGGGATGCCGCTCCCAGAACCTGCGTTTCTCCAGGGCCTGGTCGATGACCTTCAGCGTGGCCTGATAGGCATCTCCGCACTGGATCACGAACCAATGCACCCAATCCGTGACGTCGCAAGAGCCCCGTTGGGCCCGATTCAAGGCATCGTAGTACGCTGAGCGGGATTTCAGCAACTGTCGCGAGAGGCTGTGCAAGCGCACGCCCCTGGGGCCTTGCTGGGCCAGTGCCAGGTCGACGATGGCGCGACCAAGGCGGCCATTGCCATCCTCAAACGGGTGGATGCTCTCAAACCAGAGGTGGGCTATGGCGGCACGGGCCAGTCCTTCCCCTGGAGGGGTTGCCTCCGGGTCAGACCCCTGGGGGGGGGCGGTGTCATTGAACCATTGGAGGAAATGTTGCATTTGCCCAGGCACCTCGACCGAGGGTGGAGCTTCGTAGTGGATCTGTTCGCGCCCTGGAGATCCGCTGACGATCTGCATCGGGTCGGCGTGCTCGCGATAACGGCCCACCGCGATCCTGCGCAAGCCTGTCGTACCACCTGGAAACAGTGCCGACTGCCATCGGCAAAGTCGATCCTCGTCCAGAGCTTGATCAAACCCTGACCAGGCATCACTGATCACGTCCAGCAAGCCTTCGACGTGGCGATCGCTGGGTAAGGGCCCTGGAAGGCCGAGCCGGCGCATGACGGAAGAACGTACCACCTCCAGCGCCAGCCGTTCTCCTTCGATGGCTGCCGTGGCCACCAATTCACCAGACAGAGCGTCCAGGGCCACTGGGTGGGTTTCAGTCAGGCCGATCGCTTGTGTCATGCCCAACATCTGCCCCCGTAGCGAGTGGGCCCGTGCCAGCGCGGGCGCCAGAGACGCGAGGTCATAGCGGAGATGGGGCCATTCAGGGTGAGCCCAGATCCAGACGGGGTGAGTCGACATGAGCCGCATTTTGCCCGATACGGCTCAAAGAATGAGCCGTATTAAAGAAAATACGGCTCACTAAGCGGCTGATTCTGGGCACACCCCAGTGCCCACTCAGGCCGCCACCGCATCCAGCGTGGGGTAGTCGGTGTAGCCCTCGGCCCCGCCGCCGTACAGCTTGTCGGCGCGCAAGGGGTTCAGCGGGGCGTCTTCACGCAGGCGGCGCACCAGGTCGGGGTTGGCGATGAAGGGGCGGCCGAAGGCCACCACATCGGTCGACCCGCTGGCCACGGCCTCGATGGCCTCGCTGCGGCTGTAGCCGTTGTTCACGATCCAGGTGCCTGGGAAGGCGCGGCGCAGCGCGGCGTAGTCGAAGGCCGGGGCGCCCTCGGGCTGGCGGGCGCCACCGGTCTCGCCTTCGATCACATGCAGGTAGGCCAGGCCCAGCGAGGCCACCTGCTGCACCACGTAGCCGTACAGGGCCTGGGCCTGGCTGTCCACCGGGGCGCTGCCGCCGAAGGTGGTGGTGGGGCTCAGGCGCAGACCGGTGCGCCCGGCGCCGATTTCGGTGGCCACGGTGCGCACCACTTCCAGCAGCAGACGTGCGCGGTTCTCGATCGGGCCGCCGTAGGGGCCGCTGCGGTCGTTCACGCTGTCGCGCAGGAATTGCTCCAGCAGGTAGGTGTTGGCACCGTGCACTTCCACGCCGTCAAAGCCGGCGTCGATCGCGTTGCGTGCGGCACGGCGGTAGTCCTCCAGCAGGGCCGGGATCTCGTTGTCTTGCAGAGCGCGCGGTGCGGACACCGGCACAAAGCCTTCCGCGGTGAAGGTGTGCGCCTTGGCTGCCACCGTGGTCGATGACACCGGTGCGGCACCGTCCGGCAGCAGCGAGCTGTGCGAGATGCGGCCCACATGCCACAGCTGCAGCACGATGCGCCCGCCTTGGGCATGCACGGCGTCGGTCACCTGGCGCCAGGCAGCCACCTGCTCGGCCGAGTGGATGCCCGGGGTGTCGAGGTAGCCCTGGGCCATGGGGCTGATCTGGCTGGCTTCGGCAATGATCAGGCCGGCGCTGGCGCGCTGGCCGTAGTACTCGGCCATGGCGGCGGTGGGCACGCCGCCGGGGGCGCGGTTGCGGGTCAGGGGGGCCATGGCGATGCGGTTGCGCAGGGCGATATCGCCGGCTTGGATGGGGTCGAACAAGGTGGTCATGGAATCAGGTCTTTCAGGTGGGGTGGGCCCTGTGGGCCGGGTTGCAACGGATGGGATTGATGGAAACGGGCGAGACCGGTGTCTAGGCCCTCTCAGGGCGGGTGGACGTCGGTGATCCGCAGCTGGGGTTTCATGGTGGTTATTAGACCGGTCGTCTAGATTTGGGTTGAAGCGGATCTGCGCTTTGGGTCAAGGCCAGCGCTGTCAGGGGGTGAGCATTTGCTGCGTGAAGGCCATCGCCTGTTGCAGCGACTGGTCCTGCCTATGCACCTTGCCCAAGAGGCTGGCGCCCAGCCAAAGCTGGTAGAGCAGGGCGGCGGTGGGCTCGGGGTCGAGCACCGGCATCGAGCCATCGGCCTGGCCGTCACGGATGATGGCGGCCAGTCGGGCGGTGATGCGCTGGGTGCCTTCTTGCAAGGCCAGGCGCATCGGCTCGGACAGATCCGACACCTCGGCGCTCAGCTTCACCACCTGGCAGGGCTGATCATCGCAGCCGGGGCATTGGGTGGCCTGCCACTGCTGCCAATAGGCCAGCAGGCGTTCGCGCGCGTTGAGGTCGGTGCGCTCGAACAGGCTGTCGACGCGGCTCAGGTAGCCTTCAAAGAACGACTCGAGCAAGGCCTGGCCGAACTGCTCTTTGGATTTGAAGTAATGGTAGAACGAGCCCTTGGGCACGTCGGCCGCTTGAAGAATCTCGTTCAGACCGACGGCCGAGAACCCCTTGCTCGCAATGATGCGATTGCCTGTGTCCAGGATGTGTTGGCGGGTGTCGGCGTGAGCGGCTTTCATGAGCAGGGATGGTACGGATGTATTAGACCAGTCGTCTATAAAGCCTTGAATAGCCCATCGCGACAAAGGGTTTTATCGAAATCGAGCTGCTCTTGAGGGGCTGGCCGGACCCGGGGCACCGCCTTCGGCCAGGGCGCATCGGTCGTGGAGAGGGGGGCTCGCCGCAGTCTGGTGTCGCTGGCGTCATGGCGTGGGGGTATAAGTTGCGCAAGGTCATTCATTGGCGCGACCGCCTGCGCCACAGTGCAAGCCATGTCCACATACCAGTCCGAGCCTGCCCAGGCCTCCACCCCACCCACCGGCCTGGACCCGGCCGTGGCCGCGCAGCGGCTGCGAGAAGAGGGCCCCAACGAATTGGGCGTCAGCCAGCGCCGCACGCTGCGCGACATGGCCTGGGACGTGGTGCGTGAGCCCATGTTTCTGTTGCTGCTGGGGGCGGGCGCCATCTACCTGGCCATGGGGGATGCCCATGAGGCCTTGATCCTGCTGGGTTTTGTGGTGGTCATCATGGCGATCACCGTGTTGCAGGAACGGCGCACCGACCAGGCGCTGAATGCCTTGCGTGACCTGTCCAGTCCGCGGGCCCTGGTGGTGCGTGGCGGCGTGGCCCAACGTGTGGCCGGGCGCGAGGTGGTGCGTGAAGACCTGCTGATGATTGCCGAGGGCGACCGCATCTCGGCCGATGGTTGCCTGTGGCAGGCCCACGAGCTGGCCACCGATGAATCGATGCTCACCGGCGAATCGGAGCCGGTGCCCAAGCAGCCCGGCCAGCCCGTGTTTGCCGGCACCCTGGTGGTCAGCGGGCAGGGCCTGCTTCAGGTGAGTGCGGTGGGCCAGCACACCGAACTCGGCCGCATTGGCCAGTCGCTGGGCACCATCGCCTTGCAGGCTTCGCCGTTGCGTGAGGAGATGGCGCTGTTGACTCGTCGCCTGCTGTTCATCGGCCTGGCGCTGTGTGCCTTGCTGGTGGGGCTGCTGGGGTGGCTGCGGGGCGATTGGCTGCAGGCTGTGTTGTCGGGCATCACTTTGGCGATGGGCGTGCTGCCCCAGGAACTGCCGGTGATCATGATCGTCTTCCTGGCGCTGGCCGCACGCCGGCTGGCCACGCAGCAGGTGCTGACCCGGCGCCTGAACGCCATCGAGACCCTGGGCCAGACCACTGTGCTGTGCGTCGACAAAACCGGCACCCTGACCCAGAACCGCATGGCGGTGGCTGCGCTGAGCACTGGCCAGCAGACGCTGAACACCCTGGGCCCGATGGCCGAAGGCCCCGATTCCTTGCCCGAGGCCTTCCACGAACTGCTCGAGTACGCCGTGCTGGCCAGCGAGATCGATCCGCACGACCCCATGGAGCAGGCTTTCCACCGCTTTGCCGG
>RXJO01000354.1 GCA_003987795.1 Curvibacter sp.
CAGGCCCACCCCCGGCACCCTGCTCGCAGCATGCGGTGCACCACACTCAGCACCCAAAGCAAACCAAAAAAAAACGCTGGCACCTTGCGGTACCAGCGTTTTCTGATCTACAGGGGCATCTGTCAGTCGGCCATGCCGGCCCCTGACAGGACGCGCGCCTCAACGAACGGGACGCTTGCGTGCATCGTGCGGGACAAAGGGGCGAGCCGGACCCGGGCCAGCGTGACGCGGGGCACCACCGGGTTTGCGAGCCGCGAAATCACCGCGGGGAGCACCACCGCCGAAATCACCAAAGCCCGACTTACGACCGTAACCCTGGCCATCGCGTTGCGGCTCACGACGGCCACCACCGAAGCTGTCAGCACCTTGGAAGCCTTCGCCGCGTGCCGGGCGCTGGCCACGGTCACCTTGACCGCCAAAGCCGCCACCAAAACCGCCACGGTCACCGCCACCAAAACCACCACGATCGCCACCGGCAAAACCGCCACGGCCACCGCCACCGAACTTGCGATCACGCGGACCGTAGTCACGGCCTTCGCTGCCACGGCCACGGCCACCGAAGTCGCCACGCGGGCGCGCATCGAAGCGCTGTTGCGGCTCCAGGCCAGGAATGACTTCGGCCTTGAAGGTCTGCTTGCTGTAGCCCTCGATGTCGAAGATCTTGCGACGATCACGGAACTCGGCAAAGGTCACGGCGAGACCATCGCGACCTGCACGGCCAGTACGGCCGATGCGGTGGGTGTAGTCTTCAGCCTTCATCGGCAGGCCAAAGTTGAACACGTGGGTGATGGTGGGCACGTCGATGCCGCGCGCCGCCACGTCGGTGGCCACCAGGATCTGAACCTGACCATTGCGCAGGGCCATCAGGCGGCGGTTGCGCAGGCCCTGGCTCAAGGCACCGTGCAGGGCCACGGCCGAGAAGCCTTCTTGCTGCAGGTCGGTGGCCAGGCCATCGCATTCGACCTGGGTGCTGGCAAACACAATGGCTTGGTCGATGCTGGTGTCGCGCAGCCAATGGTCGAGCATCTTGCGCTTGTGCTGGGCGTTGTCAGCCCAGAACAGCACCTGCTTGATGTTGGCGTGCTTTTCTTGCGGAGAGTCGATCTGGACCCGCTGCGGCTCGCGCATCACACGGGCAGCCAGTTGCTGGATGCGCGGCGCGAAGGTGGCGCTGAACATCATGGTCTGCTGACGCTGGATCGTGAGCTGGTTGATTTCAGCCAGATCGTCCGAGAAACCCAGATCCAGCATGCGGTCGGCTTCGTCGACCACCAGGAACTGAACCTGGTCCAGCTTGATCTGCTGCGAACGCTGCAGGTCGAGCAGGCGACCTGGCGTGGCCACCACCAGATTGGCGTTTTGCAGCTTGGCGATCTGCACCTGGTAGGGCATACCGCCCACCACATTGGCCACGCGCAGGCCACGGCAATGCTTGACCAGGTCGATGGCGTCATGAGCCACCTGCTGAGCCAGTTCGCGGGTCGGGCACAGGATCAGGGCACCGGGCACGGCGGCCTTGAAGTTGCGGGCGTTGGTGGGGTCTTTGCGCTTGGGACGCTTCGGTGCGGGTTCACCGCGGGCTGCCGCTTCGGCCACAGCGCGGTCGAACTCGGCGCGAGCGGCTGCTTCGGCCTGGGCCTGTTGCTGGATCAGGGTGTGCAGAACCGGCAGCAGGAAGGCGGCCGTCTTGCCGCTGCCCGTCTGGCTGGAGACCATCAGGTCGATGAAGCGGGCGGTTTCGCCGGCCTTCACGTCGGCAGGCAGCGCCAGGGGAATGGCCTTCGACTGCACAGTGGTGGGTTGGGTGTAGCCCAGATCGGCCACGGCCTGGACCAGCTCGGGCGCCAGGCCCAGCTTCACGAAGCCATTGGGGAGAGCGGGTTCTGCGGGCTGGCTGGCAGCATCAGATTCGGTACCCAGCACCTGGGCGGCAACTTGGGCCACCACAGCGGCGGTGGAAACAAAGGATTCGGCAGGCGCGATGTCGCCCTGCACTGCAAGAGTGTCGGTCATGGTTTTCTCACACGAAATGCTCCGCTGGCGTGGCCGGCGGACGCTTCGTCAATGGTTAAACAACATCAACCATCAAACGAAGCCTGAACCATCTGGCGTCTGGGAGACGATGGTGCGGGTGGGCGTTTCAGCGAATCTGGAAGACCGATGTTGATCGATCCGGACAAGACCTGCTTTCCTGGAAAGCTTTGGGTCATCATCCACAGCCGCAAGCCCGGGAGTGAAGGGAGATGCACAAGATGCACCCGTTACCGAGCGCAGCCTGCGATTGTGACAGATTCAGGGTTTTCCCGCAAGGCTGCGCGAAAAAATACCCTTCATGCCTTGAGAAAGTGCTCGCGGTAGTGGGCGAGTTCGTCGATCGACTCATGCACATCGGCGAGCGCCGTGTGCTTCTGCGCCTTCTTGAAGCTGGCATAGACCTCGGGCTTCCAGCGCCGGGAAAGCTCCTTCAAGGTGCTCACATCGAGGTTGCGATAGTGGAAAAACGCCTCGAGCTTGGGCATGTACTTGACCAGAAAGCGCCGGTCCTGACCGATGGAATTGCCACACATGGGTGACTTGCCCTTCGGCACGTACTGGCGGATGAACTCGATCAACCCGGCTTCAGCCTCGGCTTCGGTGGTTGTGGACGCCTTGACCTTGTCGATCAGGCCGCTGCGGCCGTGGGTGCCCTTGTTCCAGGCGTCCATCTTGTCCAATTGCGCATCGCTCTGGTGAATCACAAAGACAGGCCCCTCGACGCGCGGCTCCAGGTTCGGGCCGGTCACGACCACGGCGATCTCGATCAGGCGCTCCGCCTCAGGATCGAGTCCGGTCATTTCGCAATCCAGCCATACCAGGTTCAGGTCGGATTTGCTCAGGGAGGAAATGGTTTCTGACATGGGCCGATTGTCGCTGATGACCTAAACTCCGCCACCATGCCAGAAGCCTTATCGAACCTGAACCCTGCCCTGCTGCTCACCAGTGTTTTCGCCCTCGCCCTGGTGGCCAGCGTGCTGCTGCGACTGTGGCTGTCATCGCGGCAGATCCGCCATGTGGTGCAGCACCGCGGCTCGGTGCCCGCGGCGTTTGCCGACAACATCTCTTTGGCAGCCCATCAGAAGGCGGCCGACTACACCGTCGCGAAGAGCCAGGTCGGCATGCTGGAGCTGGCCTGGAGCACAGCCACCTTGATGGCCTGGACCTTGCTCGGTGGTCTGGACACCCTGAACCAGGCCTTGCTGAGCTGGCTTGGAGGGGGCATGGTGCAGCAACTGGCTTTGTTGACGGGCTTTGTGCTCATCGGCGGGCTGTTGGATCTGCCTTTCTCGCTGTATCAGACCTTTGTGATCGAAGAGCGCTTCGGCTTCAACAAGATGACCTGGCGCCTTTGGCTGGGCGACCTGCTGAAATCCAGCCTGCTCGGTTTGCTGATCGGGCTGCCGCTGGCCAGCCTCATCCTCTGGCTGATGGGCAGCACGGGACGGTTCTGGTGGCTTTGGGCCTGGGGCAGCTGGATGGGCTTCAGCCTGTTGATGATGGTGATCTTCCCGACCTTCATCGCGCCCCTGTTCAACAAGTTCCAGCCCCTGGAGGACGAAGCACTCAAGACCCGGGTTACGGCCCTGATGCAACGGTGCGGCTTCTCTGCCAAAGGCTTGTTCGTGATGGATGGCAGCCGGCGCAGCGCCCATGGCAATGCTTATTTCACAGGCTTTGGCGCGGCCAAGCGGGTGGTGTTTTTCGACACCTTGCTCAACAAGCTTTCGCCAGACGAAGTGGATGCCGTGCTGGCCCATGAACTGGGACACTTCAAGCACAGACACATCCTCAAGCGCTTGGTCGGCGTGTTTGGATTCAGCCTGGCCGGCTTTGCCTTGCTGGGCTGGGTCAGTGGTCAGGTGTGGTTCTTTGCCGGACTGGGCGTGCAACCCTCGCTGACAGGCGCCAACGACGCCCTGGCTTTGCTGCTGTTCATGTTGGTCGTGCCGGTGTTCAGCTTCTTCGTGTCACCCCTGATGGCCAGCATGTCACGACGCCACGAATTCGAGGCTGACGCCTACGCGGTGGCCCAGACCGACGGGCACGCCCTGTCCAGCGCCCTGCTCAAGCTTTACGAGGACAATGCCTCGACGCTCACGCCGGATCCGGTGTTTGCCAATTTCTACTATTCCCATCCTCCAGCCTCCGAAAGACTCGTCCGCCTGGGAACCTGAAGCCAGAGCAGTCTGACACCCGGCCGACACGCACACCCCATGAACGCCCAGCAATCTACCAACATGGCGGCGCGCCCCTTGCGCGCTCTGAGCCCGACCGAGATCGTGACCCGACTGGCACGCCACGCAGGCTGGCGACTCAGCGGTGATGGTGCCGACCTCTGCATCGAGAAAGACTTTGCCTTCGACGACTATGCAGACACCATGGCTTTCGCCAATGCCGTGGCCTTCATCGCGCGCCAACAAGTCCATCACCCGGAATTGATCGTGCGTCCCCGTCAATGTGTGGTCCGCTACAACACCCATGATGTGCAAGGGCTGTCCGAACGAGATTTCGAGGCGGCTACCCGAGTCGACACGCTGCTCAGCACCGACGCTGCAGGCCCTTCCCGTGAGTGAGCGCCGCACCCTTCAAGAAGGTCTGGTGGTGGCCAGCCACGGGCGACACTGTGTCGTCGAAAGCCCAGATGGCGTGCGGCGGATCTGCCACCCGCGTGGCAAAAAGAGCCAGGCCGTGGTGGGTGACCATGTGAGTTGGCTGTCGGCCACCCCGGGCCAGGGCGAGGAAGGAACGATCGAAAAGGTGCTGCCGCGCAAAAACCTTTTCTACCGACAAGATGAGATTCGGACGAAATCCTTTGCCGCCAATCTCGACCAGGTGCTGATCCTGGTGGCGGCCGAACCCGAGTTTTCGGCGCACCAGCTCTCGCGCGCCCTGATTGCTGCCGAGGCTGAGCACATCACCCCCATCATCGGTCTCAACAAAAGCGATCTCGTCGAGCCTTTTGCCCGCGCCTGGTCCCGGCTGGCACCCTACCGACACATGCACTACGGTGTGATGCCCTTGTCGCTCAAAAAGTCCGGCGACATTGACCGAGAGCACCTGCTGCGACTGCTGGGCCACAAAAACACCCTGGTGCTGGGCCCGTCAGGTTCGGGCAAGAGCACGCTGATCAACCTGCTGGTACCGGGCGCCCTGGCCGAGACCCAGGAAATCTCGCAAGCACTGAACTCGGGCAAACACACCACCACCAGCACCTCCTGGTACTGGGTGGACCCAGAACGCCAGACAGGGCTGATCGATTCACCCGGCTTCCAGGAGTTCGGACTGCACCACATCGACCCAGCCCAACTGGCCGCCTACATGCCCGACCTCAAACCGCATGTGGCGAATTGCAAGTTCTACAACTGCACACACCTGCATGAACCTGGCTGCGGGGTCATGGCCGCCGTGAGTGCAGAAGACCGACCTGACGCCATCAGCGAACAACGCTATCGGATCTATGCCGACCTGTTCGCCGAGCTCAGCCAGAGCAGGTACTGAGGGCAACGCCTCAGCCTTTTGATCAGACAGACAGGAGTGGGCGCAACGCCTCGATCAGGGCAAGGCATTGGTCGGGCGTGCCCACCGTGATGCGCAGGTATTGCTCGATCCGTGGCAGCCGGAAGTGTCGTACCAGCACCGCGCGCTCGCGCAGCCCGGCTGCCAACACCCCCGCGTCATGGGCGGGATGACGCACAAACAGAAAGTTTGTCTGCGACGGCAGCACCTCGAAGCCCAGATCTTCAAGTTGCAGGGCCAGACCTTCGCGGCTGTGCATCACCGCCTGGCGAGTCTGGTCAAAGTAGGCTTGATCCTCATAGGCTGCCTGTGCTCCAGCCTGGGCCAGCTTGTCCAGAGGATAGGAGTTGAAGCTGTTCTTGACCCGCTCCAGGGCGTCGATGAGGTGGCGCTGCCCCATCGCCACGCCCACTCGCAGGCCGGCCAACGAGCGCGACTTCGACAGGGTGTGGACCACCAAGAGATTCGGGTACTGCTCAATCAGCGAGACCGCACTTTGAGCCCCGAAGTCCACATAGGCCTCGTCCACCAGCACCACCCTGTCCGGATGCAGGCGCAACAACTGCTGCACATCGGCCAAGGGCAAACCGATGCCGGTGGGCGCATTGGGATTGGCCACCACGACACCTGCTGTCGGAGTGCCCTTCGCCACCAGATCGCCGACCTCCAGGCGCAAGCCCTCTCTCAGCGGGACCTTCTGTACAGGAATGCCGTACAGATCACAGTACACGGCATAGAAACTGTAGGTGATGTCCGGCATCAGCAAGGGCGCCCCGCCCTGCTGGAAAAAGGCCAGGAATGCGTGAGCCAGCACCTCATCCGAGCCATTGCCCACAAAGACCTCCGCCCATTGCAGGCCATGGTGGGCCGCGATGGCGCGCCGCAGTTCGATGGACTCCGGGTCAGGGTAACGCTCGAGCCCCGAAAGGCTGGCGGCATGGATCGCGGCCAACACCCGAGGGGACGGTGGGTAGGGGTTTTCGTTGGTGTTGAGCTTGACGAGACCCGCCATGCGAGGCTGCTCGCCGGGCACGTAGGGCTTGAGCGTGCCCACCAGAGGGCTCCAGAAACTCGAATGCATGAGAATGTTCTCGCTTGAATGCCCGGCCCAGGGGACCGGGCTGAATCAGATGAGGTGAGAGACGGCCATGAAGACAGCGGCGTGCAACGCCGGGCCAAGCCTCGTCAGCCGAGCAGGCGTGCCAGCGTCAACAAGGCCAGCAACACCATCCACACCACCACCGAACGCCACACCAGGCCGACGATCTGGGCCAGGTGTGCCACTTCAGGTTCCCGGCCCGGGGTGCTGTCGCTGTCTGCCGATTCAGCGTCGGCCTCGCCCGCCGAAAACTCGGGCAACTGCGAAGGCAAGGCCGTGACCTTCAAGGCCTCGCCGCCCAGACGCACATTGATCGCACCTGCGGTTGCGGCCAACACAACGCCGTCGTTGTCATTGGGAAAGCGCTGGGCATGGTAGCGCCAGCCGTCGATGGCTTCTTCGAAGTTGCCGACCACGGCAAAGACCAGCGCTGTCAGACGGGCAGGCAGCCAATCGACCACCATCCAGGACAAAGCAGCGGCACGCTGCAGCGCCTCGCTCACGGCCTGCTGCCCCGTCCGGTTGCGGTAACGCCAGTATCGCGAGACGAACTCCGAGAGTCGATAGATCACCGCGCCAGCAGGTCCCAGCCCGACGGCAGCCAGCACCGAGTACCAAGCCAGCACGCCAAAAACGTGGCGATGCGCGGCCAGCACCGAGTACTCGATGACGTGACGCACGATCTCGCTGCGCGGCAGTTCGCTGGCATCCACCTGCTGCCATTGAGCCAACAGCTCTCGCGCCCGAGCTTCATCACCGTCTTCCAGGGCATCACGGATGTCGGTGAAGTGGTGGCTGAACTGCCGGAATCCGAGGGTGACATAGAGCACAGCCACGTTCCAGAGCATGGCGACAGGCCAGCCCACGAACACCCACAGCAACCAGTGGATCGCCAATGCCACCAGCGCCGGAAACAGCACGGCCAGGCCCCAGGTGATCCAGCCATGCTGCGGCTTGCCCGCATCGAAATTGCGGCTGGCGGTGCGCGCCCAGGCACGCAATCCCACATGAATCGGATTGCTGCGACCCAGGGGACGGGCCTGCTCGATCAACAAAGCCAACAAAATGGCGAAAAAACTCATGTCGCGATGATACCGGGGCCTCTCGCCGCTTCAGCGGCCCAGCCCTCAAGCCGCCAGAAATCGGTAGAAATTGCGCAACATGCCTGCGGTGGCGCCCCAGATGAACCGTTCCTGGCCGCCATCCATCCAAGGCATCGAAAACCATTCACGCCGCACCCCCTCGGCCTCATAGGCATGGCGACGGTGGTTGGCCGGGTTCATCAGAAAGGCCAATGGAACCTCGAAGGCCGAGGCCACCTCGTCGGGATTGAGTTGCAGACTGAAATCCGGCCGGACCAGCCCCACCACCGGCGTGACGATGTAGGCCGTTCCGGTGGTGTAGATGGGCAGACTGCCCAACACCTGCACATGCTCGGGTGCCAACCCGACCTCTTCCTGCGCTTCGCGCAAGGCGGTGGCCGCAGGTGATGCGTCAGTGTCGTCCATGCGCCCGCCAGGGAAAGCCACCTGCCCGGAGTGCGTGGACAGATGCTCCGTGCGCTGGGTGAGCAGCACCGTGGGCTCATCACGCAACACGATGGGCACCAGCACCGAGGCCTGCGCAGGCTGCCGGTTGGCGAAGCGCCGCTCCATGGTGACTTCCGGCTGCCAATCCGGGGGCATCGCAAAACGTCTGGCCAGCGCATCGGGGTGCAGGCGATCGGCACCGACGGCAGGCAGATCCGCATCCGTGCGCAACACTGGCACCGTTCGTGGGTCAAAGTTCGGCAGGCGTGACAGGGGCGTCAGGGCGGGGAGGTCGGTACTCACGAAAATGCCTCAGAAGTGGAGACAAGGCCAGCACAGGGTCCTCATGAGGACGTGCATCGGAAACAAAAAAGCCGCTGACAGCATGGGCTGCAGCGGCTTTTCCGGGCGAAGCTGTCAAGCTCAGGCGGCGGCAGCCACCTTGTTGACACGCGACGGCAGCTTTTCCTTGATGCGAGCCGACTTGCCGCTGCGCGAACGCAGGTAGTACAGCTTGGCACGACGGACGTCACCACGACGCTTGACTTCGATGCTGGCGATCAGCGGGCTGTAGGTCTGGAACGTACGCTCCACGCCTTCGCCGCTGGAGATCTTGCGCACGATGAAGCCGCTGTTGAGGCCACGGTTGCGCTTGGCGATCACGACGCCTTCGAAAGCCTGAACGCGCTTGCGGTTGCCTTCAACCACGTTGACGCTGACGATCACGGTGTCGCCAGGGGCGAACTCGGGAATGGTCTTGTTCAGACGAGCAATTTCTTCTTGCTCAAGAGTTTGGATCAGATTCATGAGGACCTCATACGATCTTGCCCGCGCCAGGATGGCAGTGTCGGAATGACGTGCACCTTGGTGAACAGAACTGAAGCCGAACACCCTGTTTTCACAGCGCAGTCTGCTTCAACCCTGGGGAAAATTCCGAAGAATTTGCAAGGTGGCTTGTCCGCAAAATGACGGATCAAGCGGCCGGCCAGAGGATCGAAAAGCCTTTGATTATAACCAATCAGGAATTTCGGGCCAGTGCAGCTTCATCCTTGGCACTCAACAGGCCCGCCTCACGCGCCGCATCGATCAACTCTGGCCGATGTTGTGACGTGATGCGCAGGCGCTCGTCTCGACGCCATCGCTCGATGTGGGCATGGTGGCCCGACAGCAGCACCTCAGGCACGGGGACCGGCGCGGCGCCCTCACCGGGCTGCCAGACCTCGGGCCGTGTGTAGTGCGGACAGTCCAGCAGACCATCAAGCGCTGGATTGAAGCTGTCGAACTGGTGGCTACCCTCGTCATTGAGCACGCCGGGCTGCAGGCGTGTGACGGCATCGATCAGGGCCATGGCGGCGATCTCACCACCCGACAGCACGAAGTCGCCCAAACTGATCTGGGCATCGACGCAAGCGTCAATGAAACGCTGATCGATGCCCTCATAGCGACCGCAGAGCAAGATCGCGCCTGGGCCTTGAGCCCACCGTTCGACTGAAGAATGATTGAGCACCTGCCCGATCGGCGAAAACAACACCACCGGCGCCCGTTCAGCCTCACCCAGGCTGGCCCGATCGACACGCACGGCCTGCAGGCAACGCTCCAGTGGCTCGATCATCATGACCATGCCCGGACCACCCCCGAAAGGCCTGTCATCGACACGGCGGTAGTTGCCCTGAGCGAAGTCACGCGGATTCCAGAGCCGGATGCTCACCTGACCCGAGGCATAGGCTCGGCGAGTCACACCCGAAGCCAGAAACGGCTCGAACATCTCAGGAAACAAGGTGATGACATCAAATCGCATGGGGTGAAGCCGGCCGGGATCAATAATCAGGCTGCCAGTCGACCGTGATGCATCGACCTTCGAGATCCACCTTGTCCACATAGGCGGAGACAAAGGGCACCATGCGCTCCAGGGCCTTGCCGTCCTGCTCGTAGCCGATCACCAAGACGGTCTGGGGACCGGTGTGCATCAGGTCACGCACCACCCCCAGCGCCACACCTTCGCGGTTCAGCACGTTCAAGCCCATCAGATCCACCCAGTAGTACTCGTCGGTGGCTGCAGTCGGAAAGCTCGATCGGGGGACAAAAATACGGGCGCCCTTGAGGGCTTCGGCAGCGTTGCGATCCGGCACATCCTGGGCCGAAGCCACCACGGAATCCGAGTGCTCCTTGGCCTCTTTGATGGCCAGGCGCACCGTGCCACTGAAGGTCTTGGCCCCCTTTTCGGCGGGTTGCAAGTACCAACGCTTGGAGGAAAACAAGGCCTCAGGAGAAGCGCTGTAAGGCAACACCCTGAACCAACCCTTGATGCCCCAGGCATCGGCAATGCGACCGACCTCGATGGCATCGGCCGGAAGCTCGGCAGCCTCGAGCGGGGGAAAGTACTGTGACATGGAAATGCAGACCCAAAAAAAATCAGGCCGGCGGTGCGAACACTGCCGGCCTGTCTGTGCGCTCCATCAGCCAAGCGAAGAGCGTGCGGATGGAGCGCGTGGCGCGATCAGGCAGCCTTCTTGGCGAGTTGCTTGATCAGACGTTCCACGGTGTCGGAAGCCTGGGCGCCGACGCCCTTCCAGTAGGTCAGACGGTCTTGCGCAATGCGCAGGCCTTCTTCCGATTCCTTGGCGCTGGGGTTGTAGAAACCCAGACGCTCAATGAAACGGCCATCGCGGCGTTCACGCTTGTCTGCGACGACGATGTTGTAAAACGGACGGGCCTTGGAGCCGCCGCGGGAGAGTCGAATGACGACCATGATTTATCCTTGGGTGGTGGAATTTCTTCCGAAATTTCTTCCAGCGTTGAGACACGCGACATAGCCACCCGGCCAGCGACAC
>RXJO01000166.1 GCA_003987795.1 Curvibacter sp.
CCTCTTCGGTGAAGGCCACCCCGCTGAGACCACCGCGGAAGACGCCGCGCGCCGCACCGTGGCCCCGGATGTTGCCGTCCCCGCCGATGGCGAACTGCACGCTGCCCTGGCGGCTGGCGGCCAGGCCGCCGAACAGGTAGCCGGTATCGGTGCGCCCGGCCATCTCGGCGATCAGCTCGGCCACATCGGGCGTCCCGGCGTCAGCGTGCACCAGCGCGGTATGCGCCTGAAAACCCAGGCCCAGCGGCGCCACGCCCGAGAACACCCGGTACTGGTGCGCGGGGATGTCGCACAGCATCAGCGACAGGGCCGGTTCGTCAAAGTATTCGGCGTTGTTGGCCGCCACCCCGATGCCCACGGTGCCCGCCCAGTCGTTGATCTCGGGCAGTTCGGCCGACAGGAAATCCAGCAGGTCCTGGGCCTCGGCGGCGTAATGGTCGGTGATGTAGAGCAGCCCCAGGGTGGGGTTGTGCGCGTAACCGGGCAGGGCCATCTGCGCCCGCAGCTGGGCCAGCACCAGGCCGGCTGCCATGCGCCACTGGGGATGGGTGGCGTGACCATGAGGAAAAAGTGACATGAGGACTCCGCTGAAGCGTGCCCCCATTCTGCCGCGTGAAAACCCGGTCGGACGTCATCCGCCCCGGCCGGGCACAGGCCGGCATCAACTCAGGCGGCGCGGCGAGGCGTGGCCTTGCGAGGAGCGGGCGCGGCCTTCTTGGCAGCAGGGGCTTTGCGAGCCGGTGCGGCCTTCCGGGCGCCAGACTTGGCGGGCGCAGCAGCCTTGGCTTCGGCGGTCGACGCGGCCTTGCTGGTCTTGGTGGCCTGAGCGCTGTTCGCGGCCTTGGCCACCTTGACACCGGCCGTCACCGCCTCGGCCGTGGTCTTGAGGGCCTCGCGCGCCAGGTCGGTGGCGAGGTTGCGTGTGCTGTCCAGCGCCTGTGCGACCGCCGTGTCCTTGATGGCATCGGTGGCGATCTGCTGGAACTGTTGCGTCAGGGCACCCCACCATTGCAGCGGGTCGATCACGCCGGGGGCAGCCGGGGCCTCGGCCTGGGAGGCAGCTGGCTCAGGGGCGGGTTCAGGGGCCGGGGCGGGCTCGGGTTCAGGCGCCGTGGCCGGCGCAGGGGTTGGGGCCGATGCCGTCGAAGCGGCCGTGGCCGCCGCCGCCAGGTTGGCCGAGGCCTTCTGCAGCTCCGCCACCATGTCGGCGGTCTTGACCTGGAAGGCCTTGGCCACGTCGCCCATGCTGAAGTTCATGCCCTTGAGCGTGGCCAGGGTCATCTTCTGCACCTCCAGGGCCTGGATGGTGGCGGCCAGGGCCCGGGCGTTCTGGTCGAGCCAGAACTGCACCGCCTTGAGCTCGCTGATGCGCTTCTCGATCTCTTCGACACTCAGGGTCGGCGCGACCCAACTCGACAGGTTGGGCATGTTGGGCAGGCCCTGCTGCGCCCCCTGGACGGCCGAGGAGGCCAGGTTCTGCAGGAAGTCGAAACCCGGCACGAATTTGCCGAAGCCGAAAGGGGTGGTGTCCGTCATGTCTGCTCCATCTTCTGAAAATGAGATCGATGGTCGCAGCTTACCGGATGCCTCGCCGCCGGAACAGGTGGGGCCACACCTGATCAGGCGGCTGTACACAAGGATTGCCTTTGCTTGCAGCCCTGGCACCCCGGGCTACCCGCGCGCTGCAGGCCTCAATGCTTGTGGTGCTGGTGGCCGCCCATGTCCCCCATGGGCGCGGCTGCGGACACGGGCACGCTGATGTCGAGCTGGCTTTCGGCGCCCTTGGCGTCGCGCAGCTTCAAGGTCAGCGGCACCTGGCTGTCCTTGGCCAGCGGGGCCTTGAGGTCCATCAGCATGACATGGTAGCCACCGGGCTTGAGCTCGACCGCCTGACCGGCCGGCAGGGCCAGCGACGGCAGGGCGCGCATCTTCATGACGTCGCCCTCCATCTTCATCTCGTGCACCTCGGCCACGCCGGCCGCCGGCGAGCTGACGCCCACCAGGGTGGCCCCGGCCGGGGCGGTGAGGGTCATGAAGGCGCCGGTGGCCTTCTGGCCCGGCACGCTGGCGCGTGCCCAGGCGCCTTGCACCTGCACCACCTGGGCGCTGGCAGGCAGGGCGGCCAGCGCCAGGCTGGCGGCGGCGATCAGGGTCATGAATGCTTTTTGCATGGGGTTCTCCGGGTGGTGGAATCAATGAACGTGTGCGGCAGCGGCGGCCGGAGCGGCGGGCAGCACCTCGAGCAGCGCAGCGGGGGCCTTGAGCCCGCGGGCGGCACTGCCGGAGGCCGGCACTTCGGCCCAATCCTCGGAGCGGCCCAGGTCGCAATCCTGGCGCACCTTGAACCACATCGGACCGGGGGCGGCGGCCACCGTGCCGCGCAGCACGAATTCATCATAGTAGGCGGCCGGCAGCGCATCCGAGGGGCTGCGGGCCTGCCAGCGCACTTCGACCACGTCCTCGGTGACACGGCGACCATGCGCTTCATAGGCCTGTGCCAGCGGGGCCCGCGTCACGAGCAGCTCCCAGCCCGCCTTGGGCATGGGCTGGGCACCGCGGAAGCCCTCGGGCAGGCGCACCGTGATGGCCGTGGTGCTGCGGGCCTCGGCGCAGGCATGCCCGACCTTGAAGACGGCCTTGTAGGCGCTGCCGGTGACGGCCTGAGGGGTGTCCAGGGTGACATGGGCCTGCGCTGCAGAGCCCAGGCCGAAGGCCAGGCAAAGGCCGGCCAGGAGGGAACGTGGTTTGATCATGGCATGCGCCTTCAGAAGTCAGCCCGCAGGTTGGCGTGGTAGCTGCGTTGCGGGTAGGGATGGAAGTTCCAATACTGGTAGTTGTTCAGGTTGTCGATACCGAACGAGGCCGTGAAGGTCTTGTCGATGCGCCACAGTACCCGAAGGTCGGTGGTGAAGTAGCGACTCACCCCCATGTACGTGAAACCATTGGTGTCCGAGTTGTTCAGGGTTCGGTACTGCGGGCCGCTGTAGCGAGCACCCAGGCTGGCGCTCCACTGCGGGTTGAAGCGCCAGGTGGCCTGGGCCGTGGCCCGCCAACGCGGGATGTTGGGCTGCTGGCGGCCCAAGGTGTCCCCCGGCGTGCTCACGTAGCCGGCGTTCTCCTTGATGATCGAATGCGCATAGGTGACGCTGCCCAGCAGATCGAGCTGTTGCCAGCCCACGCCCTGCCCATTGAAGGCGGCCTCCAGACCCTGGGTGTCGATGCGACCCACGTTCTGCACGCGGCTGATGTTCTTGTTGGCAGTGGCGTCGTACACGGTCTGCGAGTACAGCGCATCACGCGTGGTTTCAGCGAAGTAGGTCAGGCGTGCCAGGGCATTGCCCAGGTCCTTCTCGGCACTCAGCTCAGCCGTCCAGGAGCGCTCGGGCTTCAGGTTCGGGTCGTTGATGTATTGCGAGTTGGTGGTCGAGGTGGCCCCATAGAGCTCAGCCACGGTCGGGAAGCGCACGGCCCGGCCCAGCGAGGCCTTGAGCACGGTGTCGGGCTGCCATTGCCACGACAGCGCGGCCTTGGGAGACGCGGCCTGCACCGAGCGCTCTGCAAAGCCCAGCGAGCTGGTCGAAGAGAAGGCCGTCTGGCCCTGGGTGGCGGTCCAGTCCTCCAGACGCAGGCCCAGCACCGCCTTCCAGCGTGGCGCAAAAGCCCACACATCCTGGGCCCAGAGGCTGCGCAATTGGGTGCGCCCCTTCACGCTGGAGGCCAGACCGCCGGAGGCATCCGTCAACCAGTTGTTGCTCAGGTTGCTGGTGACGTAGCTGAGCTTGTAGCTGTCCTGCTGCACGCCGAAATCGACGATGTGTGCGCCCTGCAGCCCGGTCGGACGCCAGGTTCCACGCGCGGCCAGGGTGTTCCAGCCGGTGCCGCCACCGTCGGCCAGGGTGCCGGCGCCGCCGCTGGTGGCAGCCGGTGCGGGGTTGGCGGCGGCGTTCTGGCGCAACTGGTCTCGGCTGTAGTCGTACAGGCTGGCCGCCACCTCCCAGTCCCAGGTACCCTGGGTGTGGCTCTTGACAGACAGACCGTGCATGAAATGCGTGCTGGTCTGGCGGGTCAGCGCGAAATCAGCGCCGGTCAGTGCCTGCGATCCCGAATAGGTGAGCCCGCCCGTGCTGAAGGCTCCGCTGTAGACGGTCTGCCCGGCCGCGTTGCGCAGGTAGGACACCGGGCTGCCCACCGAGGTGTTCTGCCAGATGCCCAGGGTGTAGCTGGCACGGACTGTGGGGCTGAAGTCATAGGCCAGCTTGGCTTTCACATGGTCCTGCACCGTGTGGTACTGGGTGCCGGTGCCGAGCACGATCCATTTCTGGCCGGCGTTGTTGGCATTGGCCACGGCCCCCGTGACGGCAGTGCCCGTACCCGTGGTGCTGCCGGCGCTGAGCAGCCGGGTGGCAAAGGTCAAGGGCTGGCCGTCGCTGTCCGTGTGGTTGAAGTTGAGCCACCACGACAGGTCGCCGTTCTTGTTGCCCAGCGAGGCGCTGGTCTGCCAAGCCTTGTAGGTGTCGCGGGTGTTGTACAGCTCGAAGGGTTGGGTGGTGAAGCCGGCAGCGACATGGGCCTCGAACTTGGTGGGCATGCGGGTCACGTAGTCGACCACCGCGCCAGCCGAGTTACCCGCATAGGCCGCCGAGAAGGGGCCGTACATCACGTCGACCCGCTCGATCTCCTCGGGCGTGACCAGACCCCAGCGCGGCGGGAAGCTCAGGCCCCCGACGCCGTTGCCCAACAGATTGGACAGCAGGATGCCATCGGCATACACCATGGAGCGCGCGCTGTTGCCGGTACCCGAGGCCCGGGTCGACAAGATGGCGTGGTTGTAGTCGCCGATGTAGCGCTTGCGCACCAGCAGGCTGGGGAAGTACTTGAGCGCATCTTCGCTGTCGGTGGCGTTGATGGTGGTCTCGATCTGCTCGCGGGTGGCGCCTTCGAGGGTGGTCGGGATCTGGGTCGGCAGCGAACTGGGCTGCCCGCTGGTGATGGTGACCACACCCAGCGACTTGCTGGGCGCCTCCGTGGGGTGATCCGCCAGGGCCAGCGGTGCCAGGCTCATGGCCAGAAGGCCGCTCAGGACAGGGCGGGTGATGGACGGACAGACAGGGGGAAAGGCGGCGGCCAGGGCCGACGCCATGCGGCTTTTGCGCATGAACACTCCAAAAAAACAGGTCTGGGCCTGCCTGGCGCGCGTCAAGGCGCTGCGCAGGCGGAGGCCGGGCAGGGACTGAGTTCAGGAATGGGCGGGCGGGCCGCGAGGCGGCAGGGGCGCTGCCGTGAGGGCTGCGATGCGGGCAGCCGGGATGCTCTGGAGCACATGGCCCAGAGGAAGAACGGGCGGCAGCACCACGGCATGCACCGGGGGTGGCGCCCCCAGGGCGGCACAGAGCGGGCAATCGAGTGTGTGGCCGGTCTGGGCAGACTGGCTGCCGTCTTCAGACTTGATCAGCACCTTCATCGCCCCGGTGGACGAGCACACCAGCTCCATGTCGAGCGGCGCGACCAGCGGCGATGCCACCGCCACGCCCAACGACAGCACGAACCAGGCCACCATCAGGCGGGCAAGGTAGCGGGCGTGGCGCAAGGTGTGCATGGCCGATGATTATGCGGTAAACCGACGGTGAAGCTCAGGCCAGCACCGAGTCCAGCTTGCGCCGCGCCGGTCGCGCCCGGGTGCGCGGTGCCACCAGCCCGCCCATGGCCCGGCAGACGCTTTCAGGTGCCGAATCCACGATGTGGGCAATGTCGCGCAGGTAGGGCAGATCGCAATCGCGCACCCGCTGGGTGATGACCCCGGTGGCGTGCGCCAGGGTGTTCAGGAAGTGGTTCACCCGGCTGGCCACGGTGCCACTGCGCAGGCGCACGGCCTCGGCGGTGCGGGCCTGCTGCTGCAGGAAGGCATCGGCCAGCACCCGGTGCCGGGCGGCCTCGTCGTCCAGGGACAACGGTACGGCCTCGCTGTCGACCACCGCGGTGGCCGAGAACGAATAACGTTCGCTGCACAGCGCCTCGACGCCCAGCAGATCACCCGGCAGGGCGAGTTGCACGAAGGCCACGCCCTCGTCACTGACGCGTTCCAGGCGGAACACCCCACGGGTGACACGCCACACCGGACCGACGGCGCCGGCCTCCAACAATGAATCACCCATGCGCAAGGACTTGGCCTCGCCGGGCAGCTGAATTTCTTGACAGGTCATCAAGACCCCCTTGATATGACGAACGCCAGGGACAGGCAAAAAGCGTTCCCGGGCATGCATGACTGAGCCCGAAGCCGACGGCAAGGCCGGCCCGGTCCGGATCGGAGTCAGGCCGATCCGGGCGGCCCCCGCGCTGGCAGCGGGGCGCTGGCGGCCCGGGGCACCGGCGCTGCGTGGCCACTGCCCGGCACCTGGGCCGAGGCCCAGGTCGGGGTCGTCAGCCCGGCGCCGGCAGGTGCCGGGGCCAGGCCGGGCAGACAGGCCGGGCAGTCCAGCGCATGGGCCAGCGCGCTCCAGCCCTCTTCGGTGGCGTCGGCACGGTCGGTGCCGACCACCAGGCGGCGTGCGCCACCCGAGGTGCACACCTCCTGCCAATCCACCGGGTGGATCAGCGGCGAAGCCACCGAGGCGCCGACGAACAGCACAAACCACGCCAGCATGGAGCGGACAAGGAGTTGGTGCGATCGGACGGGCGGCATGACCGAATTATGTCGCACTGCAGCAAGTCAAGCGCGTGACGCCCGACTGCCCCGGCAGGCCTTTACGATGGCGGACACCGGAGGCGCTGAGCCGCCGGCCCCCGAACAAAGAACTGGAGACCCCCGATGCTGAAACTGTGCGGATTTGCGGCAAGCAACTATTACAACAAGGTCAAACTGGCCCTGCTGGAGAAGGGCCTGCCCTTCGAGGAAGAGCTCGCCTGGGTGGGCGAGGTCGATCTGCAGGCCAGCCCGCTGGGCAAGGTGCCCTACCTGAAGACCGAACACGGCGCCCTGAGCGAATCGGCCGTGATCTGCGAATACATCGAACAGACCCACCCCGCGCACCCGCTGCTGCCCTCCGACCCTTTTGCCGCCGCCAAGGTGCGCGAGCTGATCACCTACCTGGAGCTGCACCTGGAGTTGGTGGCGCGCAACCTCTATCCGCAGGCTTTCTTTGGCGGTCAGGTGAGCGAAGGTACCCGCGAAAAGATCAGCGCCCAGCTCGAGAAGAACATCGCGGCCTTTGCCAAGCTGGCCCGCTTCGACCAGCCCTTCATCGCGGGTGATCAGTTCAGCCTGGCGGACTGCACGGCCATCGTGCATCTGCCGCTGATCAGTGGCGCTACCAAGATCGTCTATGGCCGTGACTACCTGGCCGATCTGCCCGTGCGCGACTACCTCAAGCGCATGGGCGAACGCCCTCATGTGCAGAAAATCAACGCCGACCGCAAGGCCAACACCGAACTCATGATGAGCCGGCGCAAGTAAGGCTCAGAACCGGGCCGGGCGTCGCTCACGCAAGGCGCTGATGCCTTCACGCACATCGGGCCCGGCAAAGCCCAGGAATTCAAGCGCCAGCGAACTGTCGAAAGTGGGACCGGCCTGGCGCAGCCAGTTGTTGAGCGCGTATTTGGTCCAGCGGATGGCGCTCTGGCTGCCGGCGGCCAGGCGCTCGGCCACCTCGTAGGCGCGGGGCAGCAGCTCGGCCTCGTCCACCGACAACGACACCAGGCCGATGCGCTCGGCCTCCTCGCCCGACAGCGGCTCGCACAGCAACAGGTAGTACTTCGCACGCGCCATGCCGCACAACAGCGGCCAGACGATGGCCGCATGGTCGCCCGCGGCCACCCCCAACTTGGTGTGCCCATCCACGATGCGGGCATTGCGCGCCGCGATCGACACATCGGCCAGCAACCCCGCCACCAGGCCGGCGCCCACCGCCGGCCCATGCATGGCGCTGACGATGGGCTTGTCGCAATTGATCAGGTTGTAGACCAGGTCGCGGGCCTCCTTCCACACCCGGACGCGGGTGTCGTGGTCCTCGCTCATCTCCTGCACCATCGCCAGATCACCGCCCCCCGAGAAGCCGCCGGCCTCGCCGCGCAACACCGCCACCCGCACGCTGTCGTCGGCGGCCACGTCACGCCAGATCTCGGCCAGCTCGCGGTGTCCGGCATGCCCCGCAGTGGGCAGCTTGCCGTTGAGCGCACGCATCTGGATGTCGAGCACCTGTCCCTCGGCCCCTCGGCGGCTGATGGACAAGGTGGTGTAGCGCGTGTAGTCGGGTGCCGGGTTGGCGTGGCTCGTCATGTCGGTCTCCTGAGTAGCGGGTTGGAATGGCCGGGATTTTGCGGCGCCCGGCACGAAAAGCGCTGTCACCTTCACGCCCATCACACCCCAGATGCCCCCCATCAGGGCCCTTGACCACGATCAAAGACGGCATCGCACACCAGGCAGATCATGAAGCCATGGCCCTGGAGATCGGGCCGGATCAGAGATCAGAAAGGCCATCATGCACCCTCACCTCACCCAACCCTTCCGTGAACAACTGCTGGCTCAGCGCGCCTCGCTGATCGAGCAACTGGCCCAGCAGCGCGGCGGCCTGGTCGACCGCGCCGAGGCCGATGGTCGCGCCCCGCAACCCGAGGACTCACGTGCCCAATCGGCCACCGAGCGCGAACTGGCGTTTGCGCTCGATGAGCGCGAAACCGCCGAAGTCGCGGCCATCGATGCCGCGCTCCACCGCATCGACGAAGGCCGCTATGGCGAATGCCTGGACTGCGGTGTCGAGATCCCGGCCGCACGGCTGCACGCTGCGCCAGAAGCCGAGCGTTGCATCCGCTGCCAGGAAGCCCTGGAACACCAGCACGCCCACTGAGTCTTTTCGACCCAGCCGGTGCCTTCACCCCTTCCATCCATCACCCACCTCAGAAAGAGAGACCTCATGACCACTTTTCACGCCGTCGTCTGGCTGGACCATTCCGAAGCCCATGTGCTGATGTTCGACCGCGAACATGTGGAAGCCCAGCGCATCAAGTCGCGCAGCCACCACAAGCACCAGGGCAAAACCGCCGATGACGTGGCCTTCTACGCCACCATCGCCGAAGCCCTGGCCGGCACCCGCGAAGTGCTGCTGGCCGGCCCCGGTCTGGCGCGCAACAGCTTCCGCGACTGGTGCAACAACCACCAGAAGGCGATTGCTGGCGTGATCGTCGACTCGATCCCTGCCGACCACCCCACCGACGCCCAACTGGTGGCGCTGGCCCGCCAGTACTTCAAGAAGTTCGACAACCTGGCCGCCGACCCCTCGGTGGCCTGACAGCCGCGCGGCCTGCTGCGCCGCCGCCCAAGCCCCCGCCGCCTTCCGGCCCGGGGGCTTTTTCATGGACTCAACAGCGTGCAAATGGCGCTTTCTGCGTCGAATGTCACGCTGAGCGGCCGAATCTATGCCGCCTGTCTACGCCAAAGCCCAGGGAGATTTCGATAATCGCGCTCCGATCCCAGGCCCACGCGATATGACTTCGACCTCCCACAAGACCCCGCTCCGCCACCGTCGCCCCCTGTGCTGGGCAAGCGCCCTGTTCACGGCCCTGACCCTGGCCGCCTGCCAAAGCCCCCCGCCCGTCACGCCGCCCAGTGCCCCGGCCCCTGTCAGCTACAGCGGCCCCACCCTGGCCGTGGCGCAGTCGCCGCGCGGCGTGCAGATCTTCCTGCCGGGCTCAGCCCTGTTCGAGACCGGGCAGGCCCGCTTGAACCCGACCGAGTCAGGCCCCTACCTGAGCCGGGTCGCCGATCTGCTGCTGCACAAGACCGATCGCCCGGTGGTGCTGGAAGGCCACACCGACAACACCGGCTCGGACGCCACCAACCAGACGCTCTCCGAGGCCCGGGCGCAGACCGTGCGACAAGAGCTGATCGCCCTGGGCGTGCCAGCCGCCCGGCTCAAGACCGAGGCCTACTCGTACAAGCGCCCGGTCGCCTCCAACGCCACCGAGGAAGGCCGACGCCTGAACCGGCGCGTCGAAGTGCTGGTGCTGGACGAACAACTCGACGTGCTCACCCGCGGCGAAGCCCCCAACGCCTTCGAATCGGCCTGGGACCGACTCAAATCCATGATCGACCAGGGCCTGGTGCGCCCGGCCGCTGCCTCATGAAGCCACCCGTCCCATTCGACTGCCTGCCACTCGACCGCCTGCCTCGGCGCAGCCTGGGCAGCGCCGCGCTGGGCCTGATGCTCATGGCCGGCAATGCGAACGCAGCCCCCCTCAAGGCCTCGACACCGGCGCAGGCCAACCCGCCGAGCAAGCCCATCGGCCACCTGACGCCCCGGGTGGCCCTGGCCCTGGGCGGCGGCTCGGCGCGCGGCTTTGCCCACATCGGCGTGCTCAAGGCCCTGGACGAGGCCGGCTACCGCGCCGACGCGGTGGCCGGCACCAGCGCGGGTGCCCTGGTCGGCGCCTGCTATGCCGCCGGCATGAGCCCGTGGCAGATCGAAGAGATTGCACTCAAGGTGCGCGACCTCGATGTGGCCGACCTCAGTGCCGCCAACAAACGCGGCCTGTTCGCTGGCGAAGCACTGCAGAAGCTGGTCAACGAGCAGTTGCGCCAGCAGCCCATCGAGCGCTTTCGCCTGCCTTTCTGTGCCGTGACCACCCAGCTGGTCAGCGGCGAACTGCTGGCCCTGAAAAGCGGTGACGCCGGCCTGGCCGTGCGGGCCTCGTGCGCCATCCCGGGCGTGTTCGTGCCGGCCCTGGTGAACGGCCAGGAGCTGGTGGACGGCGGGCTGGTCAGCCCCCTGCCGGTGCAGCAGGCACGGCAGTTGGGCGCCGACTTCGTGATCGCAGTCGATGTGAGCACCCCGCCGCGCAACAACACCGGCGCCGGCCTGTACGAGGTGATCCTGCAGTCGTTCGAGATCATGGGCCGGGCCCTGATCCAGTTGGAGGCGAAGCAGGCCGATCTGGTGATCCGGCCCGACACCAGCCGCTTCAGCAGCACCGACTTCCAGTCGCGGCGCGAGA
>RXJO01000379.1 GCA_003987795.1 Curvibacter sp.
CCCGCTACAACGTGCTGCTGGGCGGCCTGAAGCTGCGCCAGGCCAACGGCAGCCTCAAGCCTGAGGACCTGCAGGCGGTCAATCAGTTGCTGGCGCCCTGAGGCATCGCATCGGGCGCGGCCAGAGGGCCCGCCAAAAGCATCGCCGCAGCCTCGGCGGTGCGCCGAGCCGCCCCCCGGTGGGCCTGGGTGAAGGCCACCGCGGCCTGGGCGGCGTCGTGGCAGCGGCGCTCGTCGGCCAGCAAGGCCTGGGCCTGGCCCACCGCATGGGCCATGTCGCTGACCCGCCAGGCAGCGCCGGCCTGCAGGGCCAGTTCGACCGCATCTGCAAAATTGAAGGTGTGCGGCCCCACCAGCACGGGGCAGCCACTGGCGCAGGCTTCGATCAGGTTCTGCCCTCCAAGGGGTTCAAAACTGCCCCCCAACAGGGCCAACCGGGCCAGACGGTAGTACAGCGCCATCTCTCCGATCGAGTCACCGATCCAGACATCGGCCTGCGGCGGCAGGACAGGCGCGGCGAGGTCACCCCATTGGCTGCGCCGTGCCACCGTCAGGCCGGCCCGCTTGAACAGGGCCGCCACCTCGTCAAAGCGCTGCGGATGCCGAGGCACGACCAGCCACTGGATGGCCGCATTGCCGACACTGCCCGCATTGCTGCGCCAGCTGTCGATCAAGGCGGCCTCTTCTCCTTCGCGCGAGCTGGCCAGCAGAACCACACGTTGGCCGCGCTCGTTGTCGAGGCGGCGCGCCAGCGCCCGTCCCAGGGCCTGCTGGGCGTCATCGGGCTGCGCATCGAACTTCACGTTGCCGAGCACCGCCTGCACGGGCGCCCCCACGGAGCGCAGGCGTGACGCGTCGTCCTCGGTCTGTGCCCAGACGGCGCTGAAACCCTGGTAGGCCGGCTCGCTGAGCCAGCGCAGTCGCCGGGCTGCAGCGCGCGAACGTTCGTTGAGCCGGGCATTGGCCAGGGCCAGGGGGATGCCGGCACTTTGGCAGGCGGCCACCAGATTGGGCCAGACCTCGGTTTCCATGATCAGCCCGAGCGCGGGCTGGAAATGGCGCACGAAGCGCTGCACCGCGGCCGGTGTGTCCCAGGGTTGCCAGACCTGCACATCGCCCTCGCGCAGCAGGCGCTGCCCCTCGGCCCGGCCTGTGGCCGTGCCATGCGTCAGCAACAAGCGGAAGGGCCATCCACGGCGCGCCCACTCGGCCCTGAGGGCGTGGATCAGAAGACCGGCTGCCCGGGTCTCGCCGAGCGAGACCGCATGCACCCAGACGAACCCCTGTCCGCAGGCCTGCCGGTAGTGACCGAATCGTTCCTCGATGGCCTCGAGGTAGCCGGGCTCGGTCACGCCACGGCGCGCCAGCTTGCGCCGCAACAACGGCTTCGCGGCCACCAGGGCCGCTGAGTAGAGGGCGCGTGCCGGCGTCATGCGGAGCCGACCAGGCCAGGAAAGGACAGTGCGTTCAATGGTGCGACCCAGGGGTCAATGGGCCGCACTGCCGACCTGCGCATCGGGCTTGATCTGGCGCAGCAGGGCCAGCATGTCGCCCTCGATGCGGTGCAGGGCGTCAGCGTTTTGCCCTTCGAAGCGCAGCACCAGCACCGGCGTCGTGTTGGAGGCCCGGATCAGGCCGAAACCATCGGCCCAGTCCACCCGCAGGCCGTCAATCGACGAGATCGCCGGCACGCCGAGATCACCGCGGGCCGCGGCCCGTTGAGCCAGGAACGCCGGGGCGGCAGCCTGCAGCTCGGCCGTGACCCGATGCGGCTCGCCTTCGGCACAGGCCACATTCAACTCGGGTGTCGAATGGCTTTGGGGCAGGCTGTTGAGCACGGCGTTGGCGTCGGGATGGCGGCTCAGGATCTCCAGCAGCCGGCAACCTGCATAGGTGCCGTCGTCAAAGCCGTACCAGCGCTCCTTGAAGAAGATGTGCCCGCTCATCTCGCCCCCCAGCGGAGCCCCGCTCTCACGCATGCGCGCCTTGATCAGCGAGTGGCCGGTCTTGAACATCACCGGCACCCCACCGGCAGCCTCGATCTCGGGCGCCAGGCGCTGGGTGCACTTCACGTCAAACACGATCTCGCCACCAGGCACGCGCGACAGCACGTCACGCGCAAACAGCATCATCTGGCGGTCCGGGAAGATGTTCTGGCCGTCCTTGGTGACGATGCCCAGCCGGTCACCGTCGCCGTCAAAGGCCAGGCCCAGTTCGGCGTCGCCGGCCTGCAGGGCGGCCATCAGGTCGCGCAGGTTCTCGGGCTTGCTGGGATCGGGGTGGTGGTTGGGGAAGTCGCCATCGACCTCGCTGAACAACTCGGTCACCTCGCAACCCAGGGCGCGGAAGATGGCCGGCGCGGAAGCCCCCGCGATGCCGTTGCCCGAGTCGACCACGATCTTCAAGGGGCGCGCCAGCTTCACGTCGCCCACGATGCGATCGCGGTAGGCCGGGCCCACGTCGGCCTGGCGCACCATGCCACCGGCCAGGCGTGGCGCGCTGTCAGCCTCCATGGTGCGGCGCAGGGCCTGGATCTCGTCGCCATAAATGGCCTTGCCGGCCAGCACCATCTTGAACCCGTTGTAATCCTTGGGATTGTGGCTGCCCGTCACCTGGATGCCGCTGCGGCACAGCGTGCTGGCCGCGAAGTACAGCATCGGCGTGGTCACGGCCCCGACATCGATCACTTCGATGCCCGCAGCCACCAGGCCCCGGATCAAGGCCTGCACCAGCGAAGGGCCACTGAGACGGCCATCGCGTCCGACCGCCACGGTCTTTTCACCCAGGGCCTGGGCTGCCGCCCCGAACGCCAGCCCCAGGGCTTCGGCCACCTCGGTGTTGAGGGTGGTGGGCACGATGCCCCGGATGTCGTAAGCCTTGAAGATCGCTGCGTTCAATTGCATGGAAGGGCCCTTGAGGGGAAGAGTCACGAAAGAAAGCTGACACACCTCGTGCCAGGACTGGCCCGATTGTAGTGAGCGCAACAGCCGGCCAGCCCGTTTCAGCCCACGACCAACCGGCGCATGATCAGGTCCGGAAACGGCCAGCACATGCCCTCGCGCTGCGTATCATCCGCCCATGCCCTCGCCGTCCACCACCCCAACAGTACCGCCCACAAGCCCTGAGCGGGTCGATGGGCCTGCGCCACCCCTGGGGCTGAGCACCGACGCCGAGGCCTGCTACCTGGCCCTCAGCACAAGGGACGCGCGCTTCGATGGCCATTTCTTCACCGGCGTCACCAGCACCGGCATCTATTGCCGTCCGGTCTGTACCGTGCGGGCCCCCAAGCGCGAGAACTGCCGCTTTTTCGAGCTGGCGGCCCAGGCCGAGCAGGCGGGGTTCCGCCCCTGTCTGCGCTGCCGCCCTGAGCTGGCCCCCCAGACCCTGGCATGGTCCAGCACCGATGCGCGCCGCATCTTGGCCGCCGAGGCTGCCCGCTGGCTGGACGACCCCGGCCACTGGCCGCACGCTGGCGAGTCCGACGGGGCCCCGGTCATGGCTCGCCTGGCCGATCATCTGGGGGTCAGTGATCGTCACCTGAGGCGGGTCTTCGAAGCCAGCCTGGGTGTGTCGCCGCTGCGCTACCTGCAGACCCGGCGCCTGCTGGCCGCCAAGCAACTGCTGACCGATACCCGCTTGCCGGTGACGGAGGTGGCCCAGGCCAGCGGCTTTGCCAGCCTGCGCCGATTCAATGCCGCTTTTGTCGAACACTATGGGCTCAACCCGAGCCAATGGCGCCAAAGGCCTGGCGTGGCCACTCACGCGCACGCCGCCATCCGCCTGGCCTACCGCCCGCCCTACGATCTGCACGGCCTGGCCTGTTTTCTGGGCCAGCGGGCCCTGACGGGCCTTGAGACGCTGGAGTCGGGCCCGGATGGCCTTCGGCTGGCCCGCACGCTAAGGCTGCCGCCACCCGCGGGCGCGACCGAGCCCTTGCGAGGCTGGGTACAGGTGCATTGGCCGATGCAACAGCACCAGGTGCTGATGCGCTGCAGCGAAAGCCTGAGCCCGGCCCTGCCCACCCTGATCCGCCGCGTGCGGCAGTGGCTGGATCTGGACGCCGACCCGGGCGCCATCGACCAGGTCCTGGCCCCTCATTTCGGGCCCCTCGGCGGCTTGCGCATTCCGGGAACCCTGGATGGCTTCGAACTGGCGGTGCGCGCCATCCTGGGTCAGCAAGTGACGGTGGCGGGCGGACGCACCCTGTGCCAACGCCTGATCGACCGGCTGGGCCAGACCCTGCCCCCGGATCCGGAGCGGCCGGTCGGGCTGGACCGGCTGTTCCCCGAAGCGGCCACGATGGCCGCGTTGGACGACGGCCAGGGACTGGCCCCCTGCCTGGGAGAAATGGGCATCGTGCGACAGCGCCAGAGGGCCCTGCTGGCCCTGGCCCATGCGGTGCTGGCGGGCCGGCTCGCCCTGGATGGCAGCGCCCCGCTGAAGCAGACCCTGGCCACCCTCACGGCCCTGCCCGGCATCGGGGACTGGACGGCCCAGTACATCGCACTGCGGGCCCTGCGCTGGCCGGACGCCTTTCCGGCCGGCGACGGCGTGCTGCAGGCCCGCCTGGGCACCCGACCGCCCGGCAGCACGCCGCGCCAACGCCAGGCAGCCACCGAAGCCCTGTCGGCCGCATGGAAGCCCTGGCGCGGCTATGCTGTGTTGCACCTCTGGGAGCACGGCCCACCCACCGAGTCTGCGGCCTGAACGCGGCGCCTGCCGCCCTCCTCCCTTGTCATCCACCCCTCAGGATTCTTTGATGAACTCCCTCTCCGAAAGGGTTCAGCTGGTGTTCGACACCCCGCTGGGCCCCATGCATCTGGCTGCCAGCCCACGCGGGCTGGCCGGCGTCTGGTTTGCCGGTCAACGCCATGCCCCGGACCGACTCGACGGCCCTTCGGCCTGGCCCGAAGCCCCCGGGCATCCCGTGCTGCGGCAGGCACGTGACGAGTTGCTCGCTTACCTGGACGGGCGCCTGCAGGCGTTCACCGTTCCTCTGGACCTGAGCATGGGCACGGCCTTTCAGCAAGCCGTCTGGCAGGCCTTGCTGCAAATTCCCTGCGGCCAGTTGCAGGGCTATGGGGCGCTGGCCAGCCGCCTGGGCCGTCCCGCTGCTGCCCGCGCGGTGGGCGCGGCGGTCGGCCGCAATCCGGTCTCGGTCATCGTGCCCTGTCACCGCGTGGTGGGTGCCGACGGCAGCCTGACCGGCTATGCCGGTGGCCTGGAGCGCAAACAAGCCCTGCTGCGCCTGGAGGGCCATGCCCTGCCCGCTCTGTCGGCACCACAGCAGCGACTTTGGCCCGAGGTGACTGCATGAGCGCTGCCTGGGTTCTGGAGTTCATTTTGCTGGCCGCCCTGTGGGGTGCCTCCTTCCTGTTCATGCGCCTGGGGGCCTCGGAGTTCGGCCCCTTGGCCACGGCCGGTCTGCGGGTGATTCTGGCCACGGTCTTTCTGTGGCCCATCATGGTGTCGCGCGGCCAATGGCCTGCCCTGAAGGCGCAGTGGCGCTCGATCCTGCTGATCGGGGTGGTCAACTCCGCCATTCCGTTCGCGCTGTATGCCTGGGCCGTGCTCTCCATCAACACCGGGCTGGCCGCCATCCTGAACGCCACCACGCCCCTGTGTGGTGCCCTGCTGGCCTGGCTGTGGCTGGGCGAACGCCCTGGCCGCATGAAAGCGCTGGGTCTGGCCATCGGATTCACCGGGGTGGTGCTGCTGGCCGTCGACAAGGCCAGTTTCAAGCCCGGCGGCAGCGGGTTTGCCGTGCTGGCCTGTCTGGCCGCTACCTTCTGCTATGGCTTGGCTGCCAATCTGACGCGGCGCTACCTGAGCGGCGTGCCCGCGCTGGCCAATGCCACGGGCAGCCAGTTGGGCTCAGCGCTGATGCTGGTCTTGCCCACGGCCCTGTCCTGGCCGTCGCAAGCCCCCAGTTGGCAGGCCTGGGCCGCCATCGCGGCGATCGCCGTGTTCTGCACGGGCATTGCCTACATCCTCTATTTCAGGCTCATCCTGCATGCAGGCCCTTCGCGCGCCATGACGGTCACCTTCGTCACGCCCCTGTTTGCCGTGGCCTATGGCGGTCTCTTCCTGGGTGAGCAGATCACGCCCTGGATGGTGTTGTGCGGCCTGGTCATCGTCTGCGGCACGGCGCTCTCCACCGGCCTGATCCAGATCAAGAAGTAGCTGGCCAAGCCCCTCCCAGCACCTGTCCCCGGGTTTGCCCCCCCTCGGACAGAACCTGATGCGCCCAGAGTCTAGCCGCCGTACCCCTACACTTGAGTGCAGGAAAAACAGTCCAGCAGCCAGCCCTCAGCCTGAGGCACGGAAGCTGGCCTCGGGGGCCAAGACATCGTGCACCCGACTTCAAGACAGGAATGAGGTGGCGGGTTGATTGACTTTCCGCTTGATCTGGCGGTGAACAGTGGCATCACGGCGGCAGTGGTCGGCGTGTTTCTGCTCCTGCCGCCCAATTGGTTGCTGGCCCCCACCCTGCGGCAGCGCCTGCTCACAGGCACCTGGCTGGGCCTGGCCTCGGTCGCAGGCATGTACTGGAGCGTGCTGGCCGGGCTCTCCCCGATGGCCGAGTTACGTCCCGCCTACCTGACGCTGGCCCTCTACATCATGGGCCGGCAGGTCGGGCTCATTGCCCTGGTGCCCACGCTGTTGGCCGCCATGCTGCTGCCCCAACCCACAGCAGGCACACAGTTGCTGCTGATCCTGATGCTGATGGTCTGGGCCGATCTTTGCCGGCAATTGGTACGACGAGACCTCTCCAAGGTGTCGCCTCGGGTCAGGGTGTGGTTGTCCTTGCTGTTGCTGGCGGCCGGCGTGCAGGGCCTGATGGTGCTGGGCAGTGAACTGGGCTGGATGACGCCGATGTCCCATGCCCGCGTCTGGCGTTATGCCGGCAGCACCTTGCTGCTGGGTTGCTGTCTGGAACTGCTGTTGGGACGGGCACGCTATGAAGCCCAGTTGCAGCGCCGTGAAAATGAACTGCTCCAGGTGCTGGACTCTTCAGGGGGCGGCCGCTGGATCTGGGAAGTGCCCAAGCACCGGACCACCTTCCAGGGCAGCTTTTATGAACAGTTCGACCTCGGCGGCCCGCGAGGCACCGACCCCTGGCACGTCTGGCTGAGCCATCTGCACCCCGATGATGCCCAAAGACTCGAGCGCATCCGGCAAGACCTGCTCAGCAGTGTCGACGATGGCTTCGAGACCGAATTCAGGGTGCAGGACCGCGGCGGACGCTGGCATTGGGTGCTGGCCCGTGGCCGCATTGTCGAGCGCGATGAGCAAGGCCTGGCCACCCGGGTCGTGGGCATGCACCACGACATCACGGCCAGCCATCAGGCCAGTGATGCGCTGCAACTGTCGCAGGCCAAGTTCCAGACCATCTATGAAGCCCTGCCCGATGCGGCCGGCATCACCCGCATCAGCGACGGCACCTACCGCGAGGTGAACCCGGCATTCTGCCGCCTGCTGGGCCGGGAGCGACACGACATTCTGGGGCGCACCTCGCTGGAACTCAGCATCTGGGCCAGCCCGGCCGAACGCGACAAATTGCTGCAATGTTTCCGCGAGAAGGGTCAGGTCGACAGCCTGCCCCTGCTGGCGCGCAGTGTGAACGGCGACGTCATACCGGGGCGCATGTCGGCGCGGCAGATCAACATGGACGGTGAGCCCTGCTTCATCTTCCTGTTCCATGACATGAGCGAGCACCAGTCCATGCAAGATGAACTGGTGCGGGTGAATGCCCTGCTGCAACAAGCCGGACGCATCGCCCGCCTGGGGGTGTGGGAAGACTCGCCCGAGCCGTCTGAACGTTACTGGTCGGATGTCTGCTACGAGCTGCACGGTCTGCCTGCCGGGGCGGGTGTGCCTACGCATTATGTCGATCAGTTCGTGGCCCCCGCCTATCGCGGGATGTTCCGCAGTGCGATGCGCCGCGCCGTGCTGGAACAAAGGCCCTTCGAGCAGGAGATCCAGATCGTGCGTTGCGATCAACGCGTCGTCTGGGTGCAGGCCATGGCTGAACCCGTGGTGCAGGACGGCCAGGTACGCCGGGTGCGCGGCGTGATCCGCGATATCGATGAGGCCCGGCGTGCCCGCGACCGCCTGCGCGAGTCAGAAGAACGCTTTTCCCGCATCTTCCAGGCCATTCCAGACCCGATGGGCATTTGCAGCAAGGCCACCGGCCGCTACCTTGAGGTCAATCCGGCCTGGGAGCAGGCCACTGGGATCAGCCGGGCCGAAGCCCTGCAAGACAGCGCCGACGGCGGGCTGGGCCTCTACACCCGGGTCGATCGGGAAGCCCTGCTGAGCACCGCCAATGCGCAGGGCCTGCTCAGCGCCTACGAGGTCGATTTCACGCCGCGCGGGCAAGCTCCACGGACCGGTCTGCAGTCCATGCAGACCATCGAGTTCGACGGCGAGGCCTGCTGGCTGTTCGGCATCAAGGACATCACCGAGCGCAAGCAGGCCGAGCGACTGGTGCAAGAGCGCGAAGCCCTGCTGTCGCTGACCATCGAAGCTGCAGCCCTGGCCCTGTGGGACCTGAACATGCAAACCGGCGATGTGATCGGTGACCGGCAATGGCGAGAGCTGCGGGGCCTGGCTCCGGCCGGCGGCGACAAACCTGAACGTTGGGCCGACCTGGTCCATCCCGAGGACGAGGCCCTCGCGTTCGCGGCCCTGGAGCGCCATCAGAACCATCCTGACCAGCCCTTCGACGTGACCTTGCGTCTGCGGCATGCGGATGGCCAGGTGCGCTGGGTGCGCAACCTGGGTCTGGTGATCGCACGCCAGCCTGACGGCAGCCCCCTTCGCATGGTGGGGGTGGGCCTGGATGTGACGCGCCAGCGCGAGCAGGAAGCCCAGTTGCAGAAGCTGGCCCATTTCGACGCCTTGACCGGCCTGCCCAACCGGGTGCAACTGGCCCATGCCCTGGAAGCCGCCATGCAGGAGGCCCGCATGAACCAGCGCTTGCTGGGTGTGGCCTACCTGGATCTCGATGGTTTCAAGCCGGTCAACGACCGCCTCGGCCATGGTGTGGGCGATCAGTTGCTGGTCGAGATCGCACGGCGCCTGCAGGGCGCCATCCGCGCCAAGGATCTGGTGGCACGGCTGGGGGGTGACGAATTCGTGATCCTGCTGAACCAGCCCGAGTGTCGCAACGACTGCGAAGCCATGCTCAGCCGCCTGATGCAGCGCATGGCAGAACCGGTGCGCCTCGAAGGCGAGGCCCTGACGGTGACGGCCAGCATCGGCCTGACGCTCTTTCCTGATGACGATGCCGACGCAGACACCCTGTTGCGCCATGCCGATCAGGCCATGTACCAGGCCAAGCAGGCCGGGCGCAACCGCATCCACTTGTTCGATGCCGAACGCGAACGGGCCTCGCGCGAGCACCATACCCGCCTGGATCGCCTGGCCGCAGCATTGCAGGCCGGCGAGTTCTGCCTGCATGTGCAGCCCAAGGTGGACATGCAGGACGGTACGCTGGTGGGCGTCGAGGCCCTGGCGCGCTGGCAGCATCCTGAGCAAGGCCTGCTGGGCCCGGGCGAGTTCCTGCCGCAGATCGAAGGCTCGGCCCTGGAGGCCTCCTTCGGTGAATGGGTGCTGACCCACTCGCTCGGGCTGCAACGGCAATGGCTGGCCCAGGGCCTGCGGGTGCCCTTGAGCCTGAACATCTCGGCACGGCACCTGCAGATGGCCGACTTTCCCCAGCGCGTTCAGCAATTGCTGGCTCAGTATGCCGACGTGCCGACCTCGCTGCTGGAGTTCGAGATCACCGAAAGCGCGGCCCTGATCGACATCACGGCCGTGTCGGCCACCCTGGTCCAGCTGCGCAACATGGGCCTGTCGATCGCCATCGACGACTTCGGCACCGGCTACTCCTCGCTCACCTACCTGCGCCAGCTGCCAGCCGACACGCTGAAGATCGACCGCAGTTTCGTGATGGGCATGATGAGCGACATCGGCGACATGGCGATCGTGGACGGGGTCATCGGCCTGTCACGCTCCTTCGGGCTGACCTTGATCGCGGAAGGGGTGGAGACCACCGAGCAAGGCCTGCGTCTGCTGCAGATGGGGTGCATGCTCGGCCAGGGCTATGGCATCGCCCGCCCCATGCCCCCCCAGGCCTTGCAGGCCTGGGCCGCCCAGTGGCGTGCACCCGAGGCCTGGGCTCAGGGTTTGGCGAAGCCGTAAGCCGCCAGGATCTCCTGGGCGGGGGCCGAACGCACATAGCTGATGAAGCTCTGGGCCAGCGCCTGGTTCTTGCCCCCTGCCACCGGGGCGATCGGGTAGCTGACCCGCGTGGCGGTGGGCACGGTGAAGGCGATGCGGACCCGGTCCTTTTCGACCAGGGCATCGGTGCGGTAGACAAAGCCGGCGTCGACCTCACCGCGCACCACATAGGCCAGGACCTGGCGCACGCTGTCGCCGTAGATCCAGCGCGCCTGCAGATCGGGTTCGAGCCCGGCGGCCTTCACCGCTTCGAGGGTGTAGCGGCCCACCGGCACACTGGTCGGGCTGCCCGTCGACAGGCGCTTGAAACCCGGTGCGGCCAGATCGGCCAGGGCTTTGGGACTGCTGGTGGCTGCGGCGGGCTGAACGACCACCAAGGTGTTGGCCGCAAAGTCGACCCGCCCCGGCGCCAGCAACTGGGCCGCCGCCGCCTTGTCCATGGTCTCCTGGTCGGCCGAGGCGAACACATCCACAGGTGCCCCTTGGCGGATCTGCTGCAACAAGGGCCCCGAGGCCGCAAAGTTGAGCACCACCTTGCTGCCCGGGTGGGCCTTCTCGAAGGCCTTGGCAATGTCCTGGAACGCGTTGGTCAGGCTGGCGGCCGCCGATACCGTGAGCTCCTGGGCTGGGGCCTGGGCCCACGCGAGGCCCGGCGCCATGCCCATCAGGGCCCATAAAACCAGTCGTCGGGGAGCATGGCTGAGGCGG
>RXJO01000579.1 GCA_003987795.1 Curvibacter sp.
GTGGGCAGTTATGTGTCGGTGGGCACCGACACCAATACCGTGCGGGTGCTGGACCAAAATGGCACGGCGATTTACAGCTCGTCTTTCAGCCTGTCGGGTTCGAGCGGCCCCTACACCCTGGTGGTGGCGGGTTTCTCGGGGGCCACCCACACCACCACCCTGACCGAAAACCAGTCTTCGGCCGCCAGCAGCCGCGCCTATCTGCGCATCCTCGACCAGTGCCCTGATGCCGACGACATCGACATCTACATGCTGGGCGACGGCGAAAGTCTGTCCAGTGCCACGCCGCTGGTGTCGCTGAGCAGCATCACGCTGGCGGGCTACTACACCCTGAACTCGGGCACCTACACCCTGGTGGTGACCGGGGCAGGTAGCCGCGATGACGTGCGCCTCACGCAAAGCGGCATCACGCTGGCCTCGACCTCGGTGCAGACCCTGGTGCTGAGCTCGGCCGCCGGCGGCGTGCTGGTCGATGCCACGCTGCTGCTGCAGCAAAGCACGGCCACCAGCTATCGCAACACCCAGTCGCGTCTGCGGGTGGTGTCGGCCCTGCCGTCCCAGGCCGTGGCCAGTGCCTCGGTCACCTCGGGGAGCAGCACGGTCAGCCTGCTGTCTTCGCTGGTGTCGCCGGCCATCGGCACCTACAGCCTGGTGGCTTCGGGCAGCCTGCCGCTGAGTCTCACCGTCAATGGCAGCACCAGCAGCCAGACGGTGGCACTGACGGCCGGCAACGACTACACCGTCCTGGTCTACGGCGACCCGGCCTCGCCGACGACCACCCTGCTGACCGATTCGAACCGCCTGCCCACCTCCAGCACCACGGCCAATGTGCGCCTGTACCACGCCTGCGGCACCAGCACCGCGGCGACCGCGCTCAGCATCGGCTATGTGCCCATCGTCAGCGGCGTCACCCTCGGCAGCTCGGCCCTGGGCGTGCTCAGCAACACGCCCTACAGCAGCACCCAGCTCACGGTCAGCGGTGGCGTGGCCTACAGCGCCAGCGACGTCGCCGTGGCCTCCAACGGCCTGTACTCGATGTTCATCATGGGCAGCACGGCCAGCCCGGTGGGGCAGCTCTATCGAGAGCGTTGAGCGGGCGCCGACGGGCCAGAACACCCCTCACAATCACACCCGTGCGCCAGCCGCCGGGTTCAGGCGGCGGCATGCCTTCCATTTTTCCGCCTCCTCATGCGCCTCCTCCACACCTCCGACTGGCATCTGGGCCAGCATTTCATGGGCAAAAGCCGCCAGGCCGAGCACCAGGCCCTGATCGATTGGCTGCTGCAGCAGGTGCAGGCCCAGTCGGTGGACGCGGTGCTGCTGGCGGGCGATATCTTCGACACCGGCACCCCGCCCAGCCATGCGCGCGAGCTGTACAGCCAGTTGGTGGTGCGCTTGCGCGAGGCCGGTGTGGGCCTGCTGCTGCTGGCGGGCAACCACGATTCGGTGGCCATGCTGCACGAGAACCAGGCCCTGCTGGCCTGCCTGGGCACCCACCTGGTGGCCCAGCCCGCGGCGCAACCGGCCGACCAGGTGCTGGTGCTGGCGCAGCGTGACGGCTCACCGGGTTGCATCGTCTGTGCGGTGCCCTTCATCCGCCCGCGCGATGTGCTGCAAAGCCAGGCCGGACAGAGCGCGCAAGACAAGCAGTTGGCCCTGCAACAGGCCATCCAGGCGCACTACCAGTCAGTCTACGAGGCTGCGCTGGCCCGCCAGGCCGAGCTGAAGGTTCGCCTGGGGCGCCGCCTGCCGCTGGTGGCCACGGGGCACCTCACCACCCTGGGCAGCAGCCTCAGCGAATCGGTGCGCGAGATCTATGTGGGCAGCCTCGAGGCCTATCCCTGCGATGCCTTTCCGCCGGCCGACTACATCGCACTGGGCCACATCCACCGTCCGCAACGCGTGGGCGGGCATGAGCACATCCGCTACTGTGGCTCGCCCTTGCCGTTGAGCTTTGACGAGGCCGGGCAGAGCAAAGAGATGCTGCTGATCGAGCTGGGCGACGCCGGGCTGCAACAGATCACGGCGCTGGCCGTGCCCCGTTTTCAGGGCCTGCAAGCGGTGCGTGGCACGCTCGATGAGCTGGCCCAGGCCATGCCGGCATTGGCGGCCCAGGCCAGTTCAGACTGCCCGTTGTGGCTCGAAGTCACGGTCAGCCAGGACGACTACCTGCCCGACCTGCCGGCCCGGGTGCAGCAGATGACTGAGGGCCTGCCACTGGAGGTGCTGCGCGTGCGGCGGGAGCGTGGTACGGCCACAGCCCAACTGGCCGCCCTGGCCCGCGAAACCCTCGACGAGCTGAGCCCGCAAGAGGTGTTCGAGCGCCGCCTGCAGCAGGAGGCGCTGCCGCCCGAACTGGCTCAGGCCCTGACAGAGCGCTACCTGGGCGTGCTGCAGGCCTTGCAGCAAGGCGAGGGCGAAGCCCAAGGAGCCGCCGCATGAGGATCCTGCGCCTGCGCCTGAAGAACCTGAACTCGCTCAAGGGCGAGTGGCAGGTTGACTTCACCCGGCCTCCGTTTGCCGACAACGGCCTGTTCGCCATCACCGGTCCCACCGGGGCGGGCAAATCAACCCTGCTCGATGCCATTTGCCTGGCGCTGTACCACGAGACACCCCGCCTCAAGACCATCAGCGCCAGTGCCAACGACATCATGACCCGGCACACCGCCGATTGCCTGGCCGAGGTCGAGTTCGAGGTGCAAGGCCAGGTCTATCGCGCTTTCTGGAGCCAGCACCGGGCCCGCGACAAGGTCGACGGCGCGCTGCAGCCCCCGAAGGTGGAGCTGGCGCTGGGCGATGGGCGCATCCTGTGCAGCCAGAGCAAAGACAAGCTGCAGCGCGTCGAAGCCATCACCGGGCTCGACTTCGCGCGCTTCACCAAGTCGATGCTGCTGGCCCAGGGGGGCTTTGCCGCCTTTCTCAACGCCAGTGCCAACGAACGCGCCGAACTGCTCGAAGAACTGACCGGCACCGACATCTACGGCCTGATCTCGAGAAAGGTCTACGAGCAGGCCAGCCAGACCCAGGCCCGGCTCAAAGAGATGCAGGCCCAGGCCGACGGCATGGCGCTGCTGGCCCCCGAGGCGCGCGCCGCCATGGCCGCCCGGGCCGCCGACCTGCAGCAGCAGGCCCAGGCCCTGCAGGCCCGGCAGCAGCAAAGCCAGGCCCAGCGCCAGTGGCGGCTGCAGCTGGCCCAGGCCGAGCACGCCGACACCGAGGCCGGCCAGCGTCTGGCCCAGGCCCTGCAGGCCCAGGCCGAGGCCGCCCCCGAGCTGCGCCGCCTGGCCGACAGCGAGCCGGCCCAGGCCCTGCAGCCCCTGCAGCAGCAGGCCGGGCAGGCCCGGGCCCAGGTCGAGGCCAGCCTTCAGGCCCTGGCCGATCTGCAAGCACGGCATGAGGCCATCGGCACGCAAGATCAGCAGGCGCATGCCCTGGCCCTGGCGGTGGCTGATCACCAGGCCCGCCAGGTGCAGCGTCAGCTGCAAGCCTTGCGGGCCGAGCAGCACAGCACCGACGAGTACGCCCACACCCATGCCCGCCATGCGCGCTGGGGCGAAGCCTTGGGCGTCTGGCGGCAGGGCCTGGCCGAGCGGGAGCGCCGCCAGGCCGAGCTGCTGGCCCAGCAGCAGGTGGCCCGGCAGCAGGCCGATGAATTGGCCGCCTTGCAGCAGCAGACCCCGGCCCTGCAGCAGGCCCTGGCCCGGGTGCAGCAGGACCAGGCCGAGGCCGAGGCTGCGGTGCAGGCTGCCCAGGCCGCCTTGCAGCAGGCGCTGGCCGGACGCAGCCTGGCCCAGTGCCGCGAGCAGTGGCAGGCCGCCCAGGGCCGCCAGGCGCGCTGGCAGGGCTTGGAGGCCCTGGCCCGACGCCTGCGTGAGTTGAATGCCACAGCAGCCCGCCAGGCCAGCCGACAGCAAGACGGCCTGCAGCAACAGGCCAGGCAGGCTGCCCTGCGCGAGGACCTGCTGGCGCGTTACAAGGCCCTCAAGGCCACGGTCGCCGACAAGCAGCAGTTGCTGGCCCAGGAGCAACGCATCCAGAGCCTTGAGCACCATCGCCAGCAACTGCAAGCGGGTCAGCCTTGCCCGCTGTGTGGTTCGCCGGATCACCCTGCTGTGGCGGCCTACCAGGCCCTGGACGTGTCGGCCACCCAGACCGCGTTGCAGGCGGCCCAGCAGGCCCTCGACGAGGTGCGGGCTGAAGGCGAGGCCGCTGCGGCCGAGCTGGCCCGCGTCCAGGCCAGTCTGGGCGCCTGGGCGCAGGAGCAGCAACAGTGCCAGGCCGATGCCGATCAGGCCCGGGCGGATTGGCAGCAGGCCTGTGAGGCGCTGGGCCTGGGCCAGCCAGCGCCCGCCGGCCCCGACTGGGCCGATCCCGAGGCCCTGGCCGAGGCGGTGCAGCAGGCCGAGCAGGCTGTGGCCGCGGCCCAGCTCAGTCTGCAGCAGGCCGAGGCCGCCGAAGCCGTTTTGCAGGCTGCTCAGCAGCGGGCCCACAGCCAGGCGCAGGCTTTGCAGGCCGCGCAAGCCCGGCTGGACCTGTTGGCGCAGTCGCTGCAGTTGGCGGCGCAGGCACAGGCCGAGAAGTCGGCTGCGCTGCAACAACACAGCGAAGCCCTGGCCGCCCAGTGCCAGGCCTTGGCCGCCACCCTGGCCGACGACGGCTTCGAGCCGCCGGCCCCCGAGCAGGCCGAAGCCTGGTTGCAAGCCCGCAGCGCCGAGTGGCAGCTGTGGCAGCAGACCCAGACCCGACGCCAGCACCTGGCCACCGAGCTGAGCCGCCAACAGGCCCTTTGCGATGCCGCCCAGGCCGAGCAGGCCCGATGGGCCGAACGCTGGAAGGCCTTGCAGCCTTCCTCAGCCGGCATGTCGGCCGGGCCGCAAGGTGGGCTGTTCGATGAGCCCGATGAACCGGTCTTCAGCGTGCCGGAGCCGGCGCCACCGTTGGCCGAGTTGAGTGCCGAGGTCGACCGGCTGGGCCGCGAGCGCGCCATTCTGCTGGGCCAGCTGACGCAGCTGAAACAGGCCCTGAGTGCGCAGCAGGCCACGCTGGCCCAGGCCGAGGCGGCCTGGCAGGCTGCGCTGCGCGCGAGCCCCTTTGCCGATGAAGCCGCCTATGCCGCGGCCTGGCTGCCAGTTGCAGAACGCGAGCGCCTGCAGGCCTGGCAGACGCGGCTGGAGCAGGCCCTGCACCATGCCCAGGCCGTGCACGAGGCGGCACAGCGTCAGCACCAAGCCCTGCGCGCCCAGGCCCTGAGCGATGCCTCGCTGGCCGAGTTGGACGCGCTGCTTGACCAGCAATCGCAGACGCTGGACGACTTGCGTCAGCAATACGGGGCCCAGCAGGCCTTGCTGGGCGATGACGACCAGCGACGCCAGGCCCAACAGGCCCTGCTGCAGCAACTGAGCGCCCAGGCCGCTGAATCAGAGCTGTGGCAGCGTCTGGACGGCCTGATCGGCTCGGCCCGTGGGGACAAGTTCCGTCGTTTTGCCCAGGGCCTCACGCTGGACCACCTGCTGCACCTGGCCAACCGGCAGCTGCAACGCCTGCACGGCCGCTACCAGCTGCGCCGCAAGGGCACGGGCGAACTCGAGCTGGACGTGGTGGACACCTGGCAGGGGGACACGGCGCGCGACACCCGCACCCTGTCAGGCGGCGAGAGCTTTCTGGTCAGCCTGGCCCTGGCCCTGGCCTTGTCCGATCTGGTCAGCCACAAGACCTCGATCGATTCGCTGTTCCTGGACGAAGGCTTTGGCACGCTCGATGCCGACACCTTGGAGGTGGCCCTGAGCGCGCTCGACGCGCTGAACGCCAGCGGCAAGATGATCGGTGTGATCAGCCACGTCGAAGGCCTCAAGGACCGCATCCCCGCCCAGATCCGGGTCGAGAAGGGCGGCGGTGTGGGGCATTCGAGGTTGCGAGTCTGATCAGGCTCTTTGGGGTGGACTGATCGCATGGTGCGGGGGCCTCAAGTCTGGAGGCCGGCCATGAAATCTTTGATCGGAACGGGGCGTCCGAACAGAAAGCCCTGGCTGAGGCGGCAGCCGTGGGCGATCAGGAAGTCTCGCTGGGCCTCGGTCTCGACGCCCTCGGCCAGCACTTCCAGGCCCAGGTTGTTGCCCATGCCGATGATGGTCTGGATGATCACCGTGTCGTTGACCTGCAAGCCGATGTTGCTGACAAAAGACCGGTCGATCTTGAGCTGATCGAGCGGCAGCCGGGTGAGGTAGGTCAGCGATGAGTGGCCGGTGCCGAAGTCGTCGATCGAGAATCGCACGCCAACGGCCTTGAGTTCGCGCATCTTGCCGATGGTGTCCTCGACGTTGTCGAGCACCAGGCTTTCGGTCAGCTCCAGTTTCAGCAGGTCGGCGGTGGCACCGCTGGCTTGAAGCGTGTCGCGCACATGGGACACGAAATCCGCCTGGCGGAACTGCCGCGCACTCACATTGACCGACAGTTGCAAGTGGGCGGTGCTGACATCTTCCTGCCAGGCCCGCAGTTGCCGGCAAGCCTGCTCCAGCACCCATCGACCCAAGGGCACGATCAGGTTGGTGGCTTCGGCCGTGCCAATGAAGGTGCCTGGCATCACCAGGCCCCGAGTGGGGTGGTGCCAGCGCAAAAGGGCTTCGGCGCCTGCTGGAGTCCCCTTGTCTGTGACCTGGATCTGGTAGTAGAGCTCGAACTGGCCGGCCTGCAGGCCGAGTCGCAGGTCGTTTTCGAGGTCGGCGCGGGCTTCGATGGCAGCCAGCATGTCGGCATCGAAGAAGCAAAGTCCGTTGCGCCCCGTCTTCTTGACCTGATACATGGCGATGTCGGCCTGCTTGAGCAGCTCGGCCGCATTTTTACGCCCATCGCCGAACAGGGTTGCGCCCAGACTGGCTGAACTCTGATAAGGCTTCTCGCGCAGCGAGAAGGGTTGGTTCATGACCTGCCTCAACTGCTCGCCCAGCTCCCGGGTCTGGCGGGTGGCTTCGGCCGTGTCGGGACTCAGGTTCAGCAACATCACGACGAACTCATCGCCACCAAGCCGGGCCACGGTGTCGGTGTCGCTGACGCAGGCCTGGATGCGGCGTGCGGCCTCCTGCAGCAGCAGGTCACCCACGTCATGGCCCAGGGTGTCGTTGAGGGTCTTGAAATCATCCAGGTCGAGAAACAGCAGCGCGCCATGCTGCCCGAGCCGGGCCATGTTCGTCACCGCCTGCTGCAAACGGCTGGTCAGCAAGCGGCGGTTGGGCAGCCCCGTCAGCGAGTCGTAGAAGGCCAGTTGCTCGATCTCTTCGGTGGCACGGCGCAGGCGGGTGACGTCCTGGTAGACGATGACCCATTCTTGGTCAGGCGTTGCGCGTTCACTGATTTCAATGATCCGCCCGTCGGCAAGCTGAACTTCATGGTTGTATTGGTCTGCCTTCATGTTGGAGAGGCGTTGATCCACCCATTGCTGACGCGCTTCATCGCTGGCACCGGGCAGGGTCTGGGCTGCGCTGATGCGCAGCAGTTGCTCAAAGGGCACGCCGACTTGGACGTCCTCCGGCCGGCCTGGGTAGACGTCGAGGTAGCGTGCATTCCAGGTCACCACCCGGCGTTGTGCGTCGAGCAGCAGAAAGCCGCTTTCCATCGATTCCAGCGCCCGGTCGGTGGTGGCCTTGGCGTCGGCGATCAAGCGCTGGGCCCCTTGCATGCTCTGCAGATGGCGGACGATGGCGTAGCCCGCAGCCCCTAGCAACAGGCAGAACACCAGGTCGATCAGCACAATGAAGCGGGTTTGCACCTGCCAGTTGTCCAGCACGGTGTCCATGGGGATGCTGGCGGTGATGAGCAGGCCGTTGTAGAGCAGCGGGCGCGCTGCGACCAGGGCCGGTTTGTGGCGGATGCGCGAGGGCATGGCTTCAACCTGGCGATTCGTGACGGTGGCCAGCAAGGGTTGCAAAGTCATGCCGTTCAAGGCCTCAAGCGTCGGCGTGCTGGCCAGCAACTGACCATTGCTGCGCTCCAGCGTGGTCTCGAGTTGATGGATGTCTGCACCCTGCACCAGGATGGTGTTGATCAAGTCCACCGGCACTTCGGCCACGGTGAGCAACTTGCGGCCGTCAGCCAGACTGAAATGCCGCCCGAAAAGCAGCATCCGCCCCGAACTGCGCCGGCTGAGCACGGGGGCGCTGATGGTCAGTGTCGAGACCGGTGGAGTGAAGGCCTGGTCGAAGAAGTCGGGCGGCACCTCTGGCTTTTCATCGGCGCCAGCCGGTTCGGAACTGGCCACGACTTGCCCCTGGCTGTCGAGCACCCAGACACGGCGCAGCAGCAAATTCTGCCGTGCGGTGCCCCGGATCAGCGCATGGAACGATGGCAGGCCGCTTTGCTGCATCAGCATTTTGTTGAGTCCGGCCAGAAAGACATCCACCCCGAGCAGACTGCGGTTCGCTGCAGTGCGCGCCCCGGCCACGAAACGGTCGGCTTGCGACTTCGCGTCGGTGATCGCGACGGCATGGAGGTTGCGGACCAGCAACGCCGCCGCCCCGCTGGCCGCCAGGATCAGGGCCAGGGTCAGTGCCGCCACGTTGCGGATGGCCTTGGGATGGGCTCGGAATGGCTTCATCGTGGCCCAGATCTTTGGACGGCTGCCTGTCGGACCGGTCCGATGGTGTTGTCCCACAGCTCCTTGCAGGACTGAGTGCAGCGTTGCAGCCAGCGCGGAATGACGGTGTCGCGCAAGATGCTCTGTACTCTGTCGATATCGGCTCGGGTGGTGGCCACCTCTTTCATGTGGCCCTTTCGGCCGGTGGTGCAGGTGGGCTCCCCGCGATTGCAGGCCAGGCCCTCGGCCGTCTCCCGTTCACTCTCGGCCCAGATGTTGGCCTCCAGCTTGGGAATCTCCCGCCTTAGCAAGGCCTTCAGGTCGGCCGGCAAGGCATTCCAGGCCTCCAGATTGGCCCCGAAGATGGCAATGCCCCAACTGAAGGGCTGGGGGTGGTAGTGGCTGGACACCTCATGCAGCCCGATGATGTTGCCCGACATGGCCCCGGTGACCGCGCATTCGGTGTTGCCCGACTGCATGTTGGCCATGATCTGGCTAAAGCCGACGAGGACCGGGGTGGCGCCCAGGGCGCTGACCAGGTCGGCCTGGGTGGGCGACGAAATCCGGATGCGCCGCCCCTGGAGGTCGTTCAGGTCGGCGAAGGGGCGTTTGCAGAACAAGACTTGCGCCGGGTAGATGTAGACGGCGAGCAGTTCGACGCTCTGTTCATGCAACAGGCGCTGCAGTCGGGGTCGAAACGCTGCCAGATGGCGGCGAAGGGTTGGGATGTCGGGGTTCAGCCCGGCCAGGTCGAGGGCGCCCAGGGCCGGGATCTGGGATGAGGAAAGACTCAAAAGCGCAGTGCCGAAGGGCACAACGCCAAGCTCCATCAACTGGAGCATCAACTCACCGGGAACGCCTGCGCGGTCAAACGGGGCGATTTCGGCGTTGTACTTGCCCCCGGTCAGGCGGGAGAGTTCCTGGGTCCAGAAAGGCTCTTCATTGCGCACGTATTGGTGAATATTGGCCAGACCACCTACGATCTGCAGCTTCTGCCCCTGCATCGGCTGCGGGGACGGGGCTTGCGAAAGACATGTTCCGGTGGCCCATGACACGACAGCCACGACCATCCACCTGGTGGCTTGCGCTCGAAAATTCAAAGAGTGCCTCAAGATGACGAATTATGAAGATGCTGGCGTCATCTTTTCAGAAATGAGAGGGTCTCGAAGCGACGTTTTGAGCTGAGTCGTGATTTCCCGCATGCAGTTGCAGGCTTGCCGGTACCTGCGAGCACACGGAGCGGGCCAGGGCTGTACAGTGGGCATGCCCCCTCGATTGTGCGCCGCCATGGCGTTCGCAGCGGGTGTGTCGATCACATGCGAAGTGCCCCACCAAGAGGGCAGGAGTCTGTCTTGGAAATCCGCAGTCACCGCAACAACCCGCCGCAAACGGTCTGGGCCGCCTTGTTCATGGCGCTGCTCACAGCGCTGATGGCCCGCTGGTCCGATGAGCCGGTGTTCAGTCGTCAGGCCCTGTTCGGGCTGGCGGGTCTGTTTGCACTGATCGGCATGGGGGTCTGGTGTTGGCGGCCCAGGCGAAGCGTGCGTTTCGACAGCCGCCGCCAGACCGTGGTCGTGCTGGACCAGACCCGCTGGAGCCACCGCCTTCGGCAGATCGGCTTTCGCGATGTGGCTGCGGTGTCGGTGCGGTCCTGGCAAGACCCTGATCCCGACATCCGCCCCATGAAGCGGGTGGAACACTGGGTGGTGCTGCAGACTCGCCAGGGTGAGGAGATTGAGTTGACTGACCGTATGCAGAACGAGGCGGAGGCCAGGCAGCTTGGCGCGCGTGTCACCCAGTTGATGCAGGTGGGCTTGCAGAGCGTTCAGAATAGGACATTCGATCGGGCCCCTGATCTTTGAGCTTGCCGTGTCGCACGGACTTCGGTTTGCTTGAGCTGTTGTTGGTGGTCAGGCCCGTGAACGCCCACCCCCGCCTCGACATGGCGAGGCCGAATGATTCGACCTCGCCCTGATCTGGAGTTCTGAACATGCCTCAAGCCCTGTCTCTGTCGGTTTCGCCCCAGACTGTCCGCCCCCTTCGTCGGCGCCGTGCGCTTGTTTGTTCGGCTGCCATGCTGTGGGGGCTGTCTGGCAGTGTCCCCCTGATGGCGCAAGAGTCGTTTCCGAGCCGCCCGATCCGCTTTGTCGTGCCCTATGCGGCCGGTGGCACGACGGACTTGGTGGCTCGCACGGTGGGCGCGCGCATGGCCCAGACCTTGGGGCAGCCGGTCATCATCGACAACCGTGCCGGCGCCGGTGGCAACATCGGCATGGACGCCGTGGCCAAGGCCGTCCCCGATGGCTACACCGTGGGCATGGGCGCGATTTCGACCAACGCGCTCAACCCCCACATCTACAAGAAGATGGCCTTCGACCCGCGCAAGGATTTCACG
>RXJO01000170.1 GCA_003987795.1 Curvibacter sp.
AGCACTGGAAGCTGCACAACGCCCTGGTGCTGTTCAACCCCGCACCGGTGACCTGATCACCCGCGACGACAAGCGATTTCCCAACCCAAAACCCATGGAGACAAACATGAGCGAACCCCAAACCACCCCGGCCCGGCGCCAATTCATGAAGACCGCTGCGGGCGCCGGCCTGACCGCGCTGAGCGGCCTGGCCGCGGCCCAGAAGATCGCGTTCACGCCCAACGCGCGTTACCCCGACCAGGCGGTCGAGGTGCTCGACCCCAGCTTTCTGAAGTACCGCATCTACAGCAGCTCGGTCGAGCAGTTGGCCAGCGGCATGCGCTGGGCCGAGGGGCCAGCCTACTTCCCGGCTGGGCGCTACCTGCTGGTGAGCGACATCCCGAACAACCGCATCATGAAGTACGACGAGACCAATGGCGCCTTCAGCGTGTTCCGCGAACAGGCCAATTACGCCAATGGCAACACCCGCGACCGCCAGGGTCGTCTGCTGACCTGCGAACACTCGCTGACCCGCCGCGTGACCCGCACCGAACACAACGGCAAGATCACGGTGCTGGCCGACCAGTACGAGGGCAAGCGCCTGAACGCGCCCAACGACATCGTGGTCAAGTCGGACGACAGCGTGTGGTTCACCGACCCACTTTTTGGCATCAATGGCGAATGGGAAGGCTTCAAGGCCAAGCCCGAGCAGGCCAGCACCAATGTGTATCGGATCGACCCCAACGGACAGATCCGCGCCATCATCACCGACCTCGTGAACCCCAATGGCCTGGCCTTCTCGCCCGACGAGAAGAAGCTGTATGTGGTCGAGTGGAAAGGTACGCCCAGCCGCAGCATCTGGGCCTACGACATCGCGGCCGACGGCAGCGCCTCGAACAAGACCAAGCTGATCGACGCCAACGGCCCAGGCGCCCTCGATGGCTTCAAGGTCGACCGCGACGGCAACCTGTGGTGCGGCTGGGGCTCTGACGGACGCCTGGGGGTCAACCCGGCCGACCACGACGGGGTGCGCGTGTTCAACCCCCAGGGCAAGGCGATCGCCCACATCCACCTGCCCGAGCGCTGCCCCAACCTGACCTTTGGCGGCCCCAAGGGGAACCGGCTCTACATGGCCAGTTGCCATTCGCTCTACGCGCTTTATGTCGAGGCCGAGGGCGCAGTTTGACGCGAAGCACGCTGGAGACGGGTCTGACCGGTTGGTGAGGCGGCGGCGACATGCAAGAATCGAAGCTCGATTGAACTCAGACCCTGGCCCCCAACCGGGCCAGATCCTGACCCTGACCGTGACCCCTCCCTCCCAGAAGCCCCCCCAGAAGCCCTCCCGAAAGGCCCCGGCCCGCGCCTTGGAACTGGTCGAGCAGTTGGCCGCCCGCATCAAGACGGGCCAACTGAGCGCGGGTGACAAGCTGCCCGCCGAAGCCGATCTGATGGTGCAATTCGGGGTCAGCCGCACCGTGGTGCGCGACGCCCTGACCAGCCTCAAGGCGAAGGGCCTGATCTACGCCCATCAAGGCCTGGGCACTTTCGTGGCCTCCCAGAGCCTGACCCGGAGCTTCTCGATCGACCCAGCCAGCCTACATAGCCTGCCCGACCTGCTGGCCGTGCTGGAACTGCGCATGGGTCTCGAGCCCGAGGCGGCTGCCATGGCCGCCCAGCGACGCACCGAAGCGGATCTGAAGCAACTGCGCCAATCGCTGGACGCGGTGACGCAGGCCTGGCTGGCCAACCTCGACCCGGTGGGCGCCGACTTTCGCTTCCATTGCGAGATCGCCCGGGCCTCGCAGAGTCCGCATTACATCGCCATGATGGCCACGCTCAGCCCCAGGAGCCTGCCGCGCTGCTGGCAGACCACGCAAGACCCGGTGGACGAAGGCCGACGCAACTACCTCGAACACGTGGCCGACGAGCACGAAGAGATCTACTCGGCGATCTTGCATCAGCAGGCCGAGGCCGCACGCGCCGCCATGCGGCTGCACATCGCCAAGAGCCGGGAACGCCACCGCGCACTGGAGGCCCGCAACGGCCCTGTCTGAGGCCTTCCGATTCCTGCTCAGGGAGAACCCAGCATCGAGATTCGGCCAGCCACACCCGATGGCTTGTTGATGCGAGTCAATACAGACTGCAGGGCCTTTGGCTAAGCTTCGGACCGCTGGATGGTCTGGCACCGGCGCGGCATGCAGCGCGTCTGGGAAGGCACGGACCCAAAGGGGAATCTGGCGTCTTTTCTTTGCCAGGGTCTCTCATGAATCATCGAACCATTGCCCGCTCGGCCTGGGTCGCCGCGGCGCTTTCGCTGGCGCAGCTTGCCGGCGCCGCCCCGCCAGATCGGCTGCAGCGCATCGCCGCCAGCCACACCTTGCGCGTGTGCATCTGGCCCGACTATTACGGCATCTCGTTCCGCAACCCCAAGACACAGCAACTGAGCGGCATCGACATCGACAATGCGCGCGACGTGGCCGCCGATCTGGGCGTCAGCGCTCAGTTTGTCGACAGCTCGTTTGCGACCCTGATCGACGATCTGCACAAAGACCGCTGCGACATCGCCATGTTCGCCATTGGCATCACGCCTCAGCGCATGGAAAAACTTCGCTTCACCCAGCCCCACCTGGCCAGCGACATCTACGCCATCACCACCAAGAGCAATCGCCGCATCCAGCGCTGGGACGACATCGACCGCCCCGGCTCGGTGGTGGCCGTGGCCAAGGGCACGCTGCACGAGACGGTGATGAAAGATCGCCTCAAGGCTGCCGAACTGCGCGTGGTGGACACGCCGGCCGCACGTGAGCAAGAGGTGCAGTCCGGCCGGGCCGATGTCTTCATGACCGATTTCCCGTTCAGCCGACGCATGCTGGATTTCAACGACTGGGCCCGTCTGATCTCCCCGCCCGAGACCTACCACATCACCCCCTACGCCTGGGCCATGGCACCGGGCGAAACCGGCCTGCAGGCCCGCGTTGACCAGGTCCTTGCGACCATGAAGCGCGATGGCCGCCTGATGGCCAATGCACGCCGCTATGGCCTGGATCCCATCGTCGCACGCTAGGTCTCGCCCGTGACGCCGATGCTCAGGGCCCAGCCCGATCCCACGGCCCCCGTCGCCACCACGGCCGTCCGCAAAGGCTCTTTGCTGGCTGCCTTGCTGTTGGTGCTGCTCATTGGTTGCGTGGCTGCGCTCGGTGGCTTTCTCTGGAAATCGCGCGACGACGCGCTCGACAACGCCAGACAGACCGCCGAAATCCATGCGCGCAACTTCGAGGAACACCTGACCCATACCCTGCAGATCGTGGACTTCAGCGCCCATGGCCTGAACAGCCCCAGGCCGGTCGAAGCGATCACCCCTCGGCTGCTTGACCTGCTACGCCCTTCACCGTCGCTGCGCTCGCTCTCCGTGCTCGATGAGCAGGGCCGGGTCATCGCAAGCACCGATGCCGGCAATCTGGGCATCCTGGTCGACCTGGCCAGCTACTTCCCGACGGCCGGCCTGGAGGCCGAGGTCCTGCGCATCGGCATGCCGCAGATCGGACGCGACCTGCATTCGGCCGGGCGGCTGGTGGCCCCCCAGGGCATCGCCCCCGATGCGCCGACCTTTGTGCCCGTGCTCAAGCGTCTGCCGGGCGACCCGCACAAGCGCTGGCTGCTGGCCAGCCTGAACCCCGACTACTTCCTCAACCATGCCGCCCACCTGCTGCCCGACCCTCTGGGCCATGTGCAATGGCTGCGCTACGACGATGTGCTGCTGATGTCGTCCAGCCTCGGCGATCGGGCCGGCACCCATGAAGCCGCCGGGCTGGTCACCAGCCTGCTGAACACCCACGAGCAAGGCAGCCTGCAGCAGACCTTGACCGACGGCCAGGTCGTGCTGACCTCGTACCGCGCATCCAGCCGCTACCCCGTGGTGCTGGCGGTGCATCTGCGCCAGAGCGCCGTGCTGGCGGCCTGGGCTCGACAGGCCCGCCAGGTGCTGAGCGTGGCCCTGCCCGCCTTGCTGGCCTTGCTCGGGGCGGGCGGCGCGCTGGTGTGGCGCCAGCGCAGGCTGGACCACAAGACGGCCGAGTTGGCCGAACAACGCCGGCTGGCCGCCAGCGTGTTCGAGAGCAGCCTGGACGCCATCATCATCACCGATGCCCAGGCCCGGGTGCTGTCGGCCAACCCGGCCTTCGAGCGCGTCACCGGCTACAGCGCGGCCGAGATCGTGGGCCAGACGCCCCGCCTGATGGCCTCCGGCCTGCACGACGCTGCCTTCTACGCCGCCTTGTGGCACGGGGTCATCACCGAGGGGCGCTGGCAGGGCGAGATCATCAACCGCCATCGGTCGGGACGCCTCTACACCGCCTTGCTGCGCATCCACGCCGTGCTCGACGATGCGGGCCAGCTGTGCCATTACGCCGGCCTGATCACCGACATCAGCGAACGCAAGGCGGCAGAAGAGCGACTCCAGCTAGCCGCCAGCGTGTTCACCCACGCCAACGAAGCCATCATGATCACCACCCCAGAGGCTGAGCTGGTCGAGGTGAACGAAGCCTTCGAACGCATCACCGGCTACCAGCGCGCCGAAGTGCTGGGCCGCAATGCCCGCCTGCTCAACTCGGGCCACCAGGGCCCGGCCTTCTACACCCGGCTGTGGGAATCGCTGTTGCAAGAGGGGCGCTGGACCGGCGAGATCTGGAACCGGCGCAAGTCGGGCGAGGTGTTCGTCGAGATGCTCACCATCAATGCCGTGCGCGGGCCCGACGGCCAGGTGTTGCGCTATGTGGCGCTGTTCTCCGACATCTCCACACAGAAGCAGCATGAGATGCGCCTTGAACACATTGCCCACTACGACGCCCTCACCGGCCTGCCCAACCGGGTGCTGCTGTCGGAGCGGCTCAATGCCGCCCTGCCGGAGGCCCGGCGGCAAGGTCAGCCGCTGGCCTTGGTGTTTCTCGACCTCGACGGCTTCAAGGCGGTGAACGACAGCTACGGCCATGACAAGGGCGACAAGCTGCTGCAGACCCTGGCCGAGCGCCTGCAGGGCGCCTTGCGGAACGGCGACACGCTGGCCCGGCTCGGGGGTGATGAGTTCGTGGCGGTGCTGGTCGGTCTGCCCCGCGAGGATGACGCACTCCCCGTGCTGGAGCGCCTGCGCGCCAGCGCCTCGGCGCCGGTGCGGATCGAGGGCACCGACCTGGAGGTCTCGGCCAGCCTGGGCGTGACCTTCTACCCCCAGGTCGGCGAGGTCGATGCGGATCAGTTGCTGCGCCAGGCCGATCAGGCCATGTACCAGGCCAAGCTGGCCGGACGCAACCGCTACCAGATCTTCGACGCCGAGCACGACAGCCTGATGCAGGACCAGCACAAGGCGCTGGCGGCCATCCACCAAGGCCTGCAGAGCGACGCCTTCGAGCTGTTCTACCAGCCCAAGGTCCATCTGCGCACCGGGGCCCTGGGCGGCATGGAGGCCCTGCTGCGGTGGCGCCACCCCGAACAGGGCCTGCTGCTGCCCGGTGCTTTCCTGCAGCCTCTGCAAGGCAACCCCCTGCTGGCCAGCGTGGGGGAGTGGGTGCTGGACAAGGCCCTGGGACAACGCGAGCGCTGGAAAGCCCAAGGGCTGGACATTCCGATCAGCGTCAACATCGATGCCACCCACCTGCAGCAAGCCGATTTCATGGCCCGGCTGCGCGCCACGCTGGCCCGCCACAGCCCGCTGCGCCCGGGGGACCTGGAGCTGGAGATCCTGGAGACCAGCGCCCTCGACGACATCGCCACCGTATCGCGCCTGATGCGCGAATGCCGTGACATCGGCATCGGCTTCGCGCTCGACGACTTCGGCACCGGCTATGCCTCGCTGACCTACCTGCGACGTCTGCCGGCCAGCCTGATCAAGATCGACCAGAGCTTTGTGCGCAACCTGCTGCAAGACCCCGAGGACCGGGCGATCCTGAAAGGGGTGCTCGATCTGGCCACTGCGTTCCGGCGCAAGGTCGTTGCCGAGGGTGTGGAAACCCTGGCCCACGGCATGGCCTTGCTCGAACTGGGCTGCGAATGGGGCCAGGGCTTTGCCATCGCGCCGCCCATGCCGGCCCAACAGGTGGCCGACTGGCTGGCCCGGTGGCGACCGGACCCACGCTGGGCCGAAACAGCGTGCGCAGTGGATGAGGCGATCGAGGCGTGAGCCAGCCCCACGCCTCTTGGGACGAGCCGCTCCGACGCCTGGTGACCGGCCGATTTACTTGCCGAAAAGCTTGGCCAGGTGCTGCCAGGCGCGCAGCATCAGACCCGCACGCTCCACCTCGGCCTGGGCCACCAGTTGGGCTTCACCCACCGGCTTGCCATTCGAGACGGCCACCACCTTGCCGATCACGGCGCCCTTGGCCACCGGGGCCTCCAGATCAGGCTTGAGCTCGACCGTGGTCTGCACCTGTTGGCCGCGCGGCACGGTCAGGGTCCAGGGCGCAGCCAGGCCTGCGGCCACCGTGTCTGCCTTGCCGAAGGCGACCTTGGCGGTACCGACCACCGCATCCGGCTGAATCGGGGTGGCCTTTTCGAAGGTGCTGAAACCCCAGCCCAGCATGGTCCGGGTCTGGTCGGCACGCGCCTGGGCACTGCTGGTGTTGAGAATGACCGTGATCAGGCGCATGCCATTGCGCTTGGAGGACGTGACCAGGCAGTAACCGGCCTCTTCGGTGTGGCCGGTCTTCAGGCCGTCCACCGTCGGATCGGTGTACAGCAGCGCATTGCGGTTGCCCTGCTTGATGCCGTGGTACTTGAACTCGCGCTCAGCGTAGATCGGGTAGTAATCGGCGCTGTCGCGGATGATCGCGCGCGCCAGGATCGCCAGATCGCGCGCAGACGATTTGTGATCCGGGTCGGGCAAGCCCGTGGGGTTCACGAAATGGGTGTGCGTCATGCCCAGGCGCTGGGCTTCGGCGTTCATCAGCTTGGCAAAGCCCTCTTCGGTGCCAGCCATGTGCTCGGCAATCGCCTTGGAGGCGTCGTTGCCCGACTGGATGATGATGCCGCGCAAGATGTCGATCACGGTCGCCTGGCTGTTGAGCGGCAGGTACATGCACGACTCGGTGCTGGAGCCACGGCACCAGGCGTTCTGGCTGACCGAGACCAGGTCGGTCTGCTTGAGCTTGCCGGAGCGCAGGGCCTGCTCGACCAGGTAGCTGGTCATCATTTTGGTCAGCGAGGCGGGCGGCAGGGGCTCGTCGGCGTTGGCCGAAGCCAGCACCTCGCCAGAGTCGAAGTCCATCAGCAACCAGGCCTTGGCGGGCAGCGCCGGCGCATTGGCGGCCAGGCTGGTCTGGGCGGCCAGGGGCGGCAGGGCGTTGGCGGCCGCAGCCGTGGCGGCGGCCTTCTTCGGCGCAGCCGGCTTGCTGGCATGGTGTCCTGCCGCGAAAGACGCCGCGCTGGGCGCCAGTGCGCCCGCAGCGATGGCGAGGATGACAGGGAGGGTGGAAAGGGTCTTGATTTGCATGGCGTTTTCAGTCGGTTCGCCGATTGTCGCGAATCGGCAGACCCGATTGTCCACCCGACAAGGTGCGCCATCCGGTGAGAACCGCCCGGACATCCACAAAAGTCGCGAACCATCACTAAAGTTCCCATCGTGCCCTGACCCAGCCTGCCCGATGCGGCGAACAACTCGTAGCACGAGGCTTTCAAAATCACCTGTCAAGTCAGGCTACGGTCAGTTACAAACCATTAGCGTACGTAACAACAAGGCTACGGAAGGTTCCAGTCATGAGGTTGCCCGCCCCACCGTATTTCAGCGATTCCAGAATTGAGCTCGAGACCCGCCCCATCGAACTGCGATCCGATCGCCCTGCCGAGCTGCGCACAAGCCAAGGCGCCCGTTGGGCGCAGGCCGTACTCACCGGCATCGTGTTGGGGGCCGCCATGGCCCTGATGGGCTTCTGGCTCGATTCGATGGGTTGAATCGGACAGCCACCTCGCCCGCCCAAGCGACGAGGGCCCGGCGCATCTGGCACCATGGCAGCACATCGACGAGCGAGAAACCCATTGGACACCGCCGGCAAACTCCTGACTGACCGGGATCAGGGCATCCTGACCCTGACCCTGAACCGCCCCGACAAGCTCAACGCCATCGACAACGAGCTGGCCGAGGCCCTGTTACAAGCCCTGCAGAGCGCCCGCGACGACACCTCGGTGCGCGTGGTTCGTCTGCGCGGCCACGGCCGGGCCTTCTGTGCCGGACGCGATGTGGGCGCGCCTCCGACCGAGCAAGACCTGGTGCTGGTGCAGGCCGTGTCCGAAGCCATCGTCAGGCATCCCCGGCCCGTGCTCGCCGAGGTGCACGGCTGGACGGTGGGCGCCGGCCTGGAATGGATGCTCAATGCCGATGTCGTGCTGGCGGCAGACAACACGCGCTTCAAGCTGCCCGAGGCCTCGCTGGGGGTGTTCGTGACGGGAGGCCTCACGGCCACCCTGCCCGCCATGGCCGGGCTGGCCAGGGCCAAAGCCTTGATGTTGCTCGGCGATGAATTCAGCGCCGGCGAGGCACGCGATTGGGGCCTGATCTGGCAGGTGGTGTCCGCCGACGCCCTGCAGGCCACCGGCCTGCAACTGGCACAACGCCTGGCCAACTTGAGGCCCGAGGTGGCCACCCAGTTCAAACGGGTGCTCAACCAGATCGGTCTGGCGGCCTTCGACAACGCGGTGGCCGAGGAAAGCAGCGTGCAGCGGCACCTCCAGAACGGCTGAGCGGGATCGCCCCGGCGTTCTCGCCATGCGAAATACTGGTGCCTGAAACGCGGCTGATCGGCCCCTAGAATGCAGGCCGATGCCGGTCGGCCCCCCGCCGCCGGCCCCGCGGCCCAGGCCGCCCGAACGGCCCGCACGGTGTGCACCCGGCCAAGGAGCTTGCATGAATCCGAATCAGATCCAGACCCGCACCCCCACCACCGACGCCGACCGACACAACGCCCAGCCCTGGAGCGTGGCCCAGGTGCTGGCCCTGCTGGAGATGCCCTTCAACGACCTGATGTACCGTGCTCAGCAGGTGCACCGCGAACACTTCGATCCCAACGCGATCCAGCTGTCCACCCTGCTGTCGATCAAGACCGGCGGCTGTGAGGAAGACTGCAAGTACTGCCCCCAGTCGGCCCACTTCGACACCGGCCTGAAGGCCGACAAGCTGCTGCCCCTGGCCGAGGTGCTGGAGGCTGCCCGCGCCGCCAAGGCCAACGGCGCCACGCGCTTTTGCATGGGGGCGGCCTGGCGCGCGCCCAAGCCGCGTCATGTGGAAGCCATCGGCGAGATGATCAGCGAGGTCAAGGCCCTGGGCCTGGAGACCTGCCTGACCGCCGGCATGCTGGCCGACGGTCAGGCCGAGCAACTGCGTGAGGCCGGGCTGGACTACTACAACCACAACCTGGACACCTCGCCTGAGTTCTACGGCCAGATCATCACCACCCGCACCTATCAAGACCGGCTCGACACCCTGGAGCGGGTGCGCGATGTCGGCCTGAAAGTGTGCTCGGGCGGCATCGTGGGCATGGGCGAGTCGCGCCGCGAGCGCGCCGGTCTGATCGTGCAACTGGCCAACCTGCAGCCCTACCCTGAGTCGGTCCCCATCAACAACTTGGTGCAGGTCGAAGGCACCCCGCTGGCCGGCACCCAGACGCTGGACCCGCTGGAGTTCGTGCGCATGATCGCGGTGGCGCGCATCTGCATGCCACGCGCCATGGTGCGCCTGTCGGCAGGCCGCGAAGAGATGCCCGAGGCGCTGCAGACGCTGTGCTTCCTGGCCGGGGCCAACAGCATGTTCTACGGCGACAAGCTGCTCACCACCAGCAACCCGCAGGCCGAGCGAGACCGACATCTGCTGCAGCGCCTGGGCATGCGCAGCGCCAGCGAAGATCAGACCAAGGTCTCTCTGGACACGGCAGTCAGTTGAGAGGCGCTGGGTCTGCTACCCTGGCAGACCTCTGAAGCAAGCATCCGATGAAGACCCCAGCCCCCAAGAAAGCGGCCACCCTGCACGACGTCGCGCGTGAGGCGGGCGTCTCGCTGATCACGGCCTCACGTGCCCTGAGCAAGCCCGATCTGGTGTCCGAACAGACGCGCGAGCGTGTGAAGCAGGCCGTGGCCGCCACGGGCTACCTGCCCAATCTGCTGGCCGGTGGTCTCAAATCACGCAAGAGCCACATGATCGCGGGCATTTTGCCGGCCGTCTCGGTGGCCCAGTTCCTGCCCACGCTGCAGGCCCTGACCGACACGCTGGCTCAGGCTGGCTATCAGCTCATCCTGGGTCAGAGCGGCTACAACCAGGCCCGCGAAGACGCGTTGATCAACACCATGATCAGCCGCCGGCCCGACGGGCTGTTCATGGCCGGTCTGGTGGGCTCGGCCTCGGCCCGCGAACGCCTGGTGCAGGCCGGGATTCCGGTGGTCGAATCCTGGGACTACAGCGACCGCCCGGTGGACATGCTGGTGGGGTTTTCGCACCTCAAGGTGGGTGGGGCCATCGCCGGCTACTTCCTGGCCAAAGGCTGGAAGCGGGTGGGCATCGCCAGTGCCGACGACCATCGGGCCCGTCAGCGCTGCGAGGGCTTTGTGGCCACCTGGGGACGTGATGTGCCCATCGCCTTCGTGCCGGCCCCCAGCGGGCTGGCCCTGGGGCGGCAGGCACTGAGCCACCTGCTGGAGCAGGCCCCCGATCTGCAGGCAATCTACTGCAGCTCCGACCAGATGGCGCAGGGCGTGATGATCGAGGCCCAGGCCCGAGGCCTGCGCGTGCCCCAGGATCTCGCCCTCTGCGGCTTTGGCAATGCCGAGTTCTCCGCTCACGTCGAGCCCGCCCTGACCACGGTGAGCGTGGA
>RXJO01000498.1:0-521 GCA_003987795.1 Curvibacter sp.
AGTTGCAACGAACGCCCCGGCCTCGGCCTCGAACAGCACCGCCTCCCCTCCCGAAGCCATTGAATCCGGCGTGCCCAGCGTGCTGGCGCACTACCAGATCATCCGCCGCAATGGCGCGGTCGTGCCGTTTGAGCCGCAAAAGATCGCCGTGGCCATGATGAAGGCCTTCCTGGCCGTGCATGGCACCCAGGGCGCGGCCTCGGCCAGCGTGCGCGACGTGGTCGATGCGCTGACCCAGGGCGTGGTGCGGGCGCTGGTGCGCTCGCGTCCGGGCGGCGGCACCTTCCCGATCGAAGACGTGCAAGACCAGGTCGAACTGGGCCTGATGCGCGGCAGCCACCACGAAGTGGCCCGCGCCTACGTGCTGTACCGCGAGCGTCGCGCGCAAGAACGCGCCCATCAGGTCGAACAGGCCAAGCCTCCGGTGCCCACCCTGCACGTGACCGAGAACGGCCAGCGCATCGCCCTCAACGAGGCCTACCTGCGCTCGCTGATCGTCGCCGCCTGCCAAGGCCTGAGCA
>RXJO01000498.1:571-10791 GCA_003987795.1 Curvibacter sp.
CGATCTTTGCCGAGACCATGCGCAACCTGTACGACGGCGTGCCCATGGAAGAGGTCTACAAGGCGTCGATCCTCGCCGCCCGGACCCTGATCGAGAAAGATCCCGACTACACCTACGCCACCGCTCGCCTGCTGCTGCACACGATCGCCAAGGAAGTGCTCGGTCGCGAAGTCAGCCCGGCCGAAATGGCCAGCAGCTACGCCGAGTACTTCCCGCAGTTCATCCAGAAGGGCGTGGCCAACGAACTGCTCGATGAAAAGCTGCTGAGCTACGACCTGACCCGCCTGGGCGCAGCCCTCAAGGCCGAACGTGATCTGCAGTTCGACTACCTGGGCCTGCAGACCCTGTACGACCGCTACTTCCTGCACGTGCGCAAGACCCGCATCGAGCTGCCGCAAGCGTTCTTCATGCGCGTGGCCATGGGCCTGGCGCTGAACGAGACCGATCGCGAAGCCCGCGCCATCGAGTTCTACGAAGTGCTGTCGTCTTTCGACTTCATGTCCAGCACGCCGACGCTGTTCAACAGCGGCACGCTGCGCTCGCAACTCTCGAGCTGCTACCTGACCACCGTGCCCGACGACCTGGACGGCATCTACGAGTCCATCAAGGAAAACGCCCTGCTGTCCAAGTTTGCCGGTGGCCTGGGCAACGACTGGACCCGAGTGCGCGCCCTGGGCTCGCACATCAAGGGCACCAACGGCGAATCGCAAGGCGTGGTGCCGTTCCTGAAGGTGGTGAACGACACAGCCGTGGCTGTAAACCAGGGCGGCAAGCGCAAGGGCGCCGTCTGCACTTACCTCGAAACCTGGCACCTCGACATCGAAGAGTTCCTGGAGCTGCGCAAGAACACCGGCGATGACCGCCGCCGCACCCACGACATGAACACGGCCAACTGGATCCCCGACCTGTTCATGCGCCGCGTGATGGAAAAGGGCACCTGGACCCTGTTCTCGCCCTCCACCGTGCCCGATCTGCACGACCTGTTCGGCGCCGACTTCGAACGTGCCTACGTGGCCTACGAAGAGAAGGCCGCCCGTGGCGAGATCAAGCCCAGCCGCACCGTGCAGGCCACCGATCTGTGGCGCAAGATGCTGACGATGCTGTTCGAGACCGGCCACCCCTGGATCACCTTCAAGGACGCCTGCAACGTCCGCTCGCCGCAGCAGCACGTGGGCGTGGTTCACTCCTCGAACCTGTGCACCGAGATCACGCTCAACACCAGCGACACCGAGACCGCCGTGTGCAACCTGGGTTCGGTCAACCTGCTGCAGCACATCACCGACGGCAAGCTCGATCACGAGAAGCTCAAGCGCACCATCAAGGTGGCCATGCGCATGCTCGACAACGTCATCGACATCAACTACTACGCGGTCAAGAAGGCCCGTGATTCGAACCTGCGCCACCGCCCGGTGGGCCTGGGCCTGATGGGCTTCCAGGACAGCCTGTACGAACTGCGCATCCCCTACGCCTCGCAAGCCGCCGTCGAGTTCGCCGACCAGTCGATGGAAGCCATCTGCTACTACGCCTACTGGGCCTCGTCCGAACTGGCCAAGGAACGCGGCAAGTATTCGAGCTACCCGGGCTCGCTGTGGGACCGCGGCATCCTGCCCTTCGACACCATCGACATGCTTGAGAAGGCCCGTGGCGGCTACATCGAAGTCGATCGCTCGGCCACCCTGGACTGGGATGCCCTGCGCAAGAAGATCGCTGCCGACGGCATGCGCAACTCCAACTGCGTGGCCATCGCCCCGACAGCCACCATCTCCAACATCATCGGCGTGGACGCCTCGATCGAGCCCTGCTTCGGCAACCTCTCGGTCAAGTCCAACCTGTCGGGTGAGTTCACTGTCATCAACGGCTACCTGGTGCGTGACCTCAAGCGCCTGGGCCTGTGGGACGACGTGATGGTCATGGACCTCAAGCACTTCGACGGTTCCTTGCGTCCGATCGATCGCGTGCCGCAAGAGATCAAGGCCCTCTACTCCACCGCCTTCGAAGTCGAGACCACCTGGCTGGTCGAAGCCGCAGCGCGTCGTCAGAAGTGGATCGATCAAGCGCAGTCGCTGAACATCTACATGGCCGGGGCCTCGGGCAAGAAGCTCGACGACACCTACAAGCTGGCCTGGTTGCGCGGCCTCAAGACCACCTACTACCTGCGCACCGTCGGTGCCACCCACGCCGAGAAATCGACCGTGGCCGCGGGCCGCATGAACTCGGTGTCTTCGGGCAGCGAGCCGGGTCTCGCCATGGCTGCTGCCAAGCCCAGCGCGCTCGAAGCCGCAGCGGCCGCAGCCCGTGCGCAGGCTGATGCGATCCCCGCCACCGACATCAAGTTCTGCGCCATCGACGACCCGGGTTGCGAGGCCTGCCAATAAGGCCCGGAATGAAGCCCTTGCCTGATGGTTCAGGGGCTTCGGCTATGCACTGGATGCCGTTCATGAGCGCCGCTTTCACGACGAGCGAAGACGGCCTCTTGAACGCACCACAGTGTCGATGCGACAGAACAACAAACCTCTCACAAACAAGCCAGCCACGCCCTTGGGGTACTTTCCAATTTGCATGGCTGCTTTCATAATCCGGACATTGGAAAACTTATGTTGACCTGGGACGAAGAAGTCAAGCCCTCATCGCAAAATTCACTCGCCGGCGACCTGCAAAACAGCCGCACGGCCGAGGCCGCGTCTCCCACTGAAATCGCTGCAGCATCGGCCTTCGCCACACAGGCCGCAGCAGGTGCCAAGCGCCGTGTCAACGCCGCCGACAAGCGCATCATCAACGGTCAGACCGACGTCAACCAGTTGGTGCCTTTCAAGTACAAATGGGCCTGGGAGAAATACCTCGCCACCTGTGCCAACCACTGGATGCCGCAAGAGGTCAACATGACCCGCGACATCGCCCTCTGGAAGGACCCCAACGGTCTGACCGAAGACGAGCGCCGCATCATCAAGCGCAACCTCGGCTTCTTCGTGACGGCCGACTCGCTGGCCGCCAACAACATCGTGCTGGGCACGTACCGCCACATCACCGCACCCGAGTGCCGACAGTTCCTGCTGCGTCAGGCCTTCGAGGAAGCCATCCACACCCATGCCTACCAGTACATCGTGGAGTCGCTGGGCCTGGATGAAAGCGAGATCTTCAACGCCTACAACGAGGTGAAGTCGATCCGCGACAAGGACGAGTTCCTGATCCCGTTCATCGACGCGATCATGAACCCCGACTTCAAGACGGGCACGCCTGAGACCGACCAGACCCTGCTGAAGTCGCTGATCGTGTTTGCCTGCCTCATGGAAGGCCTGTTCTTCTATGTGGGCTTCACCCAGATCCTGGCCCTGGGCCGCCAGAACAAGATGACCGGCGCTGCCGAGCAATACCAGTACATCCTGCGCGACGAGTCCATGCACTGCAACTTCGGCATCGACCTGATCAACCAGCTCAAGCTCGAAAACCCCCACCTCTGGACCGCCGAATTCAAGAACGAGATCAAGGGCCTGTTCATGAAGGCCGTCGAACTCGAGTACGCGTATGCCGAAGACACCATGCCCCGCGGCGTTCTGGGCCTGAATGCTTCGATGTTCAAGGGCTACCTGCGGTACATCGCCAATCGCCGTGCCACCCAGATCGGCCTGGAGGCGCTCTTCCCGAATGAAGAGAACCCCTTCCCCTGGATGAGCGAAATGATCGACCTGAAGAAAGAGCGCAATTTCTTCGAGACCCGCGTGATCGAGTATCAGTCGGGTGGCGCACTTTCCTGGGATTGATCACCGCAACGCCATGGCCACCCCATTCATGCCCACCGACCACGCAGCGGCCCCCGTGCCGGCCGTGGCGTTGCGCGCCCCCATTCAGACCTGTGGGCAACCGCCCAGAGCCCTGGATCGCTTGATGTCGACATGCGAGCGTCAAGTGTTCATTGCAATCCGACCAAGGAGAAAATGATGGCAACTGCGAAGAAACCGGCCGCCAAGAAGGCCGCTGCTCCTGCAAAGAAGGCGGCTGCACCCGCCAAGAAGGCCGCTGCGCCCGCCAAGAAGGCTGCGGCTCCTGTGAAGGCTGCTGCGCCCGCCAAGAAGGCTGCTGCTCCTGCGAAGGCTGCTGCACCCGCCAAGAAGGCTGCTGCTCCTGCGAAGGCCGCTGCACCCGCCAAGAAGGCTGCCGCGCCTGCCAAGAAGGCCGCTGCGCCTGCCAAGAAGGCCGCTGCACCTGCCAAGAAGGCCGCTGCACCTGCCAAGAAGGCTGCTGCTCCTGCCAAGAAGGCCGCTGCGCCCGCCAAGAAGGCTGCCGCTCCTGCCAAGAAGGCCGCTGCGCCCGCCAAGAAGGCTGCTGCTCCTGCCAAGAAGGCCGCTGCGCCCGCCAAGAAGGCTGCTGCCCCGAAGAAGACTGCGGCCACTGTGGCCAAGAAGGCTCCGGCTGCCAAAAAGCCCGCTGCCAAGAAGGCCGCCGCGAAGAAGGCGCCTGCCAAGCCTGCCGCTGCCCCTGTGGCACCAGCTGCCCCGGCGGCTCAGACCACACTCAATCCTCAGGCTGCCTGGCCTTTCCCGACCGGCAACAAGCCCTGAGCGACACGTCTTCCGACGTGCCAGCCCGATGCCTCACGGCTTCGGGCTTTTTTTTGTTCAGGGCTGGAAGTCGAGCTGGTAGTTTTGCGGGCCACGCTGGGCGATCTTGAGTGCCCCGACCCGGCTACCCAGGGCTGCACAGCGCACCAGGTCCCATCCCTGCTCGAGGCCGAACAGCAGGGCACCACGCCAGGCGTCGCCACAGCCGGTCGGATCCACCACGGCCTGCGCCTGCACGGGCGGCACATGCGTGCGCTGCCCATCGACCCAGACCTCGCTGCCTTCCGCCCCCAGGGTGATCACCAGCCCCCCCGCAACCCGCTTCGAGATCTCGGCCGGTGTCCAGCCGGTGCGGTCGCAAAGCATCTTGCCTTCGTAGTCATTGACCGTGACCCAGGTGGCCTGGTCGACGAATCGCGCCAGATCGGTGCCATCGAACATCGGCAGGCCCTGACCGGGATCGAAGACGAATGGAATGCCAGCAGCCTTGAACTGCTCGGCATGCTCCAGCATGGCATCGCGCCCGTCCGGCGAGATGATGCCCAGGCGCACATCAGGGCGCGCCTCGATGCGCGTCTGGTGGGCTTGCATCATCGCACCCGGATGGAAGGCCGTGATCTGGTTGTTGTCGCGGTCAGTCATGATCATGGCCTGGGCCGTGTAGGTGTCCGCCACCTGACGCACATATTCGCAGCTGATGCCCAAGGAGCGCAGGCGCGCCAGGTAGTCGGCACCGTCGTTGCCGACCGTGGCCATGGGCAGGGGCGTGCCGCCCAGCAGTTTGAGCGCGTAGGCAATGTTGCCGGCACAGCCGCCGAAGTCGCGTCGCAAGGCCGGCACCAGAAACGACACATTGAGGATGTGGAGTTGGTCCGGCAGGATCTGATCCGCGAAACGCCCCTCGAAGGTCATGATGGTGTCGAAGGCCAGAGAGCCACAGATGATTGCTGCCATGTTGTTGAGTTCGCTTCTTGAAAGTCGTCAGGGATAGAAAACCAGCACCCGGTAGCCCGCGATGCGCAAGGAGGCCGCTGAGGCCACGCGCACAGGCACCGTGGCACTCCATTCGGCGCCCGGGCCCAGGGTGGCTGGGGCACCGAGCTCGGCGGGCAGAAACACCCGGCGCAGCACAGGCTGATCCTGGGAGTCGGTCAGGCTGAGTTCGGCCGCCGGCATGCCCAAAGGCAGACTGCCGGTGTTGCGGATGGCCAGGGCCAGTTGGAAACCTTCGCCGTGGGTCTTGTTGAAGGCCGATGACTCGATGACGAAGGACTCGATGCGACGCAGCGGGGTCAGTTCGCAGCCCAGCGCATCGCACAAGGTCTGGAGGGCTGGCCGCAGGGCGGGTTCGGTCGCCACCAGTCTGGCACGCTCATGCACCGCCCACTGCAGCACCAATCCGCCCGACAACAGCAACACAGCCAGGGCCAGCCCGGCGCGCACCAGCGGCCGACGCCAGAAGGCCTCACGCCGTGCACGCCGCAGGAACTGCAGGCCCTTGAGCACATCCGGACCGAACGCATCGACCTCATCTTCGGCCCGCCGTGTCGGTGCGGCCGCCATGGCTTGGGCCCCGGGCTCAGCCGCCCATTGGGTGGACAGGTCACCGGGTGCATCCACGGCAGCCGACTCGGAGAGCAGGCTGGGCGACACCTCGTCGCCCTGGACCGATTCGCGCGACACCGGATCGGTCTTGCGTGCGGCCGCAGCCCCCTCCAAATCAGAAGCGGCAAGGGGCTTCGCCTTCGCCTCATCGGACGGCGGTGGATCATCGGGAAACTGCAGGGGGGCCAAGGTGACCCCGGTTGGACCGGCACGCGGCGGCTTCGGCGTGCCCGGAAGATCCAGTTCGGGCACCGACAGCACCGGGAAGCGGTCGCCCTGCGGACGCACCCGGGGCTCGGCAGGGCCGGTGACGACGGGCTCGAACGCCACCGACACCGGTGGCGGCTCGTCGGCTTCGGGATGAGAGGCCAACAGCGCCCCCAGATCCAAGCCCAGCCCATCATCATCCAACGTGGGCTCAACAGGACGGCGCCCATCGCCGAGGCCGAGGTCCAGATCCAGATCCAGGCTGGCCAACTGCTCCGCCAGCAGCTCATCGGCAGTGCGCACCACGGCAGGCTCGGCCACAGGCGCAGGCGAATCGGGGACTGGCGCGCGCTGAGGAGGCGGCGGCGGTGGCAACACCAGATCAGGCATCACCAGATCAGGCATCACCAGCTCGGGCATCACGGGTTCACGGCTGGGCCGTGGCGGTGGCGGTGGCGGTGGCGCCGAGCGCTGCGACGGCGGCGAGCTCACGGGCACCTGCGCCGGGCCCGCCGCCAGTGGCGACGGGGTCATCGGCGCCGAGGTGGCCGCAGGAATGGAAGTCGGCTTGGGTGGCGGTGGTGCCGGGGGGCGAAGAAAGGCGGGCGGCTCAGTCCGGGGGCTCTTCGGGATGGGGATCCCTCCCTGGCCGACAGCAGCGGCACCCGCAGGAGAGCCGCCCTCCTGGACCAGATTGGCCGTGGCATCGAATACCTCGGTGCATTGGCCGCAACGCACCCAGCCGTCGGAAATCCTCAATTGGTCCGGCACGACCTTGAAGGTCGTGGCACAGGCTGGGCAACGTGTGATCAGGCTCATGGATGCGCCTGATTGTAGGGGCGCGACCGCACTTGTCACCCAGGAGGGCGAGGGCCGAGGCGATCGCTGTGGCGCCAGCTCAACGCTGTGCGGTCATCAGGATCCAGCCGTCCTCGCTGTCGGCGACCGACAACTGCAGCCAAGGGGCATAGGCGGTCTTGAGTTCCTCGGCCTGACGCTCCAGGATGCCGGCCAGAACCAGCGAGCCACCGGCAGCCACATGGGCGCACAACAGCGGGGCCAGCACCTTGAGCGGAGTGGCCAGGATGTTGGCCAGCACCGTGTCGTACACCCCGTGCGCCTTGTCCGGCAGGCCGGCATTCAAGGCCACGCCGTTGGCCTCGGCATTGAGGTGGGTGGATTGAACCGCCGCCTCGTCGATGTCGACCGCATCGATGGAAGCTGCGCCATGCTTGGCCGCACCGATGGCCAGGATGCCCGAGCCACAGCCGTAGTCCAGCACCCGTCCCAGCGCGGCCGTGGCCGGCCGCCGCGCGATCCAGCGCAGGCACATGCGGGTGGTGGGGTGGGTTCCGGTGCCGAAGGCCAGGCCCGGATCCAGGCGGATCACCTGGCGGGCCTGCTCCGGCGGCTCGTGCCAGGTGGGCACGATCCAGAACTCGGGCGTGATCTCGACCGGCGAGAACTGGGATTGGGTCAGGCGCACCCAGTCTTCATCAGGCACCTTGGCCAGGCCCAGCAGGTGGCAGTCGGCGAAGAAGTCCTGCAGTTGCAGCAACTTGGCAGCCTCATCGGCACTGGCCTCGTCGGGGAACAGCGCAATCACGCGCGAACGCTGCCAACCCTCTTTGGGCGGCGGCATGCCGGGCTCACCGAACAGGGCCTGTTCGGCGTCAGTCTGGGCATCGGCGTCTTCGACGCTGACGCTCAGCGCATCCAGCGCATCGAGCGCGTCGCTCACGGTTTCAACGTGGTCTTCGGGGCACAACAGCCGGAGTTCAAACATGGCGTTCCTGGAGTCTTGGGAGGCCGGCAGCCCACAGGGGAACGCCGGCCAGGGCCGATCAGCGCTTGTGGTGGCCCAGCCACTCTTCAAGGTAGTGGATGTTGGTGCCGCCGGCCATGAACTTGGCATCGACCATCAACTCGCGGTGCAGCGGGATGTTGGTGTTGATGCCTTCGACCACGGTTTCCAGCAGCGCCGTGCGCATGCGGGCCAGAGCCTGCTCGCGGGTGTCACCGTGCACGATGATCTTGCCGATCATCGAGTCGTAGTTGGGCGGCACGAAGTAGTTGGTGTAGACGTGCGAATCGACGCGCACCCCCGGGCCGCCCGGGGCATGCCACATGGTGATGCGCCCCGGCGAGGGCACGAACTTGTACGGATCTTCGGCGTTCACGCGGCACTCGATGGCGTGCCCCCGGATCTCGATCTGGCGTTGGGTGAAGGGCAGCTTCTCACCGGCGGCCACCATGATCTGGGTCTTGACGATGTCAATGCCCGTGATCAGCTCGGTCACCGGGTGCTCCACCTGCACGCGGGTGTTCATCTCGATGAAGTAGAACTCGCCGTTCTCATAAAGGAACTCGAAGGTGCCGGCACCGCGGTAGCCGATCTTCTTGCAGGCAGCGGCACAACGCTCGCCGATCTTCTCGATCAGCTTGCGCGGAATGCCCGGGGCCGGCGCCTCTTCGATCACCTTCTGGTGACGGCGCTGCATCGAGCAGTCGCGCTCGCCCAGGTAAACCGCATTGCGGTGCTTGTCGGCCAGGATCTGGATTTCGATGTGGCGCGGGTTCTGCAGGAACTTCTCCATGTAGACCGCCGGATTGCCGAAGGCCGCACCGGCCTCAGCCTTGGTCATCTGCACCGCATTGACCAGGGCGGCCTCGGTGTGCACCACACGCATGCCGCGGCCACCACCGCCGCCAGCGGCCTTGATGATGACCGGGTAACCCACGGTCTTGGCGATGCGCTTGATCTGCACCGGGTCATCGGGCAGTTCACCCTCCGAGCCCGGCACGCAGGGCACACCGGCCCGGATCATGGCCTGCTTGGCCGACACCTTGTCGCCCATGATGCGGATCGACTCGGGCGTGGGGCCGATGAACTGGAAACCACTCTTTTCAACCCGCTCGGCGAAATCAGCGTTCTCGCTCAGGAAACCGTAGCCGGGGTGGATGGCCTCGGCATCGGTCACCTCGGCGGCCGAGATGATGGCCGGCATGTTGAGGTAACTCTGGGGCGACGGCGCCGGGCCGATGCACACGGCTTCTTCCGCCAGCTTGACATACTTGGCATCGCGGTCGGCCTCGGAATAGACCATCACCGCCTTGACGCCCAGTTCACGGCAGGCCCGCTGGATGCGGAGGGCAATCTCCCCCCGGTTGGCAATCAGGATTTTCTTAAACATCAGTGCTCCCGGGGCGGCAGAGCCCCGCACGCAGCGCGTGCACTATCTCAGGGACGGGCGCGCGACCGGCAATGGGCCCGCAGACCCGCCATCGCAGCGCCCCCATGCGCTCACTCGATCACGAACAAGGGCTGACCGTACTCGACAGCCTGACCGTTCTCGCCCAGGATCTGGGTCACGGTGCCCGACTTGTCTGCCTCGATCTCATTGAGGATCTTCATGGCCTCGATGATGCAGATGGTCTCGCCTTCCTTGATCTGGCTGCCCACCTCGACAAAGGCCTTGGCGCCCGGGCTGGACGCGCGATAGAAGGTCCCCACCATGGGCGACTTGATCACATGGCCTGCGGGCGCTGCAGCGGCAGCAGGTGCGGCAGCGGCCACCGGAGCGACCGGCGCTGCGGCCACTGCAGGCTGGGCGGCCAACACAGGGGCTGCCACCACTTGCTGAACCACGGCCCCGCCTCCCTTCACGATGCGCACCTTGCCTTCGGCTTCGGTGATCTCCAGTTCTGAAACATTGGATTCAGACACCAGATCAATCAGGGTCTTGAGTTTTCGCAGGTCCATGTAAGCTCCAACAGCTAAAACGATAACAGGCGCGAATTTACTGCAAAACAGCGCCAAAATTCATCATCAGCAGACAAATTAATTACAAC
>RXJO01000026.1 GCA_003987795.1 Curvibacter sp.
ATCCTGCCGCTGGTGGTGAAGAACCCCGGATTCGATCCAACCCACGACTTCGTGGCGGTGGGCGGGCTGGCCACCTTCGTCAACGCCTTTGCGGTGTCGGGCGGTACGCCGGCCAAATCGTTCAAGGATTACGTGGCGGCCGTGCATGCGGCGGGCGGTAAGGGCAATGTGGGCGTGCCCGCTCCCGCCTCGGTGCCTGAGTTCCTCGTCAAGGTGATCGGCGAGAAGAACAAGCTCGACCTCGTGTCGGTGCCCTACCGCGGCAGTGCGCCCATGCTGGCCGACATGCTCGGCAACCAGATCGGCGCCGGCGTGGCTTCGGTGCCTGATTTCATCGAGAACCACCGGGCCGGCAAGCTGCGTGTGGTGGCGGTGCTGGGTGACAAGCGCCAGGCAGCCCTGCCTGATGTGCCCAGCTTTGCTGAACTGGGCCTGGCTGGTTTCGAAGATGTGCCCTATTACGGCATCTTTGCCGTGGCCGGCACGCCCAAAGCCTCGCTCGATCAGTTCTCTGCCGCCCTGTCCAAGGTGTTGGCCCTGCCCGAGGTGCATGATCGCCTGACGTCCATGGGCCTGAGCGTGGGCTACTCCACCGGCGCGCAGTTGGCAGCCCGTGAGCGCAGCTATGCCCAGACCTGGGCTCGCATCATCAAATCCAGCGGCTTTCAGCCCCAGTGAGCGCTGCGCCGGAGGGGCTGGCTTGACTCGGGTCAAGCCGAATGCCTTCCGGCCGTTCTGATTTGCCCCTTCTTGTCGCAGGCTTCCTGTGGGTGGTGGGACAATGCGCCCCTGGCCCGCCGTTGGCGGTCGCTCTCACAAGGAAGGCAGGTAGGTTTTCATGGCAGGACTCACGGCAGGCGCCCCGACCCCCACGGCGCTCACGGTGCATGGGCAGTCGCGCGTGCTGGAAGTGGCTTTCTCGGATGGCGCGGTCTTCCGCCTGCCCTTCGAACTGATGCGCGTCTACTCGCCTTCGGCCGAGGTCCAGGGGCATGGGCCAGGTCAGGAGACGCTGCAGACGGGCAAGCGTGAGGTCGGTCTGCTGGGCCTGGAGCCGGTGGGCAACTATGCCGTCAAACCCTTGTTCTCCGATGGTCACGAGAGCGGCATCTTCACCTGGGACTACCTCTACTCGCTGGGCAGCCGCGAGGCCGAGCTCTGGGCCGATTACGAGCGCCGCCTGCAGGCCGCAGGCCGCGGTCGCGATGATCCGATGCCCGTCAAGGGCGGCCACGGCTGTTCCAGCCACTGAACCACTCCGCCCGGACCGGGCCGCCCCTGCCGCAAGCGGGGTTGTCGCCAGGGCCCGAGGCACTAACGTATAGCATTCAGTCATGAGCACGACACATTTCGGTTTTCAGTCGGTGGACGAGCAGGACAAGGCTCGCAAGGTCCGTGGGGTCTTCGACTCGGTCGCGTCACGCTACGACATCATGAACGATCTGATGTCGTTGGGCCTGCACCGGGCCTGGAAGGCCTACACCGTCATGGTGGCCAATCTGCACGAGGGCGATCAGGTGCTCGACATCGCCGGAGGCACGGGTGACCTCGCGATGGCCTTCTCCAAGAAGGTGGGGCGTACCGGCCGCGTGGTCCACACCGACATCAACGAAGCCATGCTGCGCACCGGCCGCAACCGCCTGCTCGATGCCGGCGTGGTGCTGCCCACGCTGGTCTGCGACGCCGAAAAACTGCCGTTCCCGGACAACCATTTCGACGTGGTCAGCGTGGCCTTCGGCCTGCGCAACATGACCCACAAGGACCAGGCCCTGGCCGAGATGAACCGCGTGCTGAAGCCACGGGGCAAGCTGCTGGTGCTCGAGTTTTCCAAGGTGGCTGCACCGTTGGCCAAACCCTACGACTGGTATTCCTTCAAGATCCTGCCCCGCCTGGGGCAGATGGTGGCTGGTGATGCCGACAGCTACCGCTATCTGGCCGAATCGATCCGCATGCACCCTGGGCAGGAAGAACTCAAGGCCCTGATGAAGCAGGCTGGGTTCGGTCATGTGGACTACCACAACCTGACCGGCGGGGTCGTGGCCCTGCACGTCGGCATCAAGTGTTGAGGGGCGCACGGCCCTGATGCGGTGAAACGGGGCGCGGCCCCATGAACGACAAGATGGAGATGACATGATGAAGCTTTGGTCTGTGGTGCTGGCGTTGGCACTGGTGGTGATGGGCCAGGAAGCCGAGGCCGCACGCAGGCTGGGTGGCGGCCAGTCGATCGGGCGCCAGTCCTCGAACGTGACCCAACGCGAAGCCGCCTCACCGGCTCCGGCGGCCCCAGCTTCGCCGTCGGTGGCGCCGGCTGGCGTCCCGTCCTCGGCCGCCAAGCCCGCACCGGCCCCAGCACCCGCAGCTGCCCAGGCCCCCCGTCGTCCCTGGGGCGCGATGTTGGGCGGACTGGCCGCCGGCCTGGGCTTGGCCTGGCTGGCCCACTCGCTGGGTTTTGGTGAGGCCTTCGGTCAGATCCTGATGGTGGCTTTGCTGGCCATGGTGGTCATGGCGGTGATCGGCTGGATCATGCGCAGTCGCCGAGGCGCCGCCCCGGCCTCCGGCCCCTATGCTTTCCAGGGCGCCGGTTCTCCTGCTGCAGCACCGGTCTTGCGTCAGTACAGTCCGGACCACGTCGGCAACGATGCCTCGGCCCGTCCCTGGGAGCGCCAGAGCCAGTTCAGCCCCGAAACCTCCGCCCGTCCATCCGGTGCGGCCCTCATCGGCACGGCACTGGGTGGCAACCAGAGCTGGGGGATTCCGGCGGGTTTCGACACCGAGGGTTTCCTGGCCGCGGCAAAACGCAACTTTGTGTCGCTGCAAGCCGCCTGGGACCGATCCGACATCCCGACCCTGCGCGCCATGATGACCGACGGCATGCTCGACGAGATCCGGGTGCAACTGAACGAACGAGAAGTCCATCGCCCGGGACAGTTGAACAAGACCGATGTGGTCATGATCGAGGCGCAGTTGCTGGGCATCGAGGACCTGGGTGAAGGCTATATGGCCAGCGTGGAGTTCTCCGGCATGATCCGTGAAGAGCCCTCGGCCGGCCCCAACCCCTTCCGTGAGGTCTGGAACATGACCAAGCCCAAGGATGGCAGTGCCGGCTGGCTGGTGGCCGGTGTGCAGGCCTTGCAGTGAGCCTGGGCCTGACGTGACGCAAGCGCCTGCCCGAGCCCGTGCAGGGTCATCGGGGCGGCGGCCCACTTTCGGGGAATAATTGCCGGCTATGGCCCAAGCAACCCCCTTCTCCCTGATCGACCAACTGTTTGACCGTGTCACGAGCACGCTGCAACCGCCCGCCTGGCTGGTGAACGAGTTGCAGCACCGCGGCGTGCTGCTCATCAACCATGTACTGATGCAGGAGCCCGAGGCCATGTCCCGGCTCGCGCGCCAGAAGGGCCGTGTGGCCAGTGTGCAATGGCGTCTCTTCGACGTGAAGCTGCTCATCACGCCGGCAGGCCTGATCGACCTGGCAGAGCCCGGCGTGCCCTCCGACCTGCACCTCAGCGTGACCGAGAGCTCGCCCACCACGTTGGTGCAGGCGGTGGTCGCTGGTGAAAAGCCCCCGGTGCGCATCGAAGGCGACGTGCAATTCGCGGCAGAGATCAACTGGATCGTGGACCACGTCCGCTGGGATCTCGAGGAAGACCTGGCCCGTGTCGTGGGCGATGGCCCGGCTCATGCAGCCGTGCAGGCCATCAAGACCCTGGTGCGCGGTCTCAAGGATTTCGTCACCCGCTTCCCGGCCACCTCCATCGTGCGCGACAAGGACGGACTATGAGCCGTCTGTTGAGAGGGTGTTACATCCTCTGGGTCGTGTTGCGTCATGGCCTGGACGAGATGGTGCTGACCCACTTCGGTCGCCCCTGGATGATCCGCCTGGCGCGCATCATCACGGTCGGCCGGTCGCTCGAGGCCCCGCGTGGCCAGCGCCTGCGCGAGGCTCTGGAGCATCTGGGGCCCATCTTCGTGAAGTTTGGTCAGGTGCTGTCCACCCGGCGTGACCTGCTGCCCCCCGACATCGCCGAAGAACTGGCCCTGTTGCAGGACCGGGTGCCTCCGTTCAGTTCCGACGTGGCGGTCGCCACCATCGAGCGCGCCTTCCGTCGTCCGGTGGACGAGGTGTTTGTGGCATTTGACCGTGAGCCCGTGGCCAGCGCGTCGATTGCCCAGGTGCACTTTGGCATCGTTCGCACCGCCAGTGGCGTGGAGCGCGAGGTGGCCATCAAGGTGCTGCGCCCCGGCATGCTGCCCGTGATCGACAAGGATCTGGCCCTGATGCGCATGATGGCGGGCTGGGTCGAGGGCCTGAGTTCGGACGGCAAGCGGCTCAAGCCGCGTGAGGTGGTGGCCGAGTTCGACAAATACCTGCACGACGAACTCGATCTGGTGCGCGAAGCTTCCAATGCCGCCCAGTTGCGGCGCAACATGAGCGGACTGGATCTGGTGCTGATCCCCGAGGTGTTCTGGGATTTCTGCCACCCCGAGGTGATGGTGATGGAGCGCATGAAAGGCGTGCCCATCAGCCAGCTCGACCGGCTGCGCGAGGCTGGTGTCAACATTCCCCAGCTGGCGCGCGATGGCGTCACCATCTTCTTCACCCAGGTGTTCCGGGACGGTTTCTTCCATGCCGACATGCATCCCGGCAACATCCAGGTCAGTCTCGCGCCCGGCACCTTCGGGCGCTACATCTCTCTCGATTTCGGCATCGTGGGCACCTTGACCGAATACGACAAGGAGTACCTGGCGCAGAACTTCACGGCCTTCTTCCGCCGCGACTACAAGCGGGTGGCCGAGTTGCACATCGAAAGCGGCTGGGTGCCAGCGGAGACCCGGGTGGATGAGCTGGAAGCCGCCATCCGCAGCGTGTGCGAGCCCTATTTCGACCGGCCGCTGAAGGAGATCTCTTTGGGCATGGTGCTGATGCGCCTGTTCCAGACCTCGCGTCGCTTCCAAGTGGAGATCCAGCCCCAACTGGTGCTGTTGCAGAAGACCTTGCTCAACATCGAGGGCCTGGGTCGCCAGCTGGACCCTGATCTGGATCTCTGGAGCACGGCCAAGCCCTTCCTGGAGAAGTGGATGCTCGATCAGGTGGGCCCGCAGCGACTGTTCAAGCAGTTGCGTGACGAGTTCCCCCGCTACGCCAAGCTCTTGCCTGAGCTGCCGCGTCTGCTCGCGGGCTACCTGGAGCAGGGGCCGGCCGGTCACAAGAAGGAGCTGGCCCTGCTGCTGGCCGAACAGCGACGCACCAACCGCTTGCTGCAGTCCATCGTCTACGGTGGCATGGGATTTGTATTGGGTTTGCTGGTGCTGCAGTTGATCATCAGAATCCGCCTCTTCTGAGCCCGACTGAGCCCGATTTCGGGATAATCCGCCGTCTTCCTGGAGGTTTCCGTGCTGCTGACCCTGGTCATCATCTACTTGCTCGTCACCATTGCCATCGGCCTGTGGGCGGCCAAGCGCGTGAAAAACACCGCCGATTTCGCGATCGCGGGGCGCCATCTGCCGCTGTTCATGATCGTGACCACCACTTTTGCCACCTGGTTCGGGTCGGAGACGGTGATGGGCATCCCGGCGACCTTCATCAAGGAGGGCCTGCACGGCGTCGTCGAAGACCCCTTTGGTGCAGGCTTCTGCCTGATCCTGGTCGGCCTGTTCTTTTCGGCCAGGCTGTACAAGATGTCGCTGCTGACCATCAGCGACTACTACCGCGAACGTTACGGCCGGGTGATCGAGATCCTGTGCTCGCTGATCATCCTGATCAGCTACCTGGGCTGGGTGGCTGCCCAGGTCACGGCCCTGGGGCTGGTGTTCAACGTGCTGTCCGAGGGCGCCATCTCGCAACCGGTGGGCATGCTGATCGGCACGGCTTCGATCCTGGCCTACACCTTATTCGGTGGCATGTGGTCGGTGGCGGTCACCGATTTCATCCAGATGATCATCCTGGTCTGCGGTCTGCTGATTCTCGCCGTGTTCGCCGGGCAGCAGGCGGGTGGTGTGGACAAGGTGCTGGCCTACGCGCAGGAGAAAGACCTGTTTGCCTTCTGGCCTCCCATGCAGTTCAAGGACATCCTGTTCTTCATCGGGGCGGGCATGACCATGATGCTGGGCTCCATCCCGCAGCAGGACGTGTTCCAGCGCGTGATGTCGGCCAAGGACGAGCGGGCGGCCACCCGGGGACCCGTGATCGGCGGCATCTGCTACATCCTGTTTGCCTTCGTGCCCATGTTCCTGGTCACCAGCGCCCTGATCATCATGCCCGAGACCACCGAGCAACTGCTGTCCACCGGCCGCAAGGTCGACAGCCAGATGATCCTCCCCACCCTGGTGCGCACCCACATGCCCTTTGTGATGCAGGTGCTGTTTTTTGGCGCCTTGCTGTCGGCCATCAAGAGCACGGCCTCGGCCACCTTGCTGGCGCCGTCGGTGACTTTTGTGGAGAACATCTGGCGCCAGTTCTTCCCGCGCCAGAGCGACCAGCAGGAACTCCGGACCATGCGCATCACCGTGCTGATCTTCAGCGTCTTCGTGTGCACCTACGCCATCTTGTCGAAGGACAAGCCCATCTATGAGATGGTGTCAGGGGCTTACCAGGTCACGCTGGTGGGGGCGATCGTGCCGTTGACAGCCGGGCTCTACTGGAAGCGGGCCACCACCCAGGGCGCCTTGTTCTCGATCGTGCTCGGCATCGTGTGCTGGCTGATGTTCATTGTGACCCCGGCCGGTGAGCAGGTGCCTGCCCAGTTGGCCGGTTTTGTGGCGGCGGTGGCGGGTATGCTCATCGGCTCGCTGGGGCCTCAGGCCATCCGCAACAGCCATGCCTCGCACCACGTCCTGCCCGGGGTTTGAGCCCGGACAGCCCATGGCCTACTCATCGGCGCCTCTTGCAGAATGGGCGCCCGCCTATAATTGAGGGTTTTGGTGCGACACGTAATGTGTCGCTCTGAGAAGAGGTAGCTAGCCTCACAAAATAATTAGCAATACACACCCGCTTGACGGGTACAGAACTGGAGGCGGCTTGCCGTCCTCCAAGTGGCCTCCTTAGGGAAGTCCTTACCACGGTTGGCTGGCTTGCCGGTCCAACCTAATCCGACACCTCCCTGGAGGATGTCGAGGAATGAGACGGCTGTAATGCCGTTTGTGGCGCTCGCGCACATAGCCGACGACTTCGCCACAAGCGGAGTTCTGTCGTCCTGAATGTCCCTATGGGGCATTCACATGTGCGCAGTGGTTCTGAGTGTTCTATCTCGGAGCGTACTGCTCTGATGTGCCTTGTCACGTCCTCCTAAAAAGAGGGCCGTGACCTCGTGTGCGACCACGAGTAGCCTACGGTGGCATGCACGGCTGGTAACGGCCGTGTTTGAAGCCCACCTGACAACGCAACCCCGCGTATGCGGCGGTGTCGGCCCGTGAGGGTCGGCTCCGGATGCTGCCAGCAGAAAGGCGGCAAAGGTGCCAGGCTAGTTCCGCATGGGCAACACATGTGAATCATCGTTTGAACCTGGGTAACAATTGAATGGCCAAATCTGCTGATAGGCCATAACCAAAAGGTACGCTGCCGGCATCACTTGTCGAAACTAAGTGATCGTCGCCACCAGCGCAGCCCCAGGAGAGATGAGCCCTAACCGGACAGTTGACCATACGCGCAAGCGGCGGGTCGTCGGTATGTCAGGGAACGTGGTAAGCCCCACCATCCGCCACAGCATGTTCAGTGATGTGGCAGGGAAGCCGTAAGGTGACCTGTTGGGTGAGGGGGTATGGGATCGTGGAAAAAGCGAATGGCCGTTAGTAACAGATGGCATAGGGGTTCAAGCTTTGCCCCAGCGTGAAAACGCGCAGACTTCCACGTGGTGCAACCGTCGCTAGACGGCTGCTTATGTTCATTCGACCCCAATGGGATTCGCGGATCCCTTTGGGGTGAAGCGCGTCCTCTGCAAGGTTGACTTCCGGAGGAAAGCATGAGAAAGACCATTGATCTCAATGGTTCTGCGTCCTCACGCGAACCGCAGGATTGGCACTCCATTGATTGGAGGCTGGTTGAGCGATTTGTGCGAACGACGCAGCAAAAACTAGCGAAGGCTTCGCTAGATCAGGATTGGCGCAGGGTTAAGTCCTTGCAACGGTCCTTAATACACTCGTTCTCCGCCAGGGCACTGGCAGTGCGACGAGTTACCGAAAACCAAGGCAAGCGAACAGCAGGTGTTGATCGCCAGCTTTGGGACACTCCAATCCAGAAATGGATGGCGATTGGTCGGTTAAAACAGCAACGAGGTTATAGACCTCTGCCTCTGAGGCGGGTCTTCATCCCCAAGTCGAATGGCAAGGACCGTCCCCTGGGCATCCCGACGCTATTTGACCGGGCGATGCAAGCACTTCACTTGCTAGGCCTCGAACCCGTGGCGGAATCCACGAGCGACCCCAACAGCTACGGCTTTAGGCGTAATCGCTCGACGGCGGATGCTATGGCGCAGATCTTCGTTTCCACCGCTCAGAGGGCCTCGGCTCATTGGGTGTTGGAGGCGGATATCAAAGGCTGTTTTGACCATATCAACCACGACTGGCTGATCCGACACGTTCCCATGAACACAAGGATTCTGCGCAAGTGGTTGAAAGCCGGGGTGGTCCACCAGGGTCACCTATCTCCAACCATGGAAGGAACGCCGCAAGGCGGGATCATCTCGCCTACCCTGGCGAATATGACGTTAAACGGACTGGAATCCTCTCTGATGGCGCATCTCGATGCGAGATTCGGGAAGAGAAAAGTCAAGGAACTGAAAGTTCATTTGGTCCGGTACGCCGACGATTTCGTCGTGACTGGTAACTCCAAGGAGTTGCTGGACACGGAAATCAGGCCTTGGATAGAAGCATTCCTTGCACAACGAGGTTTGCAGCTATCGCTGGAAAAGACGCGAGTCGTACATTTGGATGACGGTTTCGACTTCCTGGGTTGGAACTTCCGCAAATATCAGGGGAAGTTACTGATCAAGCCGAGCAAGAAAAACGTTCAATCGTTCTACCGCAAGGTGCAGGAAATCGTGAAGACGCATATATCGGTGAGCCAAGAGAGTCTCATTGCAAAACTGAATCCAATCCTCAAGGGCTGGGCTCAGTACCACCATCCGGTGGTGGCGAAAGAGACATTCAGTCGGATGGATAGTCTGATCTACTGGCGGCTTCTCCGCTGGGCGAAGAGGCGACATCCGAGGAAGTCCCGACCATGGTGCAAAGGCCGCTACTGGCAGAGCATCGGGGGAAGGACTGTATTTGCTGCAAACGTCAAGACGGTAGATGGTCCACTCACGAAAAGGCTGACAAGGCTCTCGGATACAGAGATCGTGAGACACCAAAAGATCAAAGGGGAATACAACCCTTTTGATCCAAAGTGGGAGGCCTACGGTGAAGACTTGAGGACCAAGCGTATGTTGAAAAACATGCGCTATCGGTCTGAAACGTTCGAACTGTATGTCTCACAAACGGGGCGTTGCGCGCTTTGCGAGCAGCCTCTGGACTACGACAGCGGATGGCACGACCACCACATTGTTCGCAAAGTGGATGGTGGTCCTGATGCTCTCTCTAATCGGGTGCTCCTGCACCCGGTCTGCCACATCAGACTGCATGCCTTGGGTCTGACGGTAGCGAAACCGGCCCGTGACGGGCTTAGAGCGCAGACTGTCAAGACGTCTTCGAGTTAAAATCGAAGGTTGTTTGACCAGTTTGCCTATGTTGTGCTTGAGCCGGATGCGATGAAAGTCGCACGTCCGGTTCTTAGGGGGGGATGATCCAGCAATGGATTGTCCCTACCCTCCCAACCCTTTCCAAGCTCAGAAAGCCATGCCAATCTACGCCTACAAATGCGAGTCCTGCGGGCACAGCAAAGACGTCTTGCAAAAAATCTCCGATGCACCGCTGACGGAATGCCCTGCCTGCCATGCTTCGACCTTCCGCAAACAGATCACAGCCGCCGGCTTCCAGCTCAAGGGCTCGGGCTGGTACGTGACCGATTTCCGGGGCGGCAACGGTGGCGCCAATGGTGCGGCCACCGGTGCCACAGCACCGGCCACCGCAGCGTCCTCGGGCTCTGAGGCCGCGGCCTCCAGCCCGTCGACAGAGTCTTCCTCGGCCAGCCCGGCCAAGTCCGACGCCGCCCCCACCGCCTCTGCAGGCGCTTGCGGCGGTGGTTGCGCCTGCCACGGATGAACTCCACCATGGCTGCCATGCGCAAATGGTTGTTCGCGGGTCTGCTGGTCATCGTGCCGGTGGCCATCACCATCTGGGTGCTCGACTGGATCATCGGCACACTGGATCAGACCCTGCTCATCCTGCCCCAGAAATGGCGGCCGGACGAGTTGCTGGGTTTCCACATCCCGGGCTTCGGGGTGCTGCTCACGCTGCTCATCCTGTTGGTGGTCGGTGCCGTCGCCAGCAATTTCCTGGGTCGCAAGCTCGTCAAGCTGGGCGACGCCATCGTGCATCGCATTCCGGTGGTGCGTTCGATCTATTCCAGCGTCAAGCAGGTCTCGGACACACTGTTCTCGGAAAGCGGCAATGCTTTCCGCAAGGCCGTGCTGATCCAGTGGCCTCGCGATGGCGTGTGGACCGTGGCCTTCGTCACCGGCAGCCCGGGGGGCGATGTGCTCACCTACCTCAAGGATGACTTCCTCAGCGTCTACGTGCCCACCACGCCCAACCCCACCGGCGGCTATTTCGTCATGTTGCGACGCAGCGATTGCATCGAACTCGACATGAGCGTGGACGAGGCGCTCAAGTACATCGTTTCCATGGGCGTGGTCGCTCCTGCGGGCCCGGCCATCCTCTCT
>RXJO01000284.1 GCA_003987795.1 Curvibacter sp.
GCCGAAGGGGGCACGTAGCCCTGGGCCACATCGGCGCCACCGCCGAAGAAATGGTTTTCCATCTGGCGCACCAGGTACTGGCGGGCGCGGGCGTCGGCCAGGTTCAGGCGGTTTTCATTGACCAGCATGGTCTGCTGCTTGAGCCAGGCGGCCCAGGCTTCCTTGCTCACGCTTTCCCACAGGCGCTTGCCCAGTTCGCCGGGGTAGGGTGGGAAGTCGAGGCCTTCGGCTTCCTTGCCGAGCTTGATGCAGTTGACCATGCGTGCCATGTGGGGATCCTTGTTCTGGAGTTCGCTTCGGGTGGGGTGTTGCAGGGGGCGGTGCCTCCCCGCACTCGGCGCCGATTATCCCATTGGAAGCCTGCCCCCTCAGGGTGGGGGTGTTCTCTGTGTGCGCGGGGTTTGCGTTGCGTCAGTCAACGGAAATCAGATAAATAAATGATTTCTTATGCGTTTGAGTTTGAAGCGGGTGTTTCCAGAATCGAGCCCAACTTCAACCCCCGCCGCAAAGAACCCATGTCTGTTTTATTGATCGCCGGCAGCCCGTCGGCCCGTTCCCGATCCCAGGCCCTGCTCGACAGCGTGGGCCATCGCCTGCAACGCCGCGGCGCCGAGGTCGGCAGTGTGCTGGTGCGCGAGCTGACGCCGCGCGCGCTGCTGCTGGCCGATGTGTCGGAGGCCACCATTGCCGCCGCGGCCGAACAGGTGGCCCAGGCCTCGGCCATCGTGGTCGCCACGCCGGTCTACAAGGCGGCCTACAGCGGTTTGCTCAAGGTGTTCCTGGATCTGCTGCCGCAGACCGCGCTCAAGGGCAAGACTGTGCTGCCTCTGGCCACGGGTGGCAGCCCGCACCACATGCTGGCGCTCGATTACACGCTGCGGCCGGTGCTGCAGTCGCTGGCGGCCCGCCACATCCTGCCCGGTGTGTATGCCACCGATGCCCAGATCACGGTCACGCCCGAAGGCGCCTACCAGGTCAACCCCGAGATTTCGGACCGCCTCGATGACGCGGTGGGCCTGCTGCTGGCCGAGGCCTACGAACGCAGCAGTGCCCAGGCCGATTTCGAGCCCATTCCCTTCGCCCAGGTGCGCTGTAGCGTCTGAGGCCCAGGGCGTTGCCGGCCGCTGCGACTGGCCGCTTTTCTGACCCGCACCGGAAGCATCAGGTGCCGGTCCTGACCGAATCCAAGCATTGAAAGAAAACATGAGCTCCTCCTTCTCTCCCTTCTCCGCCAACCGCCGTCAGGCCCTCGCGGCCGCTCTCGCCCTGGCCGGCTCGGCTGCCTCCTTGCCCTCCTGGGCGCAAAAGAACGACAAGGTGTTCCGCATTGGCCACCAGAAGGGCTGGCTGTCGCTGCTCAAGGCGCGTGGCACGCTGGAGAAGCGCCTGGCTCCGCTGGGCATCAGCGTGACCTGGACCGAGTTCAACGCCGGCCCCGTTCAGTTGGAAGCTTTGAACGTCGGCTCGATCGACTTTGGTGACGTGGGCGAAGCGCCACCGATCTTTGCCCAGGCCGCAGGTGCCCCATTGGTCTATGCCGGTGCCACCGTGCCCCGTCCGGGCGTCGAGGCCGTCGTGGTGCCCAAGGATTCGCCGATCCGCAGCGTGGCCGATCTCAAAGGCAAGCGTGTGGCCTACAACAAGGGCTCGAACGTGCAGTACTTCCTGGTCAAGCTGCTCGAGAAGCACGGCCTCAAGTACAGCGATGTGCAATCGGTCTTCCTGGCGCCGCCCGACGCCCGCGCTGCGTTCGAGAAGGGCGCTGTCGACGCCTGGGTGATCTGGGACCCCTTCCTGGCCGCTGCCCAGAAGACGCTCGACGCCCGCCTGCTGGCCGACGCCAAGGGGGTGGTCAACAACCGGGCGTACTACTTCACCTCACGTGACTTCGCCACCCGTCATACCGATGTGCTGCGCATCGCGATCGAAGAGATCAACACCATCGAGCAGTGGATCTCCAAGAACAAGGCTGCCGCGGCAGTCGAGTTGTCGAATGTGCTGGGCCTGGACAAGAGCATCACCGAGCTGTTCCTGAGCCGTGTCGCCTATGGCGCCGCGCCGGTGACGCGCGACATCCTGGCCGAGCAGCAGTCGATTGCCGACACCTTCTTCGACCTCAAGCTGATTCCGCGCAAGCTCAACCTGCTGCACGCGGCACCGGTCGATCTTTGAGGCGATCCCGACACCGATCACCACCTTCCTTTGATTTGAAAGGGGCGTTTCCATGAGTGCTGAGCTGTCCGATACCACGGCCCGTGCCTGGCGTGTGTTGTGTGTCACCGCCGCCGATTGGGGACTGCCTGCACCGGTGCAGGAGGGCGGTCGTCTGCTGCGCCAGCGTCCCTTTCACCGGTCCCAACCCTTGCTCACGCGCCGTCGTCGACGTGCGACCGAGCGTTCGCCAAGCCCGGTTCTCTGGGGTGCCACGGGCGTGGCCTCCCATTGGCCTTTGCCGGGCCTGGCCTGGTAGGCGCCACAGAGCGCCGCTTCCCTCACCCCCGGAGTTCAGCGATGAAGATTTTCTGGTTCATTCCCACCCATGGCGACAGCCGTTACCTCGGCACGCAAATAGGGGCCCGCGAGGTCAGCCTGGATTACATCCAGCAGGTCGGCCGCGCGGCCGACAGCCTGGGCTACGAAGGCGTGCTCATCCCCACCGGTCGCTCTTGCGAAGACCCCTGGGTGATCGCCTCCAGCCTGATCCCGGTGACGCAGCGCCTGAAGTTCCTGGTGGCGGTGCGCCCCGGGCTGCATCAGCCCGCGCTGGCGGCGCGAATGGCGGCCACCTTCGACCGGCTTTCTGGGGGTCGTCTGTTGATCAACCTGGTCACCGGCGGTGACCAGATCGAGCTGGAGGGCGACGGGGTCTACCTGAACCACACCGAGCGCTACGAACAGTCGAGCGAGTTCATCCACATCTGGCGTGAGATCCTGGCCCGCAGCCATGGTGACCAGACCTTCGACTTCGAGGGCAAGCACCTGCGTGTGAACGGCGCGCGTCTGTTGTACCCGCCGCTGCAAAAGCCTTACCCACCGATTTACTTTGGTGGCTCGTCCGAGGCCGGCCACGAGTTGGCGGCCTCTCAGACCGATACCTACCTGACCTGGGGTGAGCCGCCGGCTGAGGTCGCCAAGAAGGTGGCCGATGTGCGTGCCCGCGCAGCCCGCCATGGTCGCGAGCTCAAGTTCGGCATCCGTCTGCACGTGATCGTGCGTGAAACCGAGGCCGAGGCCTGGGCTGCTGCTGACTCGCTGATCAGCCATGTGGACGATGCCACCGTGGCCCGGGCGCAGGCGGTGTTCGCCCGCATGGACTCCACGGGCCAGCGCCGCATGGCCGAGCTGCACAAGAACCCGGCCACGGCCGAAGGCCGCAGCCGGGCCGCACTTGAAATCAGCCCCAATCTGTGGGCCGGCGTGGGTCTGGTGCGCGGTGGTGCCGGCACGGCCCTGGTCGGCAACCCCCAGCAGGTGGCCGATCGCATCCAGGAGTACGCCGCCCTGGGCCTGGAGAACTTCATCTTGTCGGGCTACCCGCACCTCGAAGAGGCCTACCGCTTTGCCGAGCTTGTTTTCCCGCTGCTGCCCCAGCGCCTGCGCGATGCCTTGAGCACCCCTCTGGCCGGCGGGCCACGTGGCGAGGTGGTGGGCAACCTGTATGTGCCACAGGCCTCCGCCAGCTGAGCCACTGACTGAACCGAGGTGATTGACATGACTTCCCCTGCACGTGAACTTAATGCGGCTCCCTTGCCTGAGGCCTTCGATGCGCCGGGTCTGGGATTCCTGAATGCTGGTCAGGCGGGTGCTCCGGCACTGGCCGCGTTGCTGCGCCTGAGCTGCCAACCGGCCCAGCGCCTGCTGCCCTGGCTGGTGCCGGTGGCCCTGATCGTGGGCTGGCAGATCGCCTCGGCCCAGGGCTGGATCTCCACCCGGGTGCTGCCGGCGCCCTTCGATGTGCTGAAGGCCGCCTGGACACTGACCGCCTCGGGTGAGCTGTGGACCCACGTCAAGGTCAGCGCGGGCCGGGCCTTGCTGGGCCTGGGCATCGGTGGCGGTCTGGGCCTGGTCCTGGGGCTGTTGACCGGCTCGGTGCGCTGGGCTGAGACCTTGCTGGATTCCACGCTTCAGATGGTGCGCAACATCCCGGCGCTGGCCCTGATCCCGCTGGTGATCCTGTGGTTCGGCATTGATGAGAGTGCCAAGCTGTTCCTGATTGCGGTTTCGGTCTTCTTCCCGATCTACCTCAACACCTTCCACGGCATCCGCAATGTGGACCCGGGCCTGATCGAGATGGGGCGCACCTATGGCCTCAGTCGCTGGGGCCTGTACCGCCAGATCGTGCTGCCCGGGGCCATGTCCTCGATCCTGGTCGGGCTGCGCTTCTCGCTGGGCCTGATGTGGGTGATCCTGATCGTGGCCGAGACGATTTCAGCCCAGGCCGGTATCGGCTACCTCACGATGAATGCGCGCGAGTTCCTGCAGACCGACATCGTGCTGGTGGGCATCCTGTTGTACGCGCTGCTGGGCAAGCTGGCCGACCTGTTCGCCAAGGGCCTGGAGCGCTACTGGCTGCGCTGGCACCCGGGCTACCAGAAGAGCGCCTGACCATGGCGCCTTGATTGATCTGATCGAACGATTCACCCCCCCCTCAGGATGGCTGACATGAGCACCCCTTCTTCCAATCCGTCTTCCGGCGGCGTGCGCCTCAAGCTGCGCGGCCTGACCAAGCGCTATGGCGAGCGCGAAGTGCTGCGCCAGGCCGATCTGAGCATCGAACCCGGCGAATTCGTGGCCATCGTGGGCCGCAGCGGCTGCGGCAAGAGCACCTTGCTGCGCCTGGTGGCCGGCCTGGAGTCGGCCACCCGTGGCCAGCTCGACATCGATGACCGGGCCGTCAACGGCCTCAACCCGGATACCCGCATCATGTTCCAGGATTCGCGCCTGCTGCCCTGGAAGCGCGTACTCGACAACGTGGCCCTGGGCCTGCCGCCCGAGCAGCGTCCTCGTGCCGAGGCGGTGCTGGCCCAGGTCGGCCTGGCCGAGCGCGCCAACGAATGGCCGGCCCGCCTGTCGGGTGGGCAGCGTCAGCGCGTGGCTTTGGCGCGAGCGCTGGTGCACCAGCCCCGTCTGCTGCTGCTGGACGAGCCGCTGGGCGCCCTCGATGCCCTGACCCGCATCGAGATGCATGAACTGATCGAAGGGCTGTGGCGCCGCCATGGCTTCACGGCCCTGCTGGTGACCCATGACGTGCAGGAGGCCGTGGCCCTGGCCGATCGGGTGATCCTGATTGAGGATGGCGTGATCGCGCTGGACGAACGGGTGGCCCTGCCACGCCCTCGTTCGCGGGGCGATGTGGCTTTTGCGGCCCTGGAAAAACGCATCCTCGACCGGGTGCTGCAACACGAGGCCGCCGAGCCCGAGGCACCGGATTCGCGATGGCCGGGTGTGCCTGCCCATGGCTTGCGCTGGGCCGTCTGAGGCTGGCCTGCGGAAAGAGGGTGGAGGGCCCTCAGATCGATTGCGTTATATGAACGCAGGTTTTGATGACCTAATTAAATAATATTTAGCCATCAGCGGGTTAACCCTTACAGTCGACGCCTCTCTCCGGCCCCCCGCCGGAGCGACAGACCGTTGAACAGGGTTTCATGATCGATTTAGAAGGCATCTACCAGACCTACCCCGGCCCACAAGGCCCGGTGGAGGCCTTGCGCGGCATTGACCTGCGCATCGCGGCCGGCGAGGTGTTCGGCATCATCGGGCGCAGCGGCGCGGGCAAAAGCTCGCTGGTGCGCACCATCAATCTGCTGAACCGCCCGGTTCGGGGCAGCGTCAAAGTGGCGGGGCGTGATCTGCTGGCGCTCAGCGAGGCCGATCTGCGTGAGGCACGGCGTGACATCGGCATGATCTTTCAGCATTTCAACCTGCTGTCGTCGCGCACGGTCTTCGACAACGTGGCCCTGCCGCTTGAGCTGGCAGGCTGGGACGCCCGCCGCATCCGCGAACGCGTGGCACCCTTGCTCGAACTGGTGGGCTTGGCGGCCTTCAGCGAGCGCTTTCCGTCGCAGCTCAGCGGCGGCCAGAAGCAGCGCGTCGGCATTGCGCGGGCCCTGGCCAGCCAGCCCAAGGTGCTGCTGTCAGACGAGGCCACCTCGGCGCTCGACCCCGAGACCACACGCTCCATCCTGGGCCTGTTGCGCGACATCAACCGCGAACTGGGACTGACCATCGTGCTGATCACGCACCAGATGCAGGTGATCAAGCAGGTGGCCGACCGGGTGGCCGTGATCGACGCGGGCCGCATCATCGAGAGCGGCCCGGTACTGCAGGTGTTCAGCCAGCCTCAGCAGGCACTGACCCGCAGCCTGATCGAAGACGTCGTGCCCCAGGCCCTGCCGGAGGCAGTGCGTGAACGTGTGCGCGCCCAGTTGGCGGCCGATCCGGATCACAGCGCCCGCCTGCTGCGCCTGGTGTTTGCCGGCGCCGAGGGCGAGCGGCCCATCCTGTCCGAGGCGGTGCGCCGCTTCGATCTGGACCTGAGCATCGTGCATGGCCAGGTGGACGAGGTGCATGGTGAGCCTTTCGGCTCGCTGTCGGTGCTGGCGCGCGGCCAGGCCGGCCGGGTGGCCGAGGCGGTGGCGCATTGGCGCCAGGCCGGTCTGCAAGTGGAGGAGTTGAGCCATGTTTGATCGCTTCACCGCAGAGCTGCTGCAGCTCATGCTCGATTCGTTCTGGGAGACGGTGCTGATGGTGGGCATTTCAGGCCTGCTGGGCAGCCTGATCGGCCTGCCGCTGGGCGTGTACCTGCGTCTGACCGATGCGGGCGGGGTGCTGGAGAATCGCTGGGCCAACCGCCTGGTGGGCACGGTGGTGAACGCCGTGCGCTCCACCCCTTTCATCATCCTGTTGGTGGCGGTGATCCCGCTGACTCGACTGCTGACCGGCTCGTCCATCGGGACCGCCGCCGCGGTGGTGCCCCTGACGCTGGCCGCCGCTCCGTTTGCAGCCCGCCTGATCGAGGCCTCGCTGCGCGAGGTGGATGGCGGCCTGATCGAGGCGGCCCAGGCCATGGGTGCCAGCACGCGCCAGATTGTCTTCAAGGTGCTGTTGCCCGAGGCTCTGCCGGGCATCGTGGCCGGCATCACCATCACCCTGGTCAGCCTCACGGGCTATTCGGCCATGGCCGGTGCCATCGGTGGCGGTGGCCTGGGCGACCTGGGCATCCGCTACGGCTACCAGCGCTTTCTGCCCGAGGTGATGGCCGTGGTGGTGCTGGTGCTGATCGTTTTCGTGCAGGCGCTGCAAAGCGTCGGCGACTGGCTGGTGCGCCGTCTGGCCCACCGCTGATGAACCCCTGGGGTGCTTGCTGCACCCCATCTCTGTCTGCTCTTTCTCACAAGGAAAACCCATGAACAAGCGTTTCGTCCTCAAGTCCCTGGTGCTGGCCGCCGCCGCACTGTCCACCGGCCTGAGCCTGGCCCAGGACAAGCCCATCAAGATCGGCGTCACTGCCGGCCCGCACGCCCAGATCATGGAACAGGTCAAGAAAGTGGCCGAAAAAGACGGCCTGAAGATCCAGATCGTCGAATTCAGCGACTACATCCAGCCCAACGCCGCCCTGGCCTCGGGCGACCTGGACGCCAACAGCTACCAGCACAAGCCTTTCCTGGATCAGCAGGTCAAGGACCGCGGCTACAAGATCGTCTCGGTGGGCTACACCGTCAATTACCCGATCGGCATCTACTCGAAGAAGATCAAGACCCTGGCCGAACTCAAGCCCGGTGCCCGCTTCGGGCTGCCCAACGACCCCACCAATGGCGGCCGCGTGCTGCTGGTGCTGCAGGACCAGGGCCTGATCAAACTGCGCCCCGAGGCTGGCCTGAAGGCCACCCCGCTGGACGTGATCGAGAACCCGAAGAAACTCAAGTTCATCGAACTCGAGGCGGCCCAACTGCCCCGGGCCCTGGATGACCTGGACGCCGCGGCGATCAACACCAACTTCGCCTTGTCGGCCGGCCTGAATCCGGGCAAGGACGCCATCGCACAAGAGAACGCCAAGAGCCCCTACGTCAACATCATTGCCGTGCGCGAGCAGGACAAGGACAAGCCCTGGGTGGCCAAGCTGCTCAAGGCCTATCACTCGGAGGACACCCGCAAGTTCATCCAGAGCGAGTTCAAGGGCTCGGTGCTGGCCGGCTTCTGAGCGCCCTCGGCTCGGATGACATCGCCGGACTTCGCATAAGCAAGCAGGGAAAACGTCGTACGCCGACCGGGTGGTCGGTGTTCAAATCGGTGCACCCCCGTGGGGGTCATCGATGACCGGGGAGGCCGGTCCGTTCACTTGCTCATAGAAAGCCCGAGATGTCTTCTGAAAACTGGAAATTCGAAACCCTGTCGGTCCATGCGGGCTACTCGCCCGACCCCACCACCAAGGCGGTGGCGGTGCCCATCTACCAGACCGCAGCCTATGCCTTCGACAGCGCCCAGCATGGGGCCGACCTGTTCGACCTGAAGGTCCCGGGCAACATCTACACCCGCATCATGAACCCGACCACCGACGTGCTTGAAAAGCGCGTCGCAGCCCTGGAGGGGGGCATTGGTGCGCTGGCCGTGGCCTCGGGCCAGGCGGCGGTCACCTACGCCATCCAGACCATTGCCGAAGCCGGCGACAACATCGTGTCGTCCACCGCGCTGTATGGCGGCACCTACAACCTGTTTGCCCACACGCTGCCCCAGTACGGCATCACGGCCCGCTTTGCCGACCACCGCGACCCGGCCAGCTTCGAGGCACTGATCGATGAGCGCACCAAGGCCGTGTTTGTCGAATCGCTGGGCAACCCGCAAGGCAACGTCACTGACATCGCCCGCGTGGCCGAGATTGCGCATCGTCACGGCGTGCCCCTGATCGTCGACAACACGGTGGCCACGCCCTACCTGCTGCGTCCCTTTGAGCACGGCGCCGACATCGTGGTGCACTCGCTCACCAAGTACCTGGGCGGCCACGGCACCAGCATCGGCGGTGCCATCGTCGACTCCGGCAAGTTCCCTTGGGCCCAGCACAAAGCGCGTTTCAAGCGCCTCAACGAACCCGATGTCAGCTACCACGGCGTGGTCTACACCGAGGCTCTGGGGGCGGCCGCCTACATCGGTCGGGCGCGTGTGGTGCCGCTGCGCAACATGGGCGCCGCACTGTCGCCCTTCAATGCCTTCCTGATCCTGCAAGGGATCGAGACCCTGGCACTGCGCATGGACCGCATCAACGACAACACCTTGAAGGTGGCCCAGTTCCTTGAAAAGCACCCCAAGGTCGGTTGGGTCAACTATGCCGGCTTGCCTGGCAATGCCGATCATGCGCTGGCGCAGAAGTACCTGGGGGGCAAGGCCTCGGGCCTGCTGACCTTCGGGGTCAAGGCCAGCAGCGGCAGCGGCCGTGAGGCCGGGGCGCGCTTCCTCGATGCCCTGCAGCTCTTCACCCGCCTGGTCAACATCGGTGACGCCAAGTCGCTGGCCACCCACCCGGCCTCGACGACACACCGCCAACTCTCGCCCGAGGAGTTGAAGAAGTCGGGCGTGGGCGAAGACACCGTGCGGCTGTGCGTCGGCATCGAGCATGCCGACGATCTGCTGGCCGATCTGGCCCAGGCGCTCGATCAGGTCTGACGGGTTCAGCCCGGCTCTTTACAGAGCGTTAACTTGGTGGCGGTTTCGGCATAATCCAAACCGCCATGAAAAAAAACATCATTGTTGCCCTGGGAGGGGCGTTAACGGCCTTGGCCCTGGCAGCGGCCTGGGACGGCGTCGTGTACCTGCGCCGTGCCGCCCCTGCGTCGGAAGCCTCGGTCCATCGCCCCTTGACCTCGTTCAAAGTGAACCCGGATTGGGTGCTGGAAGGCACACCGAATTTCAGGGCCACCGAGATCAGCAAATCCCCTGACGGCCGGTCCACGACCGGTCTGTGGGCCTGCGACGGCCCCAGCACTTTTGAGTGGCAGTTTGGTGTCGATGAAACCGTGCACCTGCTGGAGGGCCTGGTGGAAGTCAAATACCAGGGGCGTGAGTTCACCCTCAAGCCCGGAGACACCGCCACCTTCCTCGCGGGCACGCGCGCTGTCTGGCACGTGCCTCAGTACGCACGCAAGGCGTTCAGCCTGCACGAGCCTGGGCGCCTGGTGCGCACACTGCGGCGCTTGCAACTGGTGAACTAGCCAGCGATCCGGTCAGGCAACGAAAAAAGCCCACTCGGGGTGGGCTTGGGTGGGCAGGGCGGCCAACAGGGCCGCCGACCTCAGGCCGCCTGCGTCAGGCCAGGGCAGCCGTCAGATCTTTCTCGGCCGAGCCCAGGGCTTCGGCCTTGGCTTCGGGGCCCATGTTCAGGCCTTCGGCGCGCACGATGCGCACATCGGTGATGCCCAGGAAGCCGAACACGGTCTTCAGGTAGCTCTCCTGGTGCTCCATGGCGTTGCCCGCGTCCGATGTCGAGTACTTGCCACCGCGGGTCGAGACCACGACCACGGTCTTGCCGCCGGCCAGGCCTTGCGGGCCCTTGTCGGTGTACTTGAAGGTGCGGCCCACTTGGCAGATGCGGTCGATCCAGGCCTTGAGCTGGCTGGGGATGCTGAAGTTGTACAGCGGGGCGCCGACGACGATCACATCGGCAGCCAGGAACTGGGTCACCAGCGCCTCGGAGATCGCGTTTTCGCGCTGCTGCACCTCGGTCAGGGCGCTGCCTGCGGGCAGGCGAAAGCCCAGCGAATCGGCGTTCAGGTGGCTGGGGGCTTGCGCGGCCACG
>RXJO01000338.1 GCA_003987795.1 Curvibacter sp.
TTGATGTACAGCTCAACGGCTCGGATTCGGTCTTCGTAGGAATACATGAACTACCTTCTAGTAGTCCAAGTTTTCGTCCGCACCCCCGGTGGGTTCGGATTGCATGGAAATCAACAGCCATCAGACTTAACCCGAAACATGGCCTCTGCCGCCTTTTCAGGGTGCTTTCCAAGGCCTTCAGATCCACCTCGTCCTGCTGATCTGCGGCGTTGGCCTCCTGCCTTTTACGGTCTTGGTCGAACCGAAGGTAAAGCTCATCCGGGTTCTTCAGCCGTTCATCGTCTATCACAAAGCCCTTGATCAGGTACTCGTTCAGCACGGTTGAAGCCCAGTGGCGAAACTGCACCCCACGCGGCAATCGCACGCGGTAGCCGACGGCCAGGATGGCGTCGAGCTTGTAGAGCAGTGTCGGGTAGCGCTTGCCGTCTGCTGCAGTTGTCAAGGCTTCCTTGACCACTGAATCCGCGTCCAGTGCTCCATCTTCGAAGATGTTCTTCAGAGGCAGCGAGACGTTCTGCTTGCTGGCATCAAACAGCTCCGCCATCTCCAACTGCGTGAGCCAGACGGTCTGATCATGAGCCCGCAGCTTGATCTGGCTGCGGCCATCTTCGGTCGTGTCGAGAATGCTGAGGCCCTCGCCAATTTTGCGTTTGCGCAGCGCGAGCGCTTCATCTTGAAGGGGCGGCGCACCTATCCCGAGGTGGTCGACAGAAGCGACATGTCGGCTTTGCCGGAGGATAGGCGTCGGATGCTGACGCGCTCAGAAAGTACCCACCAGCCCCTTCTCAGGTGAACGCGTCAGCTCACAGGCCCAGATCACTGAGGCCGGGATGATCGTCGGGGCGACGGCCCAGCGGCCAATGGAACTTCCGGTCAGACTCCTTGATGGGCAGGTCATTGATGCAGGCGTAGCGACGGCGCATGAGCCCGTCAGCTTCGAATTCCCAGTTCTCGTTGCCGTACGACCGAAACCAGTTCCCTGCATCGTCATGCCACTCGTAGGCATACCGAACGGCGATGCGATTGCCTTCGAACGCCCACAGCTCCTTGATGAGTCTGTAGTCGAGCTCCTTGTTCCACTTGCGCTCAAGAAAGGCTTGGGCCTCGGCCCGGTTGTTGACGAATTCGGCGCGGTTGCGCCACTGGGTATCCAGGGTGTATGCCATTGCAACCCTGGCGGCGTCGCGCGAGTTCCAGCCGTCTTCAGCCAGACGGACCTTCTGAATGGCCGTTTCGCGTGTGAACGGGGGCAGTGGGGGACGAGTTTCCATGGTGAGACCTCCAATTTTTATGTAGAACAACTTGTCTACATGGGCGATGTTAGTTAATGTAGGACGATCTGTCTACAATGTGACCATGAAATTTGAAAACGAATCTCCAGACCAGCTGCCTTCGCGCGAGCGCATCCTGGTCGCGGCCCACGCGCTCTTCTACAAGGAGGGCATACGGGCGACGGGTATCGACAAGATCATCGAACAGGCGCCAGTCAGCAAGCTCACCTTCTATCGCCAATACGCGAGCAAAGACGATTTGATTCGGGCCTATCTCGACTTCCGTCACGAGAAGTGGATCTCCTGGTTTCAAACCAGCCTGGAGCAGGCCAGAGGTGCAGGTTTGTTGCCCGTGGACGCCCTGGCGAGCACGTTGAGGGATTGGTTCAGCAGCCCCGACTTCAGGGGCTGCGCGTTTCTGAATGCGGCTGCTGAGTTGGGATCGTCAGACCCGAAAATTTTGGAGACGGTGCGTCAACACAAGCAGGACATGGCCTCTGTGTTGGACAAGGTCTTTGAGGGCGATGCCGTGCCCGTGGGGCGCTTGCTGGCTTTGGTGATCGACGGTGCCATCGTCCATGCCCAGATGGGCCAGCCCATCGACGAGGTGATGGAGAACTTCAAGGTGTCGGTTGAAGGGATCCTGCTCAGGAGCTCTCGCTGACAGCCTCTGGGTCTGTCTGGACAGGCCCTGCGATTTTTGGCGCTTCGGGCAGCCTGCATGGCTTGGGTGATAGCGGGAAGGTGAGGCGCAGCGCGGCTTCGCTGAGCGAAGTGGCTGCGCCCCTGCGCAACTTGACTGTGTTGGGTTTGGGCGCAGCCATTGACCTTGTCGCGGCCCTTCGCGATCTGAACCGCCGAGGCTTGCTTGATTGATCCGAACGGCGCGACCACCTGGCCGATCTGTTGCTGCTGGTGAATGCGCTTTGAGGCGGCGGGCGCGGCAGCGCCTTGACAGGGCTTGGCAGGCCCGCTCAATCAAGTGCGCTGCGCTGGATCTTTGAAGAGCTTGATCAGCACCTCTCGGCCCCACTGCACCAGCGGTGAATGCGCGTGGCGGCGGCTCCAATGCACCGAGACGGTGAAGGCATTGGAGGGCAGCTCGGTGTCCAGCAGCACGAGGTTGCCGTTGTCGAGAAACTCATTGGTCAACTCGCTGGCAATCGCGTGGGGCATGAGCACCGCCAGATCCGAATGGCGCACGATGGCCGGCAAGGCCAGGAAGGTAGAGGTCATGAGCTTGATCTGACGGTCCAGGCCTGCGGCGCGCAGCATCTGCAAGGTCTGTGCGTGAGACCGCACGGCCACCATCTCAAGGCTTTGCATGCGCCGCAGGCTCAGCACCGGGCGCTTGAGCTGGGCGGTGATCGGGTGCCCTTTTCTCAGCAGCACCCCGTAACGGTCAGACAGCAATTGCTCGCTGAGCGCCCCCTTGAGCTCGGGCAGAAACCCGATGGCCAGGTGGATGTCGCCACTGTCCAGGGCCATGCCGATCTCGGCCTGCGGCCAGGCTTTCGCCCGCACCTGGATGCCCGGGGCGGCCTGCCGCAATTCGGCCATCAGCTCCGGCAGAAAACGGGCCTCTCCGATGTCGGTCAGATGCAGGCGCAGCTCGGTGCTGGAGCGCCGGGGATCGAAGGTATTGCCCGATGCCAGCCCGGCCTCGAGGTGGGCCAGGCCGGTCTGTACCGAGCGCGCCAGATCGTCGGCCCGGGGGGTGGGCCGCACCCCGCCGCGCGTGCGCTCGAACAGCGGGTCGCCCAGCGCCAGCCTCAGGCGCGTGAGGGCCTGGCTGGTCGAGGGCTGGGACAGGCCCAGTTGCTCGGCGGCGCGGCTCACGTTGCGGGTTCGATAGATCACATCGAAGACCCTCAGCAGGTTCAGGTCGAGCTGTTCCATTGATTGGTTTATCCAATAGCACTTAGTAGGTTCATATTGTTGCCCGACTGACCGGGTGTGCCGACACTTGCCGCACACCCACCGTTGTTGAACCCCACGAACCTGACTGAAGCGCCATGCCCCACCCAACCGCCCCACCCCGTCCCACCGTGCGTGAAGCCTTTCTGCGCCTGATGCGCGATCTGGGCATCGACACGGTCTTCGGCAACCCCGGCTCGACCGAGCTGCCGATGTTCCGCGACTACCCGGCCGATTTCCGCTACATCCTGGGCCTGCAGGAATCGGTGGTGGTGGGCATGGCCGACGGCTATGCGCAAGCCACACGCAACGCGGGCCTGGTCAACCTGCACTCTGCGGCCGGTGTGGGCCATGCCATGGGCAACATCTTCACGGCGTTTCGGAACCAGACGCCGCTGATCATCACGGCGGGCCAGCAGGCCCGCTCGATCCTGCCCTTTGATCCATTTCTTGCGGCCACCCAGGCCACCGAGCTGCCGCGGCCCTATGTGAAGTGGGCCATCGAGCCCGCCCGCGCCGAAGACGTGCCCCTGGCGCTGATGCGGGCCTATCAGGTGGCGATGCAGGCCCCCCAGGGCCCGGTGTTCATCTCGATCCCGGCAGACGACTGGGAGAAGCCCTGCGACTGGGTGCCGATGCGCCGGTTCAGCCAGGTCAGTGCCCCCGACCCGGCCATGCTGCAGCAACTGGCCCAGACGCTGGCGCGCAGCCAGCGCCCGGTGATCGTGGTCGGTGCCGGCGTCGATCGCGATGCCGCGGTTGACATGGTGACCGCGCTGGCCGAGCGCCACCAGGCCCCGGTGTACACCGCGCCCATGAGCGCGCGTTGCGGCTTTCCTGAGCATCACCCTTTGTTCGCGGGTTTTCTGCCGCCGATGCGTGAGCGCATTGTCGAAACCTTGGCGGGCCATGACCTCATCCTGGTGCTGGGCGCGCCGGCCTTCACTTACCACATCGAGGGCCATGGGCCCCACATCCCAGACGGCTGCACGCTCTGGCAGATTGTTGACGACCCCCACACCGCCGCCTGGACGCCCGCAGGTCACAGCGTGGTCAGCAGCGTGCGCCTGGCCGTGGCGGGCCTGCTGGCATCGCCCGCGGCTGAGGTTCAGCGCAGCGCCCCGCCCTTGCGGCCGGCCGCAGCGCGGGCTGAAGCCGGGCACCCGATGACGGTGGCCTTCGCCCTGCAGACGCTGCATGAGCTGCGCCAGGCACAGGACGTGGTGGTCGAAGAAGCCCCCGGATCACGCAGCGTGATGCAGCGCCACCTGCCGATGGCGGGCGCCGACTCGTTCTACACCATGGCCAGTGGCGGCCTGGGCCATGGCATGCCGGCAGCGGTGGGCGTGGCGCTGGGGCGCCGCAAGCTCGGCCTGCCGGGGCGCGTGATCGCCTTGATCGGCGACGGCTCCAGCCTGTACTCGATCCAGGCGCTGTTCAGTGCGGCCCGCCTCCAACTGCCCCTGACCTTCGTCATCCTGAACAACCGGCGTTACGCCGCACTGCAAGACTTTGCGCCGGTCTTCGGCTATGCCCCCGGTGACACGCCTGAGGGCACCGACCTCGCAGGGCTCGATTTCCCGGCGCTGGCCGCCGGCCATGGGCTGCCGGGGTGGCGTGTCGACCAAGCCGATGCCTTGCACGAGGCCCTGGCCAAAGCCTTGGCCCACGAGGGGCCCTGCCTGATCGAGCTGGTGGTGGCCTGAGCGCCTGTTCGCGATCTTTCCTTCCAAGTCTTTCATTCCAAGTACCACGGAGACATTCATGCAAGAGATTCAGCTTCTGATCCAGGGTGAGCGCTGCGATGCCAGCTCGGGTCGCACGTTTGATCGGCGCAACCCGCTCGATGGCGCAGTGGCCACGCGGGCACCGGCAGCCACCCCGGCCGATGCGGTGCGCGCCGTCGAGGCCGCACAAAAGGCGTTTCCGGCCTGGGCGGGCATGGGCCCTGGGGCGCGGCGCGCCCTGCTGCTGAAGGCCGCCGCCGCGCTCGAATCGAAGGCCGAGGCCTTCACCGCCGCGATGGCGGCCGAGACCGGCAGCTCGGCGCTGTGGGCCGGCTTCAACGTGCACGTCGCCGCCGGCATGCTGCAAGAGGCGGCCGCCCTCACCACCCAGGTGGGCGGCGAGATCATTCCCTCCGATGTGCCCGGCAGCCTGGCCATGGCTGTGCGCCAGCCGGCCGGCGTGGTGCTGGGCATGGCGCCCTGGAACGCGCCGGTCATCCTCGGCGTGCGTGCCGTGGCCACGCCGCTGGCCTGCGGCAACACGGTGGTGCTCAAGGGCTCAGAGCTGTCGCCCGCCACGCACGGTCTGATCATCGAGGCGCTGCAGGAGGCCGGCCTGCCCGCCGGCGTCGTGAACTTCATCACCAATGCCCCCGAAGATGCCGGCGCCGTGGTGGAGGCCATGGTGGCCCACCCTGCCGTGCGGCGGGTCAACTTCACCGGCTCGACCCGGGTGGGGCGGATCATCGCCAGGCTGTGCGCGCAGCATCTGAAGCCCGCTGTGCTGGAGCTCGGTGGCAAGGCGCCTTTGCTGGTGCTGGCAGATGCTGACCTCGACGCGGCCGTGCAGGGCGCGGCCTTCGGGGCCTTTGCCAACTCGGGGCAGATCTGCATGTCGACTGAACGCATCATCGTCGACCAGTCGATTGCCGATGATTTTGTGGCCCGCCTCACCGCCAAGGCCCAATCCCTGCCGCTGGGCGACCCGCGCCTGGGGCCGGTGGTGCTGGGCTCGGTGGTCGACATGAGCACGGTGCACCGCTGCAACGCCTTGATCGACGACGCGCTGGGCAAGGGGGCCACCCTGTTGTGCGGCGGCAAGGCCGAGACCACCTTGATGCCCGCCACGCTGCTGGACCACGTCACGCCCGAGATGCTGATCTACCAGGAGGAGAGCTTCGGCCCGGTCAAGCCCATCGTGCGGGTGGACGGCGTGGACGCCGCCGTGGCCTGCGCCAACGACAACGCCTTCGGTCTGTCGGCCGCAGTGTTCAGCCGCGACATCGCCAAGGCCTGGAACGTGGCGCGGCGCATCGAGTCCGGCATCTGCCACATCAACGCCCCCACGGTGCACGACGAACCCCAGATGCCCTTCGGCGGCGTGAAGGATTCGGGCCATGGCCACTTTGGCGGGCGAGCGGGCATCGAGTCGTTCACCGACCTGCGCTGGGTGAGCCTGCAGACCACAGAGCGGCACTACCCGTTCTGAGTGTTCGCTGCGGGCCGCGCCAGCCGCGCTGGCGCGTGCCCTGCCCCCAAAAAAATCATGGAGACAACATGGACAAACAACGCCTCTCTCGCTGGGCGGGTGGACAGGGCGCACGTCGGGCCCTGGGCGCCGCGCTGACCGCCCTCTCGCTGGCCCTGCCCGGCTTCGCCCTGGCGCAGGCCTGGCCCGCCAAGCCCATCAAGATCATCGTGAATTTTCCGCCGGGTGGCGCGGCCGACCAGATCGCCAGATCCCTGACCCAGCCCCTGCAGGAGGCGCTCGGCCAGCCGGTGCTGGTCGAGAACAAAAGCGGTGCGGGCGGCAACATCGGCGGTGAAGCCGTGGCCAGATCGGCGCCCGACGGCTACACCTTGCTCATGAGTTCAGGGGGCATGGTCTCGGTCAACCCGCACCTGTATCCCAAGATGTCGTTTGACCCGGGCAAAGACCTTGAGCCGGTGGCTGCCGCAGCACGCGTGCTGGTGTTCCTGGTGACCTTGCCCAGCTTTCCGGCCAAAGATGCCAAAGAGTTCCTGGCCCAGCTTCGGGCCCAGCCGGGCAAGCTGTCTTTCGGGTCGCCGGGCAATGGCAGCTCGCCACACCTGGCCGCCGAGATGATGAAGTCGCAAGCCAAGGTGTTTGCCACACACGTCCCGTACCGGGGCGCGGCGCCTGCACTCACCGACCTGTTGGCCGGGCAGCTGGATTTCCTGTTCGATCCCGGCGTGGCGATCCCGCAGATCAAGGCCGGCAAGCTCAAGATCCTGGCGGTGGGCAGCCTCCAGCGCTCGCCGCTGTTCCCCCAGGTGCCGACGCTCGACGAGGTCGGCTTGAAGGGCTTCGATGCAGACACCGTGTTCGGGCTGTACGCGCCAGCCGGCACGCCGCCCGAGATCGTCAGTCGGCTCAATCGCGAGGTCAACAAGGCGCTGGCGCTGCCGGGCCCCCGCGAACGCATTCTGGCCCTGGGTGGTGAGCCGGCGCCGATGACCCCCGCCCAGTTCCATGCCAAGGCCCTGGACGATGGGCTGCGCTTCGGCAAGCTGATCCGCGAACGAAAGATCGTCGGAGATTGACCCGCATGTCACACGAATCGGGATCCGACCAAGCGGCCATCCCGGCGGGCCTTGTCAATGAAAAGCGGACTTCCGCGAAAGTTTCACCATGAAGATTGTTGTTGTCGGCGCGGGCGCCATGGGATCGTTGTTCGGGGGATTGCTGGCCGAGAGTGGCCACAGCGTCACCCTGGTCGACGTGAACGCAGCGCACCTGCAGGCCATCCGGGCCAAAGGGCTGCATCTCCAGACGGACGAAGGCGACCGTTACGTCCAGGGGCTTCGCGCCTGCCTGCCTTCGGAGGCCACCGAGCCACCGGAGCTCATGCTTGTCTTTACCAAGACCTTGCACACCGCCACCGCGCTGGCCGGGGTGCGGCACCTGCTCCATCCGGACACCCATGTTCTGTCGCTGCAAAACGGCCTGGGCCATGTAGAGGCCCTCAGCCAGCACGTGGCACCGGACCGCGTCCTGATCGGGGTGACGACCTGGCCAGCCGACCTCGCGGGCCCTGGCCATGTCCACTCCCATGGCCAGGGGGTGGTGCGCATGATGGCGGCAGACGGCCGTGACCGCCCCTTTGTGGCGGCGGCGGCGCAGGCACTCAAGCAAGCCGGTCTGAGCAGCACGGTCGATACCGCCGTGTGGTCGGCCATCTGGGAGAAGGTCGCTTTCAATGCGGCACTCAACAGCATCTGCACCGCCACCCAATGCACGGTGGACCAACTCGGCGCACTCGCCGACGGGCAGGCCCTGGCCTTCACGGTGGTCGACGAGGTGCTGTCCGTGGCGCGGGCCCGGGGCGTGACGGTCCGGCCTGAGGCCTGCAAGGACCGCGTGGCTGACGCCATCGCGCACCACATCGGCCACAAACCTTCCATGCTGCAAGACATGCTGGCCGGCAGGCGCACCGAGATCGAGGCGATCAATGGCGCCGTGGTCGCCGCAGCGGCCGCACATGGCATTGCTGTTCCGTGCACACAGACCCTGTTGCACATCGTGCGTCTGATGGAGGCTCGCCTGGCCGGCACGGCAGCCCCAGCGCCATCCGTGCATTGAGATTCCTGTCCTTTCCTGACCAACAAATAACCGGAGACATCCATGCGTATTCGACGTTCCGTTCTGGTGGCTGGCGCCTTGCTGACCAGCACTTGCCTTGGCACAAGCTGGGCCGACACCTACCCTTCCAAGCCCATTCGCTGGGTGGTGGCCTACGCAGCGGGCGGTGGCTCGGACGCACTGGCACGCTCCGTTGGCACTCAGTTGTCGTCACAACTGGGCCAAGCCGTGATGATCGACAACAAGCCTGGCGGCGCCACCGTGATTGGCGCAGAGAATGTGGCCAAGTCCCCGGGCGATGGTTACACCGTGTTCACGGCCGACAACGGCACACTGGTGTTCAACACAGCTTTGTTCAAGAAGCTTTCCTACGATCCACAGAAAGACTTCACATCCATTGGCATGATGGCACGCTTCCCGTTGTTGCTGGCTGTCAACCCGAACGCCGGCTATGCCGACGTGAAAGCGTTGCTCGCTGACGCGAAGGCCAACCCCGGCAAGATCAGCTTTGGTACGCCAGGTGTTGGCAGCCCGCACCACTTGGCCATGGAGATGCTCAAGGCCCGTCACAACCTGGACCTGCTGCACGTGGCCTACCGCGGCGCAGCACCCGCCATTCAGGATGTGGTGGGCGGACAGCTCCCCCTGATGGTCGTGGACGCGGCCGCTGGCATGCAGATGATGAAGGCGGGCAAGCTCAAGCCGCTGGCCACGTTCTCCAGGTCCCGCCTTGCAGCCATGCCCGAGGTGCCGACACTGATGGAGTTGGGCTACACAGACGTCGAGGCAGTGGCGTGGCAAGGCCTGGTCGTTCCATCATCGACACCGAAGGACATCGTGGCCAAGCTCAGCGCTGAACTGCAAAAGGCCATCCAGTCCGAACCGGTACGTAGCCAGTTCGCCACCATGGGCATTGAGGCCATGCCCTCCGATGCCTCCGCCATGCAGAAGCACTGGGGGCAGGAAAGCCAGTTCTGGCCCCGCCTGATCCGCGAGCGCAAGATCTCTCTGGACTGAGCGCTTGGGGCACAGCCCATCTGATGCCACCAGCCCGGCGTGTTGAGCGCCCCTGCGAGGCTCCTTATGATGAGGGCTGTCAGGGAGATCACATGAACAAAGATACCAACACGGCGGCGTTCCGGGTGGACGCTGCACGCCGTCAATGGCTGACCTTGCTGGGCAGCGGCAGCCTGCTCAGTCTGGCCGGATGCGGTGGGGGCGGTGGCTCGACCACGGCCGACACCAGCACGGGCCAGCCGCGCATCACCACGGCCCCGGCCTCGGCCACGGTGCGCGAGGGCCGCACCTACACGCTCACGGTCGAGGCCTCGGGGCCGGGTCTGAGCTACCAATGGAAGCGCAATGGCAGCCCGATCCAGGGCGCCTCAGCCCAGCAGTTGCAGCGCACGGCCACGCTGGCCGACCAAGGCGCCAGCTTCAGTGTCGTGGTTAGCAATGCGGCGGGTCAGGTGGAAAGCACGGCCGCTGTGCTGAGCGTGAGCTCGGGCGGCACGCTGAGTCTGCTGGCAGGTGGGCTGGGAACGGGCAGTGCCGCCCAGCCGGGGGCGGTCGATGGTGAAGGGGCCCAGGCCCGCTTCGCCAACATGGGCCCCTGCTGTCTGGACCCGGCGGGCAACCTCTATGTGATGGACGTTCAGGCCGCCACCTTGCGCCAGGTCTCACCCACGGGCGTCGTCACCACCTTGTTCACCGGCTTCCCGGTTGGCGGCGGCTTGGCGCGGGATGCCCAGGGCAATTTCTATGGCGTGCGCAATCGCACCATCGTGCGGGTTTCTCCGAACGGGGTACAGCAGACCTGGGCCGGGCAGGCCGGGGTGCTGGGCTATGCCGATGGCCCGGGTGCGACGGCCAGCTTTGCGAACCCGAAAGGCCTGGCCTTTGACCGGCAAGGCCATCTGCTGGTGTGCGATGCCTCTGAGCAATCGTACGAAGGACTCAGCGTCTACGTCACCTACACCTACGGCAGCACGATCCGCAGCATCACACCGGCCGGGGTGGTCAGCACCGTGGCAGGCATCCCGGGGCGGGTCTTCCGCGACTACGACTATTGGAACCAAAACCCGATGGCTCACCAGGATGTGACCTTTCTCACGCCGAAAGCGCTGGCGACCGATTCGACCGGCAGCTTGTGGGTGCTGGATGTCACGGGGGTCCGGCGGGTGGACCTCGCCAGCAACACGGCGGTGTGGCTGGTGAAAGAGCATTTCACCACCGTCACGTCCATGAGCTTGCTGCCCGGCTCTGCCGGTGATCTCTGCCTGG